>JANYAK010000033.1 GCA_025361335.1 Coriobacteriia bacterium
GGCTGCAAGGCAAGCTCTACAAGCTCAACGCCCGCAAGAACCCGAGATGGAAAGAGGAGGTGGAGGCACCCGAGCTCGAGTACATTGATTCTGAGGCAGCGAATCAGGTCCTCGAGTACCTTTCATTATGAGGCACTACGCACTTCTCAGACACCGCCCCCCACTCGCGGGAGACCGGTCACACCCTCGCACCACGCCAGGACGGGAATGCGCGCCCATGGAGAACCGCGAAAGCCCTGGACGCGTCAAAACCGGTGTGCGAAGAAGGGACCCGGACATTGACACCGAAAGAGGGGGAGAGAGGGGATACCGGCCGGCACGCTTGCCCGGGGGTGTCCCCACCGATACAATCCGCTCGAAGCTATTCGGACACTCCGGGAGGTGAACGGACCGCATGACCCCCAACTGGTCGGCCTCTCTCGTCATCACCATACTGACCGTGTTCGGCATCGTGGTCGTCATGGCCATGGCGCTCGGCGTCTACGCAGCCAAGGAGCTGAAGAAGGCCACGAACAAGGACAGCTGACCCCTCGATCGGTCTGTCGGCGACATCGGGACGCCCTCTCCGCGCTCGCGTGGACGGGCGTCCTCTCGTTGGGGGGCCCATGGCGAACGAACGGCGCTGCCGCCTCACAGGCGGTGGCAGATGAAGGAGGGATCCTCATGGGACTGAACCTGCAGAGACATCCGACGTTCGCAGGTATCACCATCTTGGCCGCCGTTTCCGGGTTGCTCCTCGCCCTGGTGGGATGCGGCGGAGCGGCGGGGACATCACAGGATGCGGAGACGCCGAACGGCTTCGGCGCTACGCCTTCGACGGCCCAGCGTAGCGCCGCCGCTCCCACGGAGGCCTCCAAGGGCAGCCTGGCGGCCCCCTCCCCCCGAGGCGTCACGGGCAGCGGTGTCGACGCGTCGACCGTTCCCGCGGATCAGAAGCTCATCGTGCGCAGCAAGACGATGCGTGTCGAGGTCACTGCCGTCACCTCGGCTATCGACAAGATCCGCGCCCTGGCGAGCCGCGATGGCGCCGACATCACAGAGCTGCAGGTCGCGACCTCCACCGACGAGCCCATCTACCGTGAGCTGGCCCCCGGTGAGGTGTCGAGCACCCAGTCAGACGCGGCACTGCAGGCCTTCGTCACCGTCCGCGTGCCGGCCGCCAAGTACCAGTCGTTCATCGATGACGCTGTCAAGCTGGGCCGGCTCCTGTTCCAGGCGGAGAACACCGAGGACGTGACGCAGCAGCACGTCGACCTGAAGGCGCGTCTGGACAATCTGCGCGCGGAGGAAGTCCGCCTGCGTCAGTTCTTCGTAAGCGCCAAGAACGTCACCGAGATGCTGCAGATCGAGCAGGAGCTATCGCGGGTCAGGGGCGACATCGAGTCGCTGAGCGCGCAAGTCGCCTATCTGGAACGTCAGGCGGCCATGGCCACCGTCACTATCGAGCTGACCGAGCCCGCACCGATCATCCGGCCCGCGGGAACGAACTGGGGCACCGGGGAGGCGCTGACGACGGGCATCCGCGCCTTCGTCGGCACGATCAACGGCCTCATCGTGATCATCCTCGCGATGGCGCCGATCCTGATCCTGCTGCTCCTCGCGCTGCTGGTCGGCCGCGTCGTGTGGAAGCAGAGCCGGCGCCGTCGCGCCGTCCGACAGGCCGCCGTCGCCGCGGAGCGATCCGACTCCTCCGCTGCGCGGTAGACGACAAGCGGGACTGGAAGGTGCTCCGTCCAAGGATGCGCATGCCCATGTGGGCGGCGGCCGCGGTGGTGGCCGTCGCCTACTTGGCTCGCACAGCCCTGCGCGGTTGGGACTTCAGGCTCGATCTGCCTCTCGATCTCGTCATGGCAGGGGCGCTGGTCGCGCTCATCGCGCTGCGCGTCGCGCTGGCGAGAGCGGGCTCGCCGCTCGAAGACGACCAGGACGATCCCCCGGCGGTGCGCGACCAGAGACTCGGCGGCGACCCGCCGAGCGCCGAGGGGCCCATTCGGTGACGCCCCGGACACGACCGGGAGCGGCCCCTACTCCTTCTCGTACGGCTTGCCCACCGCCGCAGGCGCGACGGCGCGCCCCATGAAGCCCGCGAGCACGACGACCGTCAGGATGTAGGGCAGCATGAGGAAGAACTGCGGCGGGATCTTGATGACGCCGATGAACGCCTGCAGGCGGATCTCCAGGGCCTCCGCGAAGCCGAACAGCAGGGCGGCCAGATAGCTGCCCACCGGGGTCCAGCGGCCGAAGATGTTGGCCGCCAGGGCGATGAAGCCACGCCCGGCTGTCATGTTCTCGCTGAAGCTCCCGACCTGCTCGAGGGTGAGGTTCGCGCCCGCCAAGCCGGCAAGCGCGCCGCTCATGAGCACGGCCATGTAACGACCGCGCACGACGCTGATGCCCACGGTGTCCGCGGCCCGAGGGTGCTCGCCCAGCGCGCGCAGTCGCAATCCCCACCGGGTCCGATACAGCGCCCACTGCGCCGCGATCGCGATCACGATCGTGATATAGACGAGAGGGGTGTGGCCCAGAGCGACCCCGCTGAACCAGTTCCACGCGGTGGCCAGACCTCCGCTGGGCTTGGGATCGAAGGCGAAAAGAGGCGGGATGAGCACTGCCGAGTCGGTCGTACCCGTGCGCTGGTAGAAGACTTGGATCAGGAAGCCGGTCAGCCCGAGCGCGAGGATGTTGATCGCCGTCCCTGAGACCACCTGATTCGACTTGAGCGTGATGGATGCGAACGCATGCAGTGATGCCATGACCACGCCGGCCAGGATGGCCGCCAGAACGCCGATCCATGAAGCAGCGACGCCAGTGATCCCCAGGACGACGGGACACGCGAGCGCGGCGGCCACTCCGAAGAACGCCGAGATCAGCATCAGCCCCTCGAGCGCGATGTTCACCACGCCCGAGCGCTCACAGATCGTGCCGCCGATCGCCGCGAGAGCGAGCGGGGTCGCGATCCGGATGGCGGCGGCGAACAGGTCCGGCTGGACCACGGTTGAGACGATCTCGGCCACGCCGACGCTAGGCATTCCTCGTCGCCTCCTTCTGCCGGCGCTTGATGAACCATGTGATGATGGACTCCGCCGCGACGAAGAAGATCACGAGTGCCTGAACGATGTCCACGAGCTTGTCCGGGACGTTGGCGTTGAGTTGCATGAACCCCGATCCCGCGGCGAGTCCCCCGAACAGCAGGGCCGCGGGGATGACGGCGATCGGGTGGTTCTTCGCCAACAGAGCGACAGCGATACCCGTGAAGCCGAAGCCGGCCGAGAACTGGTCGGACAACCGATGGTGGACCCCCATCACCTCCGACGCACCGGCGAGAGCGGCGAGCGAGCCGGAGATGCACAGCGACCAGACCGTGGTGAGGGCGATGGACACGCCCCCGGTCTGCGCGGCGAAGGGGTTGAAGCCCACTGCTCGAGCCTCGTAGCCCACGGTCGTGTACTTCAGCAGCAGCCACACGACCACCGCCACCCCGATCGCCACGAGGAAGCCCACGTGCGCATTGTTCGGCGGGAGCCATGGGAACAGGTCGGTGAACTTCGGCAGAGTGGATTGCGGCGGGAGCACCGCGCTGATCGGGATGGTCCCGGGAGTTCCGCCGGGGCCCGGAGCCTTGAGAGGCCCGTTGAGCATGTAGGAGACGAAGTACCGCGCGATGAACGAGAACATCATGGTGGTGATGACCTCGTGCGCGCCCACCTTCGCCTTGAGCAACGCGGGGATGAATGCCCACAAAGCTCCCGCCACGGCGCTGAGGACCAGCATGACGGGCAGGATGACGAACCACGGCAGTCCCGCGAGAACGATCCCGAGCCACGCCGCGGCCAGTCCACCCATGAACAGCTGGCCTTCCGCGCCGATGTTGAACAGGCCGGCACGGAAGCCATACGCGATCGCGAGCCCCGTGAAGATCAGAGGCGTCGAACGCATGATCGTCTCGCCCGTTTGGTAGGCGTTCCCGAACGCACCCTCCCACAGGGAGGAGAACGCGGCCACGGGATCCCCGCCTGATGCCAAGACGATCAGGGAGCCGACAATCATCGCGAGCAGGACGCTCATCAGCGGCGTGCCGGCCTTCTGCGCGACGGTCATCCAACGAGCGCGCTGGGCGGTGATCTCCTCAGGGGTGCTCATGCCGACACCCCCCCTGTCGTGGAGACGCCGGACGCCGCACCCCGCCCGCCCCCGGTCATGTACACGCCGAGGGTCTCGGCGTCCACCTGGCCGCCGGCGAATTCCGCCACGAGGCGCCCTTCGTAGATCACGAGGATCCGGTCGGCCAAGGACTGTACCTCCTCGAGCTCGAGGCTGACCAAGAGGACCGCCTTGCCCGCATCCCGTTCAGCCAGGATCCGCTTGTGCACGAACTCGATGGCCCCGACGTCGAGTCCCCGGGTCGGCTGGGCGGCGATGAGGCACTCCGGGTCACGACCGAGTTCCCGCGCCAGCACGAGCTTCTGCTGGTTGCCGCCGGAGAGATTGCCGGCCAGCACGGAAGCCGACGGCGTGCGCACGTCGTACTCGGAGATGCGTTTCTTGGCGGTCGCCGCGATCGCCTTGGGCCGCAGGAAGCCGCGACGGGAGAAGGGCATACGGCGATGGTCCCCGAGAATGAGGTTCTCGGCCAGGTCGAACTCGAGCACCAGCCCACGACGGTGCCTGTCCTCCGGCACGTGGGACACGCCCGCGGCGATGGTCGATGCGGTCGAGGAGTGGGTGATGTCGTGCCCGAGCAGTGTGATGGAGCCGCCCCTCGGCCGCCGCAGGCCCACGATCGCCTCGATGATCTCGGACTGGCCGTTGCCGCTGACTCCGGCGATGGCCACCACTTCCCCGCGTCGGACCTGGAAGCTCACGCCCTTCACGGCATGCAGCCGACGATCGTCGTCGACATCGAGGTCCGTGACCTCCAGCGCGACCTCGCCCGGGTTCGCCGGACCCTTCTCGACGCGAAGGACCACGTCGCGGCCCACCATCATGCGCGCAAGCGAGATCTCATCCGTATCGGATGGCCGCGTCTCCCCGACGACGCGACCGTCGCGCATGACCACGACACGGTCCGCGGAAGCCAGGACCTCCTCGAGCTTGTGGGTGATGAGCACGACCGACAGCCCCGCTGTGACGAGGGACCGGACGACCCCGAACAGCTCCGTCACCTCCTGCGGCGTCAGGACCGCCGTGGGCTCGTCCAGGATCAGGATGCGGGCGCCCTGGTAGAGCGCCTTGAGGATCTCGACCCGCTGCTGCATCCCCACGGAGAGCTCCATGACGCGCTTGTCCGGGTCGACCTTCAGACCGTAGCGTTCGGACAGCTCCACCACCGACGCGCGCGCCACGGCCAGATCGACGACCCCCAGACGCGTCGGCTCGCGCCCAAGCACGATGTTCTCGGTCGCGGTGAGGGTCTCGACGAGCATGAAGTGCTGGTGCACCATGCCGATCCCCAGATCGATCGCCTGCCGAGGACGGCGGATGCGCACGGGGTTCCCATCGACGAGGATCTCGCCGCCGTCGGGCGTGAGCAGGCCGTATACCACGTTCATCAGAGTCGACTTGCCGGCACCGTTCTCGCCGAGGAGGGCTACGATCTCTCCCCTCTCGAGGGTGAGCGACACGTCATCGTTCGCGACGACCCCGGGGAACACCTTCGTGACTCCACGCAGTTCCAGGACCGGCATCCCTGAAGGCTCCTTGCCTGAGGCGACGTGCCCCGTCCCGCGGCGACGAGGGCGGCCGGCTTGGCCGCCGACCGCCCTCATATCGCCGAACTCGATCGGTCGGATCCAGTACCCACACTACGCCTTGGTGGGGTCCTCGGGAACGACGACGGACCCATCGATGATGGCTGCCTTCGCCTTGCCGACCGCGTCCTTGACGGTCTGCGGGATCTTGGACTCGAAATCGTGCCACGGCGCCAGTTCGACGCCGTTCTCCTTGAGCCCATACACCTTGCTCATGCCGCCCTTGAACGTGCCGTCCTTGACGGCCTTCAGAGAGTCGGCGATAGCGACGGTCATGCCCTTCATGGCCGACGTCAGCATCACGTCACCGGTGCCCGGGACCGCGAGGAACTGGTCCACGTCCACGCCGATGAACAGGGCCTTCTTCTCCTGGCACGCCTTGATGGAGCCGAGGCCCGTCTGGCCGGCGGCCGCGAAGACGACATCGGCCTTCTGGCTGATGGCCGAGAGGGCGAGTTCCTTGCCCTTGGCCTGGTCCTCGAACGACCCGGCGTACAGGGAGATGATCTTCACGGTCGGGTTGACCGACTTCGCGCCGGCGATGAACCCGGCTTCATACCTCTGGACCGGCGGGATGGGCATGCCGCCCACGAAGCCGATGACGTTGTCCGCGTTGACGCGCGGATCGAAGGTTGCATCCTTGGTGACCATCCCAGCCACGACTCCGGCGAGGTAGCCGGCTTCCTGCTCCTTGAACTGGACACCGAGCATGTTGGGCGAGGAGCCGTCCGCGACGAAGATGTCCTGGCCGATGAACTTCACATCCGGGAACGCCGTGGCGGCCTTGCTCATGGCGTCAGCCATGAGGAACCCGACGCAGACGACGGCGCTGAACTTCGCGTTCGCGAGCTGCGCGATGTTGCTGTCGTAGTCCGTCATCGCCTTGGACGAGATCGCCTTGATGTCGACTCCCAGGTCCTTCTGAGCCT
The DNA here is from genome assembly GCA_025361335.1 of Coriobacteriia bacterium. Lineage (GTDB taxonomy): Bacteria > Actinomycetota > Coriobacteriia > Anaerosomatales > PALSA-660 > JANYAK01. The sequence continues at coordinate 6,677 of JANYAK010000033.1, forward strand.
TCAGGAGACCCGAGTACGCCGCGTCGTTGAAGGACTTGTCCCCCAGGCCACCGATGTCCGTGACCATGCCGAACTTCATCTTCGGTGGTGCCGCGGGCGTCGACGGGGTCGCCGTCTTGGCCGGCGTGCACCCGACGAACACAACAGCAGCCAGCGACAGTACGACGAGCAGAGCGAGAACCGTGCGGATGTTCCTCTTCACACGTACCACCCTCCATCCAGTTGGACGCCTTCGCTATACATTGTAGCGTCATCGCGCCAGCGATCCGCGTTCATCCGCGGCCCGAGTGCACACATCCCGGGCAACCCTCGTGCGGATCGCGTTCGCCCCTTCTGAGTGTATCCCCCAAACGGGTGCTTCGAGCGCGATCCCGGGCGGCTCCCGTCCCATGAGGGAGCGCACCGACGGTCAGCGCATCCGCGCTCTGGGATGCGTCGAGAGGTACTCCTCTCTCACGTGGGTGCGGTCGACATGCGTGTAGACCTGCGTCGTGGAGATATCCGAGTGACCCAGCATTTCCTGGAGCGCCCTCAGGTCCGCTCCTCCCTGCAGCATGTGCGTGGCGAACGAATGCCGAAGCGTGTGCGGGTGCAGGACCAGACCGACGTTCGCGCCGTAGCGCTTGACGATGTCGAATACGGTCTGGCGCGCCAGACGCCTCCCGCGGACGCTGAGGAACACGGCGGCGGGGTCCTGCCTCCCCGACCCTCCCGCTGGTCGGAGGTATGGCCGCGCGTGCGCGAGGTAGTCTCGCAGGGCGGCCGCGGCCGCTCCGGCCACGGGGACCGCACGCTCCTTGCCCCCCTTGCCCAGCACCCGGATGTACCCCTCGTCCATCTCGACGCCGCCGAGATCCAGACCGGTCAGCTCGCTCACACGCATCCCGCACCCGTAGAGGACCTCGATGATCGCCCGGTCGCGGTATCCCACGAGACCCTCGGAGAAGGGCTGCTCGAGCAGCCTCTCCACCTGATCGATCGACAGCACGTCGGGAAGCCGCACGGGCTTCTTGGGCAGCGGCAACGAGGCCGTGGGGTGGTTCTCGGTCACTCCGTCCCTCACGAGGAACTTGTGGAACGACTTGATGGCGGCGACCTTCCGCTCCACGGACGCCGGCCCCAGCCCCGTGGACTCCAGATGCGCCACGAACGCCGTGACGTCCTCTCTTTGGATCGCATCGGGTGTCGTGACGCCACGATCGGCGAGGAACGAGACGTATGCGGCCAGGTCGCCCCCGTACGCGTCCGTCGTGTGGCGCGACGCGCCGCGCTCCACGGTGAGGTAGCCCAGGAAGTCACGCACGTGGTCGAGCACGCTCACGCCCCTTCGTCGCACTGGCCGTGATCGTCCGGATCGGCGGCCTTGCTCATGTGGACCAGCTCGAGCAGGTCGCTCAACCTCTCGCGACGGGTCTCACGGTATCCCAGCTTGAGGTAAAGGCCCATTCCCGGTTCGTTCATCCCGCCGGTGAACAGCTCGAAGCGCTCCGCATCCGGGAAACGCGCCTCCAGCTCTCGCATCAGCCTCGTGGCCACGCCACGACGCTGTGCCGTCGGCTCCACGACCAGCCTTCCCACATGGACACAGCCGTATTGGAGCCGCCCGCGGACGGATCCGACGACGCTGCCGTCGGCGTCCTCCGCGACCAGGACCGACTGCCCCACGATGTCGCGCTCCACCTCGTCGACCCGCTCGACCAGCGGCGGCAGAGCCGGATCGGCATAGCGCAGGGCAGCAGGCGCGAACGCCCGCCTCTGGATGGCCAGGATCGCGGCCGCGTCGTCCGCTCGCGCGTCCCGGATAGCGATGTCTCGCGATGTGATCATGGTGCGATTATCGCGCAACCACCGGACTCTCGACGGAGCAAAGACGCGGCGGCCGCCCCGAGGGACGGCCGCCGGACACATCCTGTGGTGCGACGGGATGCTAGGCGAGCATGGAGTCCAGCGGGATGTACTCGATGCCGTGGGCGTCCGCGACCTCCTTGTAGACGACCTTGCCGCCGAGCACGTTGACGCCCTTGGCCAGCGCCGCGTCATCCTTGACCGCAGCCTTCCAACCCTTGTTCGCGATGGCCAGACCGTATCGCAGGGTCGCGTTGGTGAGCGCCAGGGTCGAGGTGTTCGGCACGGCTCCCGGCATGTTCGCCACTCCGTAGTGCAAAACTCCGTCGACGAAGAAAATGGGGTCCGCGTGCGTGGTCGCGTGCGTGGTCTCGATGCATCCACCCTGGTCGACCGAGACGTCGACGACGACGGAACCCTTCTTCATGTTCGGCAGCATATCGCGGGTCACGAGGAACGGGGTCTTCGCACCGGGCAGGAGCACCGCCCCGATGACGAGATCCGCCGCGTACACGGCATCCTCGACGTTGTGACGGTTGCTGTACACCGTGCGCATGCGGTTGCCCCACAGCTCGTCGATGTAACGCAGCCGGTCGAGGTTCACATCGAGAACCGTGACCTGAGCGCCCATCCCGCACGCGATGTACGCGGCGTTGATGCCCACGACCCCCGCGCCGAGCACGACGACGTTGGCCGGCAAGACGCCGGGCACGCCGCCCATGAGCACACCGCGGCCGCCGTTGGGCTTCTGGAGGTACGCGGCGCCCACCTGTGCGGCCATCCGGCCGGCCACCTCCGACATCGGGGCGAGCAGCGGGAGAGAGTGGTTCGGAAGCTCGACCGTCTCGTAGGCGATGCAGACCGCGCCCGACCCGATGAGGCCCTGGGTCTGCGCGAGATCGGGGGCGAGATGGAGATACGTATACAGGATCTGCCCGGGCCGAAGGCGCGCGATCTCGACAGGTTGCGGCTCCTTGACCTTCACGATCATGTCCGCGCGTGCGAAGATCTCGTCGGAGGTGCCGACCAGTTCGGCACCCGCGCGCAGGTACTCGCTGTCAGGGAACGAGGAGCCCTCGCCCGCCGCCTTCTCCACGAGGACCGAGTGCCCGTGGGCGACGAACTCCGCCGCGCCGCCGGGCGTCATGCCGACGCGGAACTCGTTGTTCTTGATCTCCTTCGGTACACCGATGATCACTTCAGGGGGTCCCTTCTCCCGACGATGGATGTCTTCCACGACTCGCGAAACACCGCCCGGCACGAGGGCGTCGGACGAACCGTACCAGTGTATCGCTCGTGAGGCACGCCGCAACTATGCAGAACCTTCATCCGACTATACAGTGCCGCGATCCCGCGCGCACGACGATCAGGCGACGCCACCCGTCTGCGCCAGGCCGCCCGCCGTGGTGCCGGCCGCGGCGGCGGCGGCGAAGAACGCGGGATCGTCTTGTGGGCCGCGCCCCATGGTCCTGACGCGTATCCCACGGGTGTCGGGGATCGGAGACGGCGGCGTATCGCAGCGTACGTGCCGCGACCAGACCCCCGCATCCGCCAGCTGGCTCTCGACGACGGCCGCCTGCTGCGGCGGGAGCCCGGGCACCGCGACGCGGGCAGGCGCCAGCGCCACGCGACCCAGAGCGATCAGGCTGTGGTGGCTGACGCCCCGATGGCGTGGTCGAGCGTCGGCGAACGAGAGCCGAAGCGCCGCCACGGGCGTCCCGCCGACCGCCGCCGCCGCGTTCACCGCCTCGCCCTGCGCCACCCCCCCATGCCCGAACGGGGTGGCGGTGCCCACGATCCCCGGTCCGATGGCCACGATCGCCACGTCCGCGCCCGCCACATGGCGGGCCGCGATGATACCCGAATGCAGCGTGACGGCTTCCATGTCGCCCCCGAACGCCTGACCGCAGGTGATGGTCGCGTCCACGAGCCCCGCATCGACGCACGCCGGCACCAACTCGGATAGGGCCATGGGCAATGACGCCGCGTCAGTCATGAGGTACGCCACGCGAAGGCCGGGGTCGACCTCCTTGATGGCGGCCGCGACCAGCGGCAGCTGACTGTGCAGGCCGCAGCAGACCACGGGCATCCCCCCAGCGTCGTACGCCGCCGCGAGGATATCGTGCTGTGGGCTCTCCTGGGACTCGATGCAGAGGACATCGCGCTGGACCGGCGTGTAGCGCATCTTGAGGATGTGGCCCGCCGGCGGGTCGTCAAGCCCGATCCCAGACGCGCCCGCGGTGCCTACGCGGGCGGTGACGAAGTGCAGGCCACCCGTGCCGAGAGCCAGACCCACCGCGGTCGTGTTGAGCAGGACCCTGTCACCCGCGACGCACCGCCCCGTCAGGCCGGGGTAGTTCCCCGCGGCCCCCTCGGTCCCGTCATCCAGCGCCACGGTAAGGCGCTGGAATCCTTCGCGCTCGTCCCGCACCTCCGCGACGGTGCCCCATATCAGGCGCATCGGGACCTCACCGGGTGGCGCGCGCGACGACGGCCAGCAGGAGTCGCACGAGCGCGGTGAGGTCGTCGACCTTCAACGACTCGTTCGTGCCGTGCACGTCGGTCATCCCGCTGGAGAGCACGAGCGTGGGCAATCCCTTGGCCGACAGGATGTTGCCGTCAGAACCCCCGCCGGTCCGGAAGCGGCGGGGCACGAGCCCGGCGTCACGGCAGGCATCCTCGATGAGCGCAAGGAGCGGGTCGTCCTGGGCGAACCGGAAGCCGTCGTACTCCTTCGTCCACGTGACCGTGACCCTCCCGCCGAACGCATCGGCCATGCTGCGCATCGCGGCGTCCATCTCGCTGCGGACCCGGTCGGCCTTGTCCGGGTCGAGCGATCGGCATTCCCCGATAAGCGTGCATTCCGCGGCCACGACGTTGGCCGCGCCCCCGCCCTCGATCCGCCCCACGTTGGCGGTGGTCTCGTCGTCCAGCCGGCCGATCCTCATGGCGGCCACGGCACTCGACGCCATCACGACCGCCGAGACCCCCTTCTCCGGCTCGACCCCCGCGTGAGCCGCCCGTCCGGTGAATGTGGCCTTGAAGGTGTGGTGCGTCGGCGCGGCGGTCACTATCCCGCCGGGCTCCCCGTCCGCGTCGAGGACGAGGCACAGGTCGCCCGTGCAGTCAGCGGCGTCGAGCGCCTTGGCGCCGAGCAGGCCCATCTCCTCCCCCACGGTCAAAAGGACCCGGATGGGTGGGTGCGCGGACCCCGACTCGTCGATGCGCCGCACGGTCTCCAGGATCGCCGCGATACCGGCCTTGTCGTCTCCCCCCAGGATCGTATCGCCCGAGGAACGAACGACCCCGTCCGCGACGACAGGCCGGACCCCGCGGCCCGGTTCCACCGTGTCCATGTGCGCGCTCAGGACGATCGTGAGCCCGGGCGCGGTTCCCCGCAGCTCGGCCACCACGTTGCCGGTCTCCGCGCCCGAACCATCGCACGCCATGCGCACCGACAGCCCGGCGGACCGCAGAGCAGCCGCCGCGTAGCTGGCGACGTCGCTTTCGCAGCCCGTCGGACTGTCGATCCTCACGAGGTCCAGGAACGTCTTGAGCAACCGGTCCTCGCCGGAAGAGCCGGTCCCGTTCACGCCTTCCGGCCATCCTTGAACGCGACCGCGGCGCCGATGAAGTCTCGAAACAGCGGCGCGGGTCGGGTCGGGCGGCTCTTGAACTCCGGGTGGCCCTGGTTCCCCACGAACCAGGGGTGGTCGGGGATCTCGACCATCTCGACGAGGTTGCCATCCGGGGACAGGCCCGAGATGACGAGGCCCGCGTCGGTGAGCCTCGTCCGGTAGGCGTTGTTCACCTCGTACCGATGGCGATGGCGCTCGTAGATGATGTCTGTGCCGTACGCATCCCAGCCCTTGGTGCCCGGGACGACCTTGCACGGATAGGCGCCCAGCCGCATGGTGCCGCCCATGTCGTGGACGTCGACCTGCGTGCTCATGAGATCGATCACAGGGTGCTGGGTGGCCGCGTCGAACTCCGTCGAGTTGGCTCCATCCAGGCCCGCCACGTGGCGGGCGAACTCGGCCACCGCGACTTGCATGCCGAGGCAGATACCGAAATAGGGCACCTTGTTCTCGCGCGCATAGCATGCCGCCCGGATCTTGCCCTCGATGCCGCGGACGCCGAAGCCCCCGGGCACCAGGATGCCGTCCATCTCGGACAGCATCTGGTCGACCTCTTCGGGCGTGATCCCTTCGGCGTCGACCCAGTGGATCCTCACGTCGTGGTCGTGGAAGACGCCGGCATGCTTGAGCGACTCGTGGACCGAGAGGTACGCGTCGGGCAGCTGGACGTACTTGCCGACGAGCGCGATCTGCACCGTATCCGTCAGTTGCTGGCTGTGGGAGACGAACCGGTCCCACTCGGCCATGTCCGGCTCGCCGCACTTCAGACTGAGATGCTCGATGACCATCGAGTCGAGCGACTGCTCGCGGAGCTTGAGCGGGACTTGATAGATGGACGGCGCGTCCTGGGCGGAGATGACCGCGGCGGGGTCGACGTCGCAGAACAGCGCGATCTTGCGGCGGATGCCGGCATCGATCGGGCGGTCGGAGCGACAGACGATGAAGTCAGGCTGGATACCGATGCTGCGCAGCTCCTTCACCGAGTGCTGGGTCGGCTTGGTCTTCAGCTCCGACGCCGCGGCGATGTAGGGCACCAGTGAGACGTGGATGTAGCAGACGTTGTCGCGACCGACGTCCTTTTTCAGTTGCCGGATGGCCTCCAGGAACGGCAAGGACTCGATGTCGCCGACGGTCCCGCCGACCTCGGTGATGACGACGTCGGGCCGGGTCTGCTCGGCGAGTCGGATGATCCGCTCCTTGATCTCGTTGGTCACGTGCGGGATGACCTGCACGGTGCCTCCGAGGAAGTCGCCCCGCCGCTCCTTGGTCAGGAGCGTGTGGTAGACGGATCCGGCCGTGACGTTGCAGTCCCGCGACAGGGCCTCGTCGATGAACCGCTCGTAGTGCCCGAGATCGAGATCGGTCTCGCCGCCGTCGTCGGTGACGAAGACCTCCCCATGCTGGAAGGGGCTCATCGTCCCGGGGTCGACGTTGAGATACGGGTCGAGCTTCTGGATGGTCACCTTGAGCCCGCGGCTCTTCAGGAGACGGCCGAGCGATGCCGCGGTGATGCCTTTACCGAGCGAAGACGTCACGCCGCCTGTCACGAAGATGTGTTTTGCCATACCGCTAGCTCACGCCGTCCTTCCGGTTGCCCGTGCACGTATCGTCATACCCTGCGCTGGGGACTCCATCATCCCCGGCGGCCATGGCCGCGCCACTCGACCGTCCGAGCCGGTCGATCCACCCGAGCACCGCGCTGCGTTCGATGATGCGGGAGAACGGGATCCTCTCGGACACGAGGTTGAGTGCTATGAGGACCGCCGCCGCGACCATCAATGCCGGCAGCGGGAGTCCGGAAGCGATCCCGTAGCCCGCGAGCGCGCCCATGGCGTTGGCGCCCGCGTCGCCCAGCATCCCTCGCTCGCCCGCATCCAGACGCCAGACGGCCAGAACGGGTCCCCACAGCAGAACCCCGAGCGCGAGCACGACCGCCGAGACGAGGACGTAGTGCGGCAGGACCTCGCCCAGCGGTTCGTGGGCGAGCGACTGCCATGCCCGCCAACCCACGAGTGCGCAGGCGCCGGATGTCAAGACCACGTAACCCTTGAGGGCGCGTGCGGGGCGCAGGTCGAGCAGATTGATGAGATTCGCCGCCAGTGCGATCACCAGTGTCGCCGAGACCCACGTCGCGAGAACCGGGAGCCAGATCACCGCTCCCGCTTGGGTGTACCCCGCCGCGCGCATCGCGATGTCGGCGGCGAACACCGCCGAGAGGGCGCCTATGCCCAGCATCTTGAGCCCGCCGGTCGTCAGCCGGCCGCTCCGGAGCGCTGAAAGGTGGCCGCGAAAGCCCCTCTCCCCTCCGTGGCCGAAGACGTCATCCACCATGCCGAAGGCCAGGGCGCCGATGACCAACGGCCATGGGACCCCGCCGACGACCCGCGCGTAGAGGAATCCCGCATCCGCCATGGCCGCATCGCTGCCGCCGAGGATCCCCTGGCTCGCCAGCGAGCCCGCGAACTCGACCACCGCGACCGACGCCGCCCACAACAGCCAGACCACGCCGAGCCCCGCCACCACCTCGACGCCCCGGTAGTTGCGGACCCGTGGAGCCCCGGCGGCAAGCGCCGGCCACAGCATCCGCACGCCCACGCTGGGCGCAACGAGCCCGGCGAGCGCCGCGAAGAGGAGGCAGACCGCCAGGGCGATCCACGACCCGGTCATTCGGCGTCACTTTCCACCGCGCCACCGTGAGACGGCATCAGGTACAGCGACGCCACCCCGACCGGAAGCATGATGAGGGCGGGGATGATGATCCCCGAGTCTTCAGTGAAGTAGCCCACCAAGCCGGCGAACAGCGCTGCCCCGACCACGGCAGCGAACGATGGGTGCTCCCGCAGCATGGCCGCAAACTCCCCCCGGGGGCGCCATCGCATGTAGCCCAGGAGCACCAGCACGACCACGAGCAGCCACGTCCAGTTGGTCCGGCCCAGCACCCTGATGTTCGTCTCCGCTTTGCGTACGACGATCGACCACAGGCCCGCCGCGCCACCGGTTACGGTCGTCGACACCGCGCGCCCCAGATGCGTCTCGGTCGCGGAGTTCCCGGCGAGGTCGGCGACGACCATCCCGGCCACGAGCAGTCCGACGATCAGTGCGACGACCGCCACGTTCCGCCAGGTCCACACGCGCATACCGTTGAGCATGAGCCACCCGGCCGCGAAGCCGACCGTCATCCACGCTATCGCCCCGACGTTGGCCCCGAGGAAAGGCGCCGCCGTCGTCATCACCACGACCAGCCCCAGGAGCGGCCAACCCCATCGGCGGAAGCCGAAAGCCCATGGGGCGTCGCGCCACGTGTCCAGCGCCAGGGAACCCAGCACCATCGCCGACCCGAGGAGCAGACCGGCCATCTCGTTGCCGATGCCGTAGTAGCGGGCCCCGAACAAGGGAGAGTAGCCGAACAGGCCCGCGAAGGACAGCGGCGCGCCCAGCCACTGATCGACGAGCAGGACCGCCGTCGTGAGCCCGGTGACGACGATGAGCGGAATCGTCGCGGGCCTGCCCCGACCCGCCATCAGCGCTCCGGCCAGCAGGACCGCGGTGACCGCGACCAGTGCCGACAGCACCGCCACGCCGCTTCGGGGATGACGCCAGATGACGAACTCCAACAGCGCGGCGAGCGGGACACACTGCATCAGGATGAGCAGGACCCGCACAAAGCTGCGCAGGGGCCGCGGAACGTCGGCAACTCCGCGGTACACGAGAAACGTGGCCGCGATGAGCACCAGGGCCGTGAGGGTGATGAACCAGTTCACGCTCGGGATCCGAACCGACTCGACGGCGACAGCGACGTCGCTGAGGGAGCTCAGGTGCGCCACCAAGACATCAAGCGCCGCACTCGAGCCGTCGCCCGTGACGCGGCTTCCCACCATATCCGCGGGCGCGGCTATGCCCAAGGCATCCGCGACGGTCACGGAGACGTCCATGAGCGTGCAGATCCCGTCGCGGTGCGTCGACGCCGCCCGCCCGATGCCCTTCCCGACGCCGCCGCGCATGATGAGCGGGGCGAACGCCGCAGGCTCGCCTTCGATCTCGGGAACCAGAGGGGCCATGACGACAAGCAGGTCGCGCTCGGGGTCGAGGGAGAGCGCGGCCATCTGCACGATCTGGTCGGTCACCGTGAGAGCGGAGCGCTTCTGCGGCTCGGCGGCGCGCGTCTCGGCGAGACTCGACCACTGATACGCCCTCGCGAGATCCCCCGTGTCGACCACGGTCAGCGCCGGCTTGCCGGCGGGGATCGCTTTCACCACGGCGGCATACGCAGCCCGGAGCGCTGAGATGTTCGTGCGGACTCCGAACGGAGCCGCGAAGTCTCGCTGGAGCATGCCCGGGGATACGTCGCCGAGATCGACCAAGCCCGACCCGTCGGAGGCCATGAGCGCGGCGGGGCGCTGACGCGCCTCCCGTGCGAGCTCGATGCCCGGGTCGGAGCTGCCGACCGCGGCGGTGACCCCGCCGGCGTCCCGCACCGCCTGCCCCAGGGCGCCGATTCTGTTGGCGAGGCTCGTGCGCTCGTTGACCAGCCGCTGGCGGGGCAGGCCGAGGTACAGCACCTGGGCGTTGCCGGGACTCGCCCCGTAGATGCTCCGGTACAGGTCCTGGGCGGGCCCCCCGCCCTCCACCTCGAACGCCGAATACGCCGGTAGTACCGATGGCTCGCCGGTCGCCGGGGCGCCCGCCGAGAACGTCAGCGCGGCGCGATCCAGTCCGGGGGCGCCACCTCCGGCGGCCGCGCGGACGTTCATGTCCGCCACCAGCCCGGCCCCGGCCGCACGTCGAGTCGCGGGCATCGGTCCGCGCATGACGTCGTCCCACGTGAGGTACGGTGCGAGGACGACGACCACTCTCCGAGCCGGAGAGGGAGACGGAGCAGGGGCCGCCCAGGCAGCGGCGAGCCCCACAAAGAGAAGCGCCGCCAACATCGTGATGGCGGCGGCTACGGTGGTCCTTCTCGACACTTCCCGCTCCGTCCGTGTCCGTGGCATCGAGTAGCGCGGGTGGCTGGATGCGCTTCGGGGATCACGCCGGATGCGCGTTGGCCCGCGGCGCGGACCGGGCTGCGACGAGAAGCCCGCGACGAAGTATACAGGAAGACGACGGGCCGGACAGGTCGCCGCTGGGATGGGGGCGCTCTCGGATAGAATGGTTTCGCAAGGCGCGTCTCCGCGCCATCCGCCGATCCTTCGGAGGCACGTCGACATCGCCACCGACGCCACATCCCTGACCCCCTCCGTCGCGCGCTCGACCGCGGTGATGTCCGTCTCGACCGCCGCGTCCCGGGTCACGGGATTCGTACGCACATGGGCGATGGCCATCGCGCTCGGGGTGACCTACGCGGGCACAGGCGCCATCCCGGTGGCGAGCTCGTTCAACATCGCCAACAACATCCCGAACATGATCTTCGAGCTGGTCGCGGGCGGTGTGCTGTCCTCCATGTTCATCCCGATCTTTTTGGAGAAGCTGCGCGGCGGCGGGCGCGAAGAGGCATACCGCTTCGCGAACACGCTGTTCTCGCTCGTGCTGGTCGTGCTCGGAGCCGTCGCGCTTGCGGGAACCCTGCTGCCGCAACCGTTCGTGTTGACCCAGACGTTCACTGTGTCGCCGGAGAAGGCGGCCTTGTCTATCCACCTGTTCCGCTTCTTCGCCATCCAGATCGTGTTCTATGGCTGGTGCGCCCTGACCAGCGGGATCCTCAACGCTCAGCGCCGGTTCTTCGCCCCCGCCATCGCGCCGCTCGTGAACAACGTCGTCGTGATCGTCGCGCTCCTGGGCTTCTACCTCCCCCTTCGTGACTCCCGGCCGGACCTCGCGATCGTGGCCCTCGGCGTGGGCACGACACTGGGTGTCGTGGCGCTGCTGGTCACCCAGTTGCCCGCGCTGTTCGCGATCGGCTTCAGGTTCCGGTGGTCATGGGACCTCGCGGACCCCAGCTTCCGCAAGATGATGCGCAAGATGCTGCCGGTCCTGGGCTACGTCGGCGTCAACCTCGTCGGGGTGTCGTTCCGCAACGCGTTCGCCACACGCGCGTTCCTCGACGGATCGGCCGTTCTCCAGTACGCGTGGGTGTGGTATCAGCTGCCGTACGGCGTGCTGGCCGTGGCATACATCACGGCGCTGTTCCCTGAGATGACCGACCTCGCGGGGGCGGGCGATTGGACCGCGTTCAAGTCCACCCTCTCCCGGGGGCTGCGCGTGATCGCGCTGCTCATCATGCCGATGGCTGCCCTGCTGGTCGTCCTGGCCCGGCCGCTCGTGCGGCTCTACGGCATCGGCGCGTTCCCGGATCGTGCCGTGCCTCTCGTCGCCGGGGTGCTGGCGGCATGGGCGCTCGGGTTGTTCTCGTTCGCGGCCTATATGCTGACGCTGCGCGCCTTCTACGCGCAGCAGGACACGCTCACGCCCATGATCACGAACGCCGTACTGACCGTGGTCCAAGTCGGCCTGTACTGGACCCTCACGTCCATCACCTCCCTGGGCGAATGGCGCCTGATCGGCATCCCTGCCGCCGACGCGGTGTTCTTCTCGCTCCACACAGCGATCCTATTGCTGATCATGCGCCGTCGGCGCGGGCCGTTCGACGGCCGCCTGGTTCTGTCCGTGTTCGCCCGGGTCGCGGCAGCCTCACTCGGGGGGGCGGCCATGGCGGCCGGGTTCATGACGCTGACTCCGGCCCTCACGACATCGAAGTTCGGCTTCATCGCCCAGCTGCTCGTCGGCGGCACGCTCGGACTCGCCACCGCCTACGGCCTGGTGGCCGTGATGCGGGTCGACGAGCTGAGTGACGGCGTGGCTCTCGTCCGCCGCTTCACCGGCAGGATGACCTCGCGAAAGGCCGCGTCATGAGAGTGGTCGCCCTGATCCCCGCGCACAACGAACGCGAGCGTATCGCGGCGACGGTCGCGGCCGCCGCGGAGATCCCGGGCGTCGACCGCGTCGTGGTCGTCGACGACGGGTCCGTCGACGACACCTCCGCGCTCGCCGCTCGAGCAGGCGCCGACGTGCTGCGTATCGAGAACAACGTCGGGAAGGGTGCCGCGCTCGATGCCGGCCTCGCGCGCTTCCGCGACGAAGCCGATGTGCTGCTTCTGCTGGACGGGGATCTGGGCGCGTCGGCGGGTGGGGGCGATCGCCTCCTGGGTCCCGTACTCGCGGGGGACGCGGACATGACCATCGCGGCGTTCCCCACAGCTGAGGGAGCCGCCGGATTCGGCCTCGTGAAGAGCCTCGCGCGATGGGGCATCCGCACGTTGGGAAGCCGCGACTTCGAGCCCGCGGCCCCGCTCTCAGGCCAACGCGCGATCGCGCGATCGGCGCTCGACGTGGTGACGCCCTTCGCCTTCGGCTATGGCGTGGAGGTCGCGCTCACGGTGCGAGCGCTGCGGGCGGGGCTTCGCGTCGTCGAGATCCCCACCACTATGACTCACGCGGCCACCGGCCGGAACGTGGCCGGGTTCGCCCATCGAGGCGCGCAGTTCGGCCACGTCCTCTACGCGCTGGTCAGGTTGGCGCTGGAGTCGTCCCCGAGACGCGGTTAGGGAGCCGGGTACAGCGGCGACGGGTACGGGCCGACGGCCCCCTTGCTGGTCCCGAACCACCCCTTGGCGCGCCTTGCCAGGACCCACGTGAGAGAGCAGCGTCCCAGCGGCTGGTCGATGTCGTCGACCGCCGAGATCCCCGCCGACGACGCGAACTCAGAGATCCCGAAACGGCGCGTCGACGCTTCGGCGGCCACCGCGACACGGCCCAGGACCACGAAAGCCTTCCCCAATGCGATGGCAGCCGGATCGACTTTGGAGTCGTACGAGGACAACACGACGACGGCGTCCGCGGTCGCGGTCGCGGGCAGCGTCTGTATGTCCACCGCTCCTGAGTTCGCCAGAGCCCTCGTGACGACCCGCGGGTCGTCGGCGGTGGTCCACTCACGAGCCAGCGCCTGCACCACCGCGGTGGCGACGTCCGACGTGGTGGGCACGCCCAGCGCCTTGGCCGCCGCTCCTCGCGTGCTGGGCTGGGCGAGCCCCAGACCCGAAGCGCCGAACGAGGCGACCACCGGCGATCCGCCCGCCGCCTTGATGGCGGTCACCGCGGAGTCGAGGGCGTCGGCCGAGCCCGGGCTCGACACCAGCACGATGGTCCGGTCGGCAAGGACGCCCGACACGGCGAGCGGCGAGACCTCCGTCGCGAACGACTGCAGCGAACTGACCTGGGCCGTCAGTCCCGCGTTCTCCGTGCGCAGGGCGTCGAAGTCCTTGGTGAGCCCCGCCACGAGGGTCTGCTTCTGGCTGCTCAACACACCACGCTCGACGACCACGGTGCCGAGGAGAAGTCCCACCGACAGGGCGAGGAACACCGCCACCAGCGAGGCTATGTGATAGCGAAGGTTGTACATGTCTTCTCCTCAGCGTTCCTCAGCAGAGCGCGTCACAGGCCGAGATACGAGCGCAGGCGCAGGAGCACGAGCCCGAGCCCCGAGCGGGCGGACGACGAGATCATCACCACGACCGAGACCACGATGAGAGCGGCGCCGACGATCAGCGCGAGGTCGAGCATGCCGGGCGCGGACCGATACAGCTTGCTCACACCCTTGGCATCGACGAGCTTCGGGCCCACCTTGAGACGGACCAGGAAGGACGACGCCATCCCCTTGCGGCCCTTGTCGAGATACTCGATGAGGTTGGCGTGCGTTCCCACTGCGACGATGAGGTCGGCCCCAAGCTCGTAGGCGAGCAGGAGGGCCAGGTCCTCGCTCGTCGCCGCCAGGGGCCACGGCGTGCCGGCAAGGCCCAGCCCCTCCAGACGCGCCATCCCGGGACAGCGCCCGTCGGGATACGCGTGCACGAGGAGCTCCGCGCCGCTGAGAAGCGCCTCGTCGGACACCGAGTCCATGTCCCCGATGATGATGTCGGGCTTGAAGCCGGTCTCCATGATCGCGTCCGCGCCGCCGTCGACGCCGATCAGCAGCGGATGCATCTCGCGCACGTAGGGACGAAGGGTGCGCAGGTCCTCCTTGTAGTCATAACCACGGACCACGACCATGACGTGGCGCCCATCGATGGCGGTCCTCACCTCGGGCAGACCCACGCCCTCGGTGAGCAGGGCCTTCTCCTTGTCCAGGAACTCGAGGGTGTTGCGGGCGAACCGGTCGAGCTGCTCGCCCACCCCGGCCTTGGCGTCTTCCATGGCGTGTTCGACCGACTCGACGGTCAGGCGCGTCCCGGAGGCCACCACCGTCCCGTTCAGGAGCAGGTCCTCCTTGACGAGCTCGACGTTGTGCCCCTCGCGCACGCGATCGAACACCTCGGGACCGACGGCATCGAGCACGACGACCCCGCCACGCGCCAAGATGAGAGGTCCCAAGTTCGGGTAGACCCCGCTGATCGAGCGGGCCGCGTTCACAACGACCTCGACTCCCGTCGCCAGCAGCCCTTCAGCGCTGACGCGGTCGAGGTCCTCGTGGTCGATGATCGCGATATCGGACGGCCCGAGGCGCTTGACCAAGTCCTTCGTACGCCTGTCGAGTCGTGCCGTTCCCTGATAGCGCATGAGATCCTTCCCGGTGACGATCACGGGCCGTGAAGGCCGCCGCGACCAGCAGCGAGTGTATCAGACGGCCGTTGTGGCCACCGAGGCGACCAGCTCGCGAGCGTGCGCCAGACCAGCTTCCGAGTCTGTTCCCGACAGCATCCGCGCGATCTCGGCCACCCTCGAGTCCCCTTCGGCGATCCGCACGCGGGTCACCGCCCGTCCACCCGACTGCTCCTTCTCGACGACGAGATGGGTGTCCGCGAACGCCGCGACCTGGGCGAGGTGGGTCACCACGAGGACCTGGTGACGCTGCGCGAGCGCCGCGAGGCGGCGGCCGACCGCCATCGCGGTGGCGCCGCCGATCCCCGTGTCGACCTCGTCGAACACGAGGACCGGCACCGGATCCGCGGCTCCCAGCACGCACTTGAGCGCGAGCATGACCCGGGAGACCTCGCCTCCCGAGGCGATGCGCGCGAGCGGGCGCGGCGCTTCGCCGGCGTTCGAGCTGAAGAGGAACTCGACGTGCTGCGGCCCGTCCGAGGTCCACTCGCCACGGGGACGCTCCTGCATCGCCACGTCGAACGCGGCTGACGGCATCGCCAATTCGCGCGCCGCCTCGGCGAGCCCCGCGACGAAGGAGGGTGCGGCCTGCTCGCGCACGGCGATGAGCGAACGCGCGGCGGCGTCGAGCACCGCGTCGGCATCCGCCACGCGCGCCTCGGCACTCCGCAGCGCGTCCTGGCCGGACTCCAACTCACGCAACCGCTCCGAAGCGCTCTCGCCGCTCGCGATCACGTCCTCGAGGCGCGGTCCGTACTTGCGCTTCAGGGCCGTCAGGGTAGCGAGTCGAGCCTCGGCCGCGTCGAGCGCCGCGGGGTCGTAGCACACCCCGTCCGCATACCGGCGCACGTCGGTCGAGATGTCGTCGAGCATCGACGACGCCTCTCCCACCCTCGCGGCGAGCGCGTCGAACACGGGATCCAGACCGCCGACGGCATGCATGGCCGCGCCGGCCGCCGCGGCGGAATCGGAGGCCCGACCGTCGTCGCGCAGGAGGCGGAGCGCCGCCGCGGCGGCGGCGGCGAGACGCTCGCCGTGCCGAAGGACAGGCAGCCGCATCTCGATCGCGACGTCCTCTCCTTCCAGCGGTGCGGCGGAGTCGATCTCGGACACCTGAAACGACAGATCGCCGATCTGCCGCTCGCGGTCCCGCATGTCGCGAAGAAGATCGTCTCTGGCCATGGAAGCGGTCCGATGTGCGGCCCATGCGGAGCGGTATGCCTCGACCGCCGCGCGGGCGGCTTCACCGGCGAAGCGATCGAGGTAGGTCGAGTGCGTGCCGGGCGCCAGGATCGCCTGATGATCGTGCTGGCCATGCAAGTCGACCACCGGGCCGAACGCCTCGGCGAGCCCGGCCACCGTCGACATCTCGCCGTCCAGGTAGCATCGGCTCCGCCCTTCAGCGGACAGCCGGCGTCGACCGGTCCTCTCCCTGCCTTCCACGATGAAGCGGCCCTCCACGACAGCTTCGGATGCGCCACCGCGCACGAGGGACGCGTCGGCGCGCTCGCCGAGGAGCAGCTTCAGCGCGCCGACGAGTACCGTCTTGCCGGCGCCCGTCTCGCCCGAGAGCACCGTCAGCCCCGGCCCGAGCTCGAGCCACACGTCGTCGATGAGCGCGAGGTCGGTGACGTGGAGCTCCTCGAGCACGTGGCTACCTCCTAAGGAACGTGTCGGCCAACGCCGCGTAGAACCCGCGGCCGTCGAGACGCACCAGCGTCACCGGATTCCGGCCGGACCGCACCTCGACATGATCGAGCGCGCTACGGCATGGGACGGCGTCTCCGTCGACCACCACGCACGCCTCGGATCGCGCCTCGTCCGGCACGCGCAGCGTGACCACCGATCCCGGCCCCACGACGACCGGTCGAACGGCCACGGTGTGCGGGCTCACCGCCACCAGGAGCATCCCCGAGGCGTCGGGTGCGATCACCGGCCCGCCAGCGGACAGCGCGTACGCCGTCGACCCCGTGGCGGTCGCCACGATCATCCCGTCGCAGACGACGCGCTGGAACTCCTCACCGTCGACGCTGACCGCGACGTCGACGGCACGGCCACCCGGGCCCCGGCCCACGAACACTTCGTTCAGCGCGAGATGGGTCCCCGCATCGCGACCGCCGGCCGCGACCCGCACGTCCAGCGTGGCGCGCCTGTCGAGGCGCCCTTGCCCGGCGAGCGCCTCTTCGACCGCTCGGGGCAGATCCCTCTCGTCCGCTCCCGAAAGGAACCCCAGTCTCCCTAGGTTGACGCCCAGCACCGGCACGTCGGCGCCGTCGAGGATATGCGCGGCTTTGAGGATGGTGCCGTCTCCACCGAGCGCCACGACGAGGTCGACATCCCCGATCGAGCCCGCGGGCGCGGAACGGGCATCGAGCCCGCTCGCCAAGGCGTCGGCCTCGACGAGGACCGGATCATGCCCCGCTTCGACGAGCCACGCCGACAGGGAGCGCGCCGCCTCGACGGCACGCCCTTTGTCAGCGTTCGGTACCAGCAGGACCCGCATGTCGTCTACGTCCTTCCCAATGCCGAGTGCGCCTCGCGCACGACCTCGCCGGGGTCCATGCCGGCTGACGAGCCACCCCGCCTGAGACGTATCCAGAACTCGATATTACCCTCCGGCCCTGTGATGGGCGACCACGTGAGCGCGGCGACCGACCATCCTTGAGCGGCAGCCTCCGTGATGACCGCGCGGAGCACGTCTTCGTGGACCGCGGGATCGCGCACCACGCCCCGTTTTCCCACACGACCCTTACCGGCTTCGAACTGGGGCTTGACCAGCGCCACCACCTCGCCACCGTCCTCGAGCAGGGTCGCGACCGCGGGGAGGACCTTTGCGAGCCCCACGAAGGACACGTCGATCACGGCCAAGGTGAAGGGAGCGCCGTCCAGCTCGGCGTCGACATGGCGGATGTTGGTGCGCTCGACGACGGAGACCCGAGGGTCACAGCGCAGCGACCAGGCGAGCTGCCCGTAGCCGACATCGACCGCGGTGACCGAATCCGCGCCTCGCTTCAGGAGGCAGTCCGTGAACCCTCCCGTGGAAGCGCCGACGTCCACCGCCCGAGCGCCTGCGACGTCGATATCGAAGACATCGAGCGCGCCGGCCAGCTTGTGGCCTCCGCGAGAGACGTACTCCTGAGCCGGCTCCACGTCGAACGACGCGTCGTCGGGCACGGGCGAACCAGCCTTCGTCACCGGAAGGCCGCCCATCTTCACGCGTCCGGCAAGGATCGCGGCCTTCGCCTGCTCGCGTGATGCGAAAAGGCCAGCCTCAGTGAGCGCTGCGTCTGCTCGGCGTCGAGTCACGGCGGTCGCCCTCTCCCGATCGCAGGCCGTCGAGGCGACCGATGACGGCGTCCCGAACCGCGTGGGGGGTGAGGCCGACATCGGAGAGGAGCCTCGACATGGCTCCGTGGGTGACGAAGCAGTCGGGAATGCCGAGATGCATGACGGGCACGGCCATCGACATGTCGGACAGCGCTTCCAGCACTGCCGCCCCCACACCGCCGAGGTTGCTGTTCTCCTCGATGGTCACGACGAGGGAGTGCTTCTGCGCGGCCCAGGCGACGGTCTCGAAATCGAGCGGCTTGATCCAGCGGAGGTTCACCACCGAGGCAGAGACGCCCGCCTCCATGAGGAGGTTGACGGCACCCTCGGCGACCCCGACCATACGCCCGACCGCGAGAAGCGCGACATCGGTGCCCGTCTTGCGCACCTGGGCGCGCCCGGCCTCGAGAGTGGACGGCTTCTTCGGCAGCGCCACACCCATCGCGCCGCCTCTGGGGTAGCGGATGGCGAACGGCCCACCCGACGTGAGCCCTGTGTGGAGCATGTCCACCAGTTCGGCCTCGTCCGCGGGCGCACACAGCGTGAGGTTGGGGATGGTGCGCAGATACGTCAGGTCGAAGACACCATGGTGCGTGGGTCCGTCCTCACCGACGAGGCCGGCCCTGTCCAGGCAGAAGACGACCGGGAGATCCTGCAGGCAGACGTCCATGATGACCTGGTCGTAGGCACGCTGGAGGAACGTGGAGTAGATGGCGACCACGGGCAGGAGGCCGCCGAGTGCGAGGCCGGACGCCAGACCGACCGCGTGCTGCTCGGCGATGCCGACATCGTAGAACCGATCCGGATAGGCGCGCGCGAATCCGGCAAGGCCGGTGCCGGACGGCATCGCGGCCGTGATCGCCACGATGCGCTCGTCGTGCGCGGCCTCCTCCACGAGCGCGGCGCCGAACACCTCGGTGTATGAGGGCACGTTGCTGCCGCTGCCGTTGACCTTGCCGGTCGAGACCTCGAACGGAGAGACGCCATGGAACACGTCGGGGTTGGCCTCCGCGGGCTCGTACCCCGAGCCCTTGCGGGTCACCACGTGGATGATGACTGGGCCCTCGTGCTCCGAGGCCCATTCCACCGCGTCCTGGACCTTTTGGACGTCGTGGCCGTTGATGGGCCCGACGTAGGTCCAACCCAGCTCCTCGAAGAGCATGCCGGGCACGAGCAGCTGCTTGAAGGACTCCTTCGCGGCCTCGCCGGCGGCCACCATGGCCGCGCCCACGCCGGGGATGCGCGAAAGCCTCGACTCGACCTCGTCGCGGAGCCTCGTGTAGCGCGGATCGAGGCGGACGCGAGCCAGGTAGCCGGCCAGCGCCCCGACGTTCTGCGAGATGGACATCTCGTTGTCGTTGAGCACGACGACCAGCCGGGTGCCGAGGTGCCCCGCGTGGTTCAGCGCCTCGAACGCCATGCCGCCGGTCATCGAGCCGTCGCCGATGACGGCGACGACGCGTTCATCGGTGCCCCGCGCGTCGCGGGCCAGCGCGAACCCCAACGCCACCGAGATGGAATTCGACGCATGGCCCGTGTCGAACGCGTCGTACGGCGATTCGCTGCGCTTCGGGAATCCGCAGACGCCTCCGTATTGGCGCAGCGTGCCGAACTTGCCCTGGCGGCCGGTCAGCAGTTTGTACACATAGGCCTGATGCCCGACGTCCCAGATCACGCGATCCCTGGGCGTGTCGAGCGCCCGGAGCAGGCCGAGAGTGAGCTCCACGACGCCCAGGTTCGGCGCGAGGTGCCCGCCGGTGACGGCGACCGTCTCGACCAACCGCTTCCGCAGTTCGGCGGCGAGAGCCTCGAGCTGCCCGCCGTCCATCGACTTCAGGACGTCGGGGGACGTTATGGTGTCCAAGATCGTGCCGGTGCCCAACGCGCGTCCCTTCCCTGCTCGATCCTAAGCGACGGGAACTCCGCCCGGTCGATCAAGCATAGTCCCGGCTCGGGCGAGCCTCAAACGCATCCGCGGAGTCGTCATCCGTCCGTTGACGAGCCGGGGATTCACGCCCGTTCGTCGTCGGCGACCGTCTCCGCGTCCGCGGCTTCGCCGTCTCTGCCTTCGGAGGAGGTATCCCCAGTGGCGGCGTCGGGAGCGACGGCGGCCTCCGGGCCCGCCCCCGAGCCCCCATCGGCAGGCTCCGGCTCACCGGGCTCCAGGGAGCGCCACGACGTCTGGTCGATGAGCTCGTTGCTCAGGTTCGCGAGGCGCACGCCCTCTTCGAGAAGCTCAAGGCTCTGTTCGAGCGAGGTGTCCTTGCGTTTGACCTGCACGAGGATCTCCTCGAGCCTGATCCTCGTCTGCTCGAACGTGTAGCTCTCGTCACTCATCGGCCGTGTCCTCCGCAAGCCCTCCGCCGGCATAGATCTCGGACAGGCGCCCGAGGATCCCGTTCACGAACTTCGACGAGTCCTCCCCGCCGTAGACCTTCGCCATCTCGACGGCCTCGTTGATCGAGACCGAGTCCGGCACGTCCTCCAAGTAGAGCAGCTCGAACACCGCCAAGCGCAGGATGTTTCGATCGACCAGCGGCATACGGGCAAGGGTCCAGTTCTGGGAGATGTCCTCGATGACCGCATCTATCCTCGACTGGTGCGCCTCCACTCCGAGCAGGACTTCCCTGCAGAACTCGGAAGGATCCCCGTCGTCGGACGAATACGAGCCGTCGGCGAGGATGCGCGACAGCGACTCCTCAGTGATCTCGCGCTGATAGAGGATGTGAAGCGCCTGGTGGCGGGCTTTCCTGCGTTCGAGCATACGGGTCTGTCGTCGCCTCCATCAGCGGCTGGAACGGTCTCTACCCGGGGAAGGCCACGCCGTCCACGTACACGTCGATGGCCGACACGCCTCGGCCCGTTTGTGACAGCAGGGCGTCGGCGACGGATCGCTGGACCTCGGCGGCCACGCCACGTAGCGGACGGCCGTACTCGACGGCGAGATGCACGGTCACGGCGAAGGCGTCTCCCTCGCCGGGCGCCACCTCCACGGGCTTCGCGCGCCCGGCTTTGTGCATGAGGCCAGCGAGCCCGGTCGACTCGACGCAGGCGACGCCTTCGACATCCTGGGCCGCGAGCATGACGATCGTCTCGAGGACCCCGGGGGCCACGTCGAGCCCCTCAAGCCGCAGCTCGGATGGTGCCGCGTCATCGCGCGTCTTGGCGTGGCCTGCCATGTCCGAACCTCCCGGTTCTAACGTCCGCTCAGCATGTGCTTCTCGACGAAGTCAGTATAGACCTCGCCACGCTGGAAATACTCGTTCTCGACGACCGCCTGGTGGAACGGGATCGTGGTCGGGATCCCCACCACGATGAACTCGTCCAAGGCCCGTCGCGCGCGATGCACCGCCTCGTCGCGTGTCTCGCCCCACACGATCAGCTTCGCCAGCAGCGAGTCGTAGTAGGGCGGCACATGGTAGCCGGAGTACACATGGCTGTCCACGCGCACGCCCAAGCCGCCCGGGGCGTGGTACACCTCGATCCGACCGGGATGCGGGCGGAACGAGTCGGCCGGGTCCTCGGCGTTGATCCGGAACTCGATCGCGTGACCGCGAAGCGTCACGTCCTCCTGCCGCGTGTGGCGCATGGGAAGCCCCGCCGCGATGCGGATCTGTTCCTTGATGATGTCGACGCCGGTGACGGCCTCCGTCACCGGGTGCTCGACCTGCACCCGGGTGTTCATCTCCATGAAGAAGAACGATCCGTCCTCGGTGAGCAAGAACTCGACCGTCCCCGCGTTCACGTAGTCGACCGCGCGCACCGCACGAAGTGCCGCCTCACCCATCGCCGCCCGGAGCTCGGGCGTGAGCGCCGGAGACGGCGACTCTTCGACGAGCTTCTGGTGGCGCCGCTGCATGGAGCAATCGCGCTCGAACAGGTGAACGGCGTTGCCGTGCGAGTCCGCCAGCACCTGGAACTCCACGTGCCGGGGGCGTGAGAGGTACCGCTCGATGTACACGGTGTCGTCGCCGAACGCGACGGCCGCCTCGGCGCGGGCCTGGTGGAGGTTGGTGACCAGCTCCTCGGGGGTCGTGGCCACGCGCATGCCGCGTCCACCCCCGCCCGCGGAGGCCTTGATCAGGACGGGGTATCCGGCTTCTCCCGCGAAGTCCAGCGCCTCACGCTCCGACGTGACCGGCCCGTCCGAACCGGGAACGCATGGGACGCCGGCCGCCAGCATCGTGGTCTTGGCCGACGCCTTGTCCCCCATCCGCGAGATGGCGTCGGGGGACGGGCCGATGAACGTGAGCCCCGAGTCGGAGCAGGCGCGGGCGAAGCCGGCGTTCTCGGCCAGGAAGCCGTAGCCGGGATGCACCGCGCTCGCCCCTGTGATCAGGGCGGCCGAGATGATGGCGGTGACGTTCAGGTAGCTCATGGCGGACTGGGCCGGTCCGACGCAGATGGCCTCGTCCGCCATGCGAGCATGCAGGCAGTCCTTGTCGGCCTCCGAATAGACGGCGACGGTCCCGATGCCCATCTCGCGGCACGCGCGGATGACGCGGAGCGCGACCTCTCCCCGGTTCGCGATGAGGACCTTCCCGAATTCGTGCATGTCAGCGGCCCGCCGGCGCGATCAGGACAGGGACTCGTAGTAGAACAGGACCGTGCCGTACTCGACGGGTGAACCGTCGGCGATGGGAGCCTCCCGCAGGACGCCCCGCTCGGGAGCGTCGATCTCGTTCATGAGCTTCATCGCCTCGAGGACACATAGCGTGTCGCCCTCGTCGAACGCGTCACCCACCTTGACGAACGGGTCGGCCCCGGGTGACGGCGCGTGATAGAACGTCCCCACCATCTGGGAGCGGACCTCCAGCCAGGCGGCGGGGCGTCCGTCCGAGGCCGCGGTCGCGGCCGGCTCCACCGCGGGGACCACGCCGATCGCCGCTTGAGCGACCGAGAAGCCGCCCTTACGCACGGACACTGTCGCTCCGTTCTCCTCGATCACGATCTCGGAGATGTCGGACGCCTCCACGATCTTGATCAGTTCGCGGATCTGGTTGATATCCACGGACTCTTCCTCTCTGACGGTGTCGAGCTCCTCGCTCATCATGAAGACGGCCTTCTCGGCGCCCTCCTTGTGGGCGGTGAGGTATTGGCGCGCTTCGACAGGGAACAGGGCGTACATGAGGACGTCTTCCTCGGTCTTGGCAAGGTCGCCGGCCTGAGCTGCGACCTCGTCGAACGTGGTCGTGACGAGCGATCCCGGCCTCACGTCGCAGGACAGCGGCGACTCTGAGCCGAGCACCTTCTCGACGATCGCGGGATCCATGGGGCCAGGCGCGCGGCCGTAAAGTCCCCGCACGTAGTCCTTCATCTCGCGCGGGATGACGGACCAGCGCTTCCCGGTGAGCACGTTGAGGACCGACTGCGTTCCCACGATCTGCGACAGCGGCGTGACCAGCGGCGGATACCCGACCTCGGCGCGCACGCGCGGAACCTCGGCCAGGACGTCCGACAGCCGGTCCCCGGCCTTCTGCAACTCGAGCTGGCTGATGAAGTTGCTCATCATGCCCCCCGGGACCTGATGGCTGAAGACCTCCATCGACAGCAGGGTCGTAATGCCGCGCTTGAGCTTCTTCTTCTCCCGCACGGCCTCCCAGTAATGGGCGATCTCGAAGAGCAGGTCGAGGTCGATGCCCGTGTCGTACTGCGACTCCTTGAGGGCCGCGACGATCATCTCGACGGCCGGCTGGCTGTTGCCGAAGGCGAGCGAGACGACGGCGGTGTCGATGATGTCGGCCCCGGCCTCGACGGCCTTGAGGTAGTTCATGGGGGCCATGCCGCCGATGTAGTGGCAGTGCACGTGGACCGGAAGACCCACCTCCGCGACGAGGGCCTTGACCATCTTCTCGGTCCGGAACGGCGTGAGCATGCCCGCCATGTCCTTGATGCAGATGGTGTCGGCGCCCAGGTCCTTGAGCTGCTGGGCGTACTCCACGAAGCTGTCGAGCGTGTGGACGGGGCTCACCGTGTAGCTGATGGCCCCTTCGAAGTGGCCGCCGCATTCTTTGACGGCGGCCGCGGACACCTCGACGTTGCGGATGTCGTTGAGGGCATCGAACACGCGGAAGACGTCGATCCCGTTGCGCTTGGAAGCCCGCACGAAGCGCGTGACGATCTCGTCGCTGTAGTGACGGTAGCCGACCAGGTTCTGCCCGCGCAGCAGCATCTGGAGGGGGGTCTTGGGGCAGTGGCGCTTGATGGTGCGGAGGCGTTCCCAGGGGTTCTCATCCAGGAACCGCAGCGCCGCGTCGAACGTGGCCCCGCCCCACACCTCGAGGGACCAGTAACCGACGCTGTCCATCTTCTCGAGGATGGGCAGCATGTCGCCGATCTCCATGCGGGTCGCCCACAGGGACTGGTGCGCGTCGCGCAGGGTCGTGTCGGTTATGTGTACCGGTCGCATCGTCACCCTGACCCGTCGTCTCCGGCCGACCCGCCCATCGTGGGCGACCGGCTGGCGGCTGAACGAACAGTATAGCGAAGGTGACGCGTCGCCGCGCCACCTTCGACACTCATCCCGCGCCGGGCGCCGGGCGTGCTGGGCGTGCTGGGCGTGCTGGGACGCAGCGGCGCCGACGTGGACCTAGACGCGGGTCACGTAGTGGCCGTCGCGCGTGTCGATCCTCACTCGCTCACCCGCGTTGAGGAACATCGGCACCTGGACGACCGCGCCGGTCTCCAAAGTCGCTTGCTTGGTGCCGCCTTGGACGGTGTCGCCCTTGAACCCCGGATCGGTCTCCGCGATCTCGAGCTCGACGAACATGGGCGGCTCCACGCCCATCATCTCGCCTCCGGCTATGAGCACGGTGGCGACGTCGTTCTCCTTGAGCCACTTCGCGGCCTCGCCGACGAAATCGGCCTGAAGCTCGGTCTGCTCGTAGTTCTCCGTATCCATGAAGTGGTATGTCGATCCGTCTGAGTAGAGGAACTGGAGGTTCTTGGTCTCCATACGCACGTCCTCCACCTTCTCCCCTGCCCGGAAGGTGATCTCGACGACCCGCCCGCTGCGGACCTCCTTGAGCTTGGTGCGCACGAACGCACCGCCCTTGCCGGGCTTCACGTGCTGGAACTCGACGATCGTCCACAGCTTGTTGTCGTACGAGATGCACATGCCGTTCTTGAAGTTGTTCGTCGTGACCGCCATACCGGTCCCCTTGCCTTTCCATCCGGGTCCCCGTCCGCGACCGGCTGCATGCCGACCCCGCCGGGCCTCGCCCTACTGGATCTCGATGAGCTCCTTCGGCGCGTGGGACAGCAAGCGAACGCCGCCGTCCTCGACGAGCACGAGGTCCTCGATTCTAACACCGCCGAAGCCGGGCAGATACACGCCGGGCTCGATCGTGATCACGGAGCCGCTGCGGACCGGCTCGCGGGAGAGCCTGCCCACGCCGGGCAACTCGTGCACCGCGAGGCCGAGCCCGTGGCCGAGACCGTGCCCGAAGCTCTCGGCAAGACCGGCGCGTCCGAGCAGGTCCCGTGCGATGGCGTCGATGTCGCACCCTGCCATCCCCGCCTTCGCACCGGCGATGCCCGCCTCGTTCGCCGCCAGAACCGCCTCGTAGACGGTCCGGTGCCGGTCGCTCGCCACTCCCATGACGACCGTCCGCGTCATGTCGGCGCAATAGCCGGCCACCCGCGCTCCGAAGTCCATCATCAGGAACTCGCCCGCAGAGACCTCGCGCCGGGAGACGCCGGCATGCGGGCGGGCGCTGTTCGGACCGCCGGCCACGATGCTGTCGAACGCAACGCCCTCGGACCCGTTGCGCCGCATGAACGATTCCAGCTCGATTGCGACGTCGACCTCCCGGATGCCAGGACGCAGGAAAGCCAGGATATGGTCGAAGGCCCGGTCGGTCAGCCCCGCGGCCGCCTCGATCGCCTCTATCTCGACGGCCTCTTTCACCTGGCGCAGCCCTTCCACCCAGTGCTCGGAGGCCAGAACCCGGCCCTGGAACTGCTCGGAGATGAACTTGAACCGGCCATACGGCACGGAGGACTCGATCGCCAGGGTGCCCACGCCCTCGCTCATGAGCTGCGCGCAGATCTCCACGTACATCGAGTCCTTCTGGATGTGGACCGCCCACGGCGTGCCGGTGGCGGCCTCGCGCGCGGCCACCTCGTAGCGAGAGTCGGTGTAGAACCGCGCCACCTCGGCGCTCACCACACACGCGGCGTTGACGCCTTCGTCAAAGACCCCTTCGAACCCGGTCAGATAGCGCATGTTGGCAGGGGTCGTGACGAGAGCGACCTCCGCGTCCTCTCCGGCGAGGCGCCGGCGCAGCGCCGCGAGCCTCTGGTCGGCCATCATTGCCGCGAACCGCGCAGATGCTCGACGACCGCGTCCAAGCCCAGCAGGTACGAACGCGGACCGAACCCCGATATCTGACCGACACACGCCGGGGCGATGACGCTCGTCCTGCGAAACACCTCGCGCGCCGCGATGTTCGTCAGGTGCACCTCGACGACGGGCACCTCCGCAGCGGCCACTGCGTCGAGAAGGGCGTACGCGTAGTGCGCGTACGCGCCTGGATTGAACACCACGGCGTCGAACGTGCCCGACGCGCCGTGCAGAGCATCGATCAACTCCCCTTCGTGGTTCGACTGGCGCAGGGACACCTCGACACCCAGTTCGCCAGCTCGCCGCGCCACCATGGACTCGATATCCGCGAGCGTGGCGCTGCCGTACACGCCCGGCTCCCGCCGGCCGAGCAAGTCGAGATTCGGACCGTTGAGTACGAGTACTCTGATCATCGTCGCGCCTCCATGTCGCTCACGCGCCACACCATGCGGACAGCCCGTCGGACAGATCCTTGTCCGACACCGGGCGCACCTGCCAGATCCCCGGTTCCGTGCACATCACGAAGCGTACCGTGCCCGCCTTCACCTTCTTGTCCGAGTGCATGGCCGCCAGCAGCGCCGCGGCCGGATACGCACAGGGGCGATGCGGAGATCCAAGACTGGTCAGCAGCCCGTCCTGCCGGTGGCTCCATGCCGGGTCCGCGCCAGCGACCCGTTCCGCCAGCATCGCCGCGAACCGGATGCCTTCCGCGACGGCCGCGCCGTGCGGTATGACACCGTACCCCGCGACCCGTTCGAGCGCGTGGCCCAGGGTGTGCCCGTAGTTGAGGGATTCTCGCTCCCCCCCCTCGCGCTCGTCCGACGACACGATCCCGGCCTTGAAGGCGACGGCCATCAGCACCGCCCGATCCACGGCGTCGGCCGCGCGCGTCATCAAAGCCCGCGCATCGGCTTCGAGCATCGACACGGCGGAGGGGCCGTCCAGGACGGCCGCCTTGGCCACCTCGGCCATTCCGCTGCTCCACTCGACGTCGGGAAGGGTCGCCAGACACGACGTGTCGGCTATGACCCCGACGGGGGGCCAGAACGCCCCGACCAGGTTCTTGCCCGCCGGCAGGTCGACCGCCGTCTTGCCGCCGATCGCACTGTCCACCTGGGCGAGCAGGGTCGTCGGCACCTGCGCCACCCGGAGCCCGCGCATGTAGGTCGCCGCGCAGAAGCCGGCCATGTCGCCCACGACGCCGCCCCCGAGCGCCACCACGGCGTCGTCGCGAGTCAGCCGCGCGCCCGCGAACGCGTCGAGCACGGCTCCCGCACGCTCCCATGACTTCGACCCCTCGCCGGGGGGAATGACGACGCGGTGCACTCGCACGCCCGCGGCTTCGAGTCCGGCGACGGCCCGGTCGCCGTAGAGTGCGGCCACGTTCGAGTCGGTCACGAGGGCGACCGCGTCTCCGGGCATCAGGCGTCGGACGATCGCGCCCGAAGCATCGAGCAGCCCCGGGCCCACGAGAACCTCGTATGCTCCGGCGGCCGCCTCCACGATGAACGTGCGCCCGCTCATGCCGCAGCGCCTCCGCTCGCGCGCACGACGTCGTCCACGACATCGGAGATCGATCGCCCGTCGGTGGGAACGATGATGTCCGCGGCGGCTTCATAGAGAGCCTCCCGCGATCGCAGGAGGCTCGCCGCCGCCGCCGGAACCGCTCCGGCGAGCAGGGGCCGGCCCTGCGCCCCCCCGATCCGCCGCAGCGCGTCCTCGGCGCCGACTTGCAGGTACACGACCGTGCCCAGGCGCCTCAGCTCGACGCGGTTGACGGCTTCGAGGACCACTCCGCCACCGCAGGCGATCACCGAGGGCGCCACATCTTCCAGCGTCAGCAAGGCCGCGGACTCCAGACGGCGGAATCCCCCCTCCCCGTCCTCCTCGAAGATGCGGGTCACAGGGCGACCACCCGCTTTCTCGATCAACTCGTCGAGGTCCAGGAAGCGGAGCCCCAGGCGGTCGGCGACCGCACGCCCGACCGTGGACTTCCCGGCTCCCATGAACCCTATGAGGAGGATGTGGCTCACGGCCGTCACCCGACCTCACGCGCTATGCGTCGGCGATAGGCGGACAGCGCCTCGAGGATATCTCCAAGGCTATCGGCGCCGAACTTGCGGCAGTAAGCGTCCGCGAGGACTAGGGCGACCTCAGCCTCGGCCACCACCGCGGCGGCGGGAACCGCGCACACGTCGGACCGTTCTCGCGAGGCGTCGATGGCCGCGTGCGTCTCCATGTCGACGGTTCGCAGCGGGACCATCAGAGTCGGGATCGGCTTCATCGCGGCTCGCACCAGTACGATCTCGCCGTTGGTCATCCCTCCTTCGATCCCGCCGGCATGGTTGCTGGCGCGCGCGAATCCCACGCCCTCCGCCCACACGATGGGGTCGTGCACCTTCGAGCCCGGAAGCGCCGCCGACGCGGCGCCGTCGCCGATCTCCACGCTCTTGATGGCGGGGATGGACATGACGGCCGCCGCCAGGCGTGCGTCGAGCCGATCGCCTGCGCTCGCGTAGCCTCCCAGCCCCGGCACCGCACCCTCGACGGCGACCACGATGACGCCACCGAGACTCTCGCCCGCCTCACGTGCCCCGTCGATCGCGGCCCGCATCTGTGCGGCGACCTCTTCGTCGGAGCATCTGACGTCCGAGGCCTCGACATCGTCCGCGTCCACTTGAGCCGGGGACAGAGGGCCTGTCGTGACCGGGCCGATGCGCTCGACCCACGATCGGACGCTGACGCCCACGGCGTTCAGCAGTGACTTCGCCACGGCCCCCGCCGCGACGCGAGCGGCGGTCTCCCGCGCGCTCGCGCGCTCCAGTACGTCCCTCGCGTCGGTCGCCCCGGTCTTTTGGCAACCTGCCAGATC
Source organism: Coriobacteriia bacterium (assembly GCA_025361335.1). Classification (GTDB taxonomy): domain Bacteria; phylum Actinomycetota; class Coriobacteriia; order Anaerosomatales; family PALSA-660; genus JANYAK01. The sequence continues at coordinate 36,294 of JANYAK010000033.1, forward strand.
AGCGTGTCCCGGACGAGGCGCGGTGACCGCCCTGCCTGTTGCGGGGGTGCCGAACGCGCACATGACGTCCGACCAGTTCTCCCAGTCGCGGTTCGCGATCGTGCAGCAGACCGGGGCGCCGGTGGTGACGCCGCCCCGCACCCCCGCTATCACCAGGGCCGTGTCCGCCTCGATCGCCATCCGGCCCCCCCGACCGTATCCGACCTGACGCCTCGCCAGGTCGCGATCGAAGTCCTCCTGCGTGAGACGCACGCCGGCGGGCACCCCCGACACGATGGCCACGAGCTCCCTGCCGTGTGACTCCCCTGCGGTGTGATGGTCCATGAGCGCCTCCCCATCCGCGCCGACACGCCCGATTCTACCATCGCCCCCGCTACATCAAGAGGCGGTCCGCGAAAGGACCGCCTCTTGGACGGGGCGAGCTCACCCAGCTCACCCGGCGCTACTTCGTCTGGACTCCCTGCCCCACGGTGAGCACGATCTGCGTGTCCCCGAAGAGCATGGTCGCACTGCTGGTGCCTACGGTGACGACCTGCCACGACGTGTCGCCCAAGCGCTCGCCGTCTCCGACCGTGTAGGTCACACCGTTGAACCTGAACACGCCCTTGCGGACGCCGTTTTCGTTGATGATCTCCACGAGCGTGAGCGTGTCGGCCTCCTCGGACGCCTCGACCCCGGCCGTCGCCAGCGCGCTCACCGGTATGACGACCCGCTGGAACGGATCCCTCGGCGTGAAGACCTCGCGGTTGTCGACCGGCGGGACCGCCGGGGCGAGCGCCGTCACTTTACCTGACGGCTTGGGCGACGTCCCGGGCACGGCTGGATTGACGCCCCCGGTCTCGGAGCTCGACCCCCCGAGAAGTGTTCCCATCGCGATGAGCGCGACCGCTGCCACGATGACGGCGAGGACTGCCAGAGCGCCTCCGATGACCACGACCCTGCCCGCCGTCGTGGCGAGGAACGCCTTCAGGCCCGTGGCGGAGCTGCCCGCCGGCGCGCCGGGGACCGGCGTCGCGTCCACACCCTGAGATGCTGTTCCGTCCGACACGGCTGTCCCTCCTTCGCTACGGGGTCGTCGGCGCCGCGGCGGCGCTCGGTGTCATGACGTAGGCGCGCATGCTGACGTTGGCCAACACGTACGGCACTTCGGTCGACGTCGGCGACACTGACGCCTCCGGCGCCAGCGCGACGTCCGTGACCCTGATGACGCGCGTCATCCGATCCAGGCGTCCCAGATAGTCGAGGATGTCGGGCCACTGCCCTCGCAGGACCACGGCCAGCGGGATCTCGCTGTACTGACCGCTCGCGGCGGACACGGGCACACCGGGCGTCACGCTGTTGAACCTGAGGCCGGCCGCGTTCGAGACATCCTGCAGCTCGATGATCACCGACGGCAGCTCGGGGTTCTCCGGGAACTGGTTGGCGAGCCGGAGGAGCTCGGCCTGCGTCAGAGCCGCCGTCGACTTGGCCTGCTCCAGCTGCGCGAGCAGCGTCTTGGACTGCTCGACTTGCTGGAGCACCGTCTGCCGATCGCTCTCGACCAGTCCGAGCTCGCCGAGCTTCGGAAGGATGAGAAGGACCGCCGCGGCGATCACGGCGATCACCATGAGCGCGATGGCGGCCAGCAGCTTCTGCCTCGACGTGATCTTCATCCGAGTGGCCTCTTCATCGTGTCACTCATGGCTGCGTCGCTCCTGAGGAGACGGGCGTAGGCACGAGCGTGGAGGTCGTGCTGTTGATGTCGGCGGCGACGGTGAAGGTGATGAACACGCTGTCGGCCGAAGGGGCGGTACCCTCGGGAACGAGCGGCGGCTTCACCGAGCTGGAGAGCCAGACGTTGTCGAGCTGATCGAGGCCCGCCAGCCGCACGAGGAGCTTGGCGATCGACCGGTACCCCAAGTCGGGCACGTCATTCGGAACGTCCAGGGCACGACCGTCCATCGTCAGTTTGCCCGGCACCGCCGGGCCGGCCGCGGCACCGGCGCCCGCGCCGCCGGCCACCTTGGGCTCGACGGTCCCGACGCGGATCAGATAGATGTCGGTCGGCAAGATGAGCGCCACCTCGCTGAGCAGCCTGGGCCAGTCGACGCGACCCGCGATCGCCGAGAGGGCGATCGCGCGGCGGTTGGCCAGATCGGTCCGCTTCGCCTGGAACACCTGGAAGCGCTCGGTCTGCTGCTTGACGCCTTCCGCCGTCTGCTTCACGGCGGCTACCTCGTTCTGCTTCAACGACACCTCGAACTGCAGGATGAGGAACGTCCCGATGAGCGCCACCGCGAGGACGCCCGCCGCGAGGCCGACCCACCGCCAGCGGCCCTCGTCTTTGCGCTTCTCGATGATCTCCGGGGGGAGGAGGTTGATGCGTATCACGTCATCACGCTCCCCAGAGCGAGGCCGATCGCCGCCACAGAGCCCATCCTGTCCGCCTCGGCGATCTGCGCGCATTGCGGCGAAACCGTCATCCACGAGAGCGGATCCGTAAGGCGGACCTCAGCCTGCAGCCCCTTCTCAAGATAGCTCGCGAGGAAGTTGAGCTGGGCACCGCTACCGGTGAGGAGGATCTTGCGGATGGTCCGGACCTGTGTCGCCTGAGTGAGGTAGTAGTCCAGCGACCGACGGACCTCGGCGATGAACTTGCTGACCTCCCGCTCGAGCGCGTCTTGAGCCGCAGCCCCGCGGGCCGGATCGATGTCTGGCGGGAACTCCGTCTGACCTGCGCGATCGATGTCGGGCAAGCCTATCCGGACTTTCAGGTTCTCCGCCTCGTCGAACGTGAGGTTGAGAGTGTTGGCGATGGCTTGGGTGAACTGATTGCCGGCGAGGGCGGACACGCGAGTGAAGCGGGGCACGCCCTTCTCCACCACCGCGATGTTGGTGAGACCCGATGATATGTGGATGATGCCGGTCGCCTCACCGGCCTCCTCGCCCTCATCGGGCAGGACGCTCGTCGGCCCCATCAAAGCGCGGACCATGGCGAACGCCGTCACGTCGATCTGCTGCAGCCTGAGCCCCGAGTCCTCCACGGCACGTACGGCGTTGCCCACCATGTCGCGCTGCGCGGCGACGAGGAGCACCTCCATCATGTGCTCGTCGGCGTTGGTCATGTAGTCCCCGATGATCTGGAAGTCGAGGATGGCGTCCTCGATGGGGATGGGGATGTAGTCCTGCGCCTGGTACTGGATGGCCCCATGCAGCTCGGCGCGCTCCATGTACGGCAGGTCGATGAGGCGGACGACGACCTTCTGGTTCGAGACCCCGATCGCGCAGTCCCTTGGATGCAGCCCCGAAGTCCGCACGAGTTCGCGGATGGAGGCGGCGACCGCCTCGACGTCCACGATCTCACCCTCGACGACAGCACCCATCGGCACGCCGACGAGCCCGTAGCCTGTCAGTTGGAAGGAGCCTCCGGATGCTTTGACCTGGGCGACGCGGATGTGGTCGGTCCCTATGTCGAGCCCGACCACGGCCGGATTACCGCCGAGGGAGAACGAGGCCACTGGGGTCCCCCACTTCACTGCTGCGACCAGTCTGCGACTACTGCTGCTGTACTCAGGCACATGCTAGCACACCGGATGATCCCGGCTCGTGCCCAAGTCTCGAACCCCGATTCCGACGTGAATGTATCGCTCACGCGTGCGATTTGCAACATTGGCGGCCTCCGCGCCGCGCGCCGCGCCCCGCTGGCGCCGCGCGCGAGCCGTCTCAGATGATGGGTCAGGGCCTCGCGATGTTGCCCTTCATGATGTAGGCCATGCCGCGTCCCGGCAGGCTCTCCGGCAGGTACTTGGGGAGATTCTCATTCATGAACAGATGCACGTTGTTCGCCGCGAAATACAGCTCCTTGGTGAGCACCGACCCGCGTACCTGCTGGTTGGTGAGAAAGCCGACCTGCTCCTGCCCGTACAACGCTCCGGCGAATTCGGGAGTCGGGGTCAGATCCTTCGGATTGCCGTTCGCGGGGCTGATCTGGATGGAGATCTTGCCTGGAGTGACTAGACCCAGAGCCTCGCCGTTGGACTGCATGGCGGCCCATCCCGGATTGAGTGGATACACGGGGCATGTGATGAAGATGTCGCCGTTGGCGACGATGGTGCCGTTACCGACGTACTTGACCGGCCCGCCTTCGAACTTCACGTCGCCGTCGACGAACACCGTTCCCTCGACATAGAGGGTCTTGCTGCCGTCCACGACGTTGTACACGTAGGCGAAGTCGTCGTGCACGGTCGTGTTGAACTGGTTCGTGTAGCCGGCCTTACCGAATGAATCGGTACCGCCGATCACGAGAGCGGGTGTGCGGGCGCTGGGCCACGGCCCGGCCCACGCCGTCGTGGGCCCGGTGGTGGTGCCGATGACCTTGTAGTATGCGGATGCATTGGGCGCCTTCACGCGAGGACCGGGTGGTGTCAGCGCGGCGTACGTCGCGGGATCCCCGCCCGTCGCTTCCTTGTTCTCGGTCGTCGCGAGATCCGGGCCCATCTTGTTGTCCGTCGACTGCCTCTTGGCCTTCTCATACATGGTGGTGAGGTACACCAGGTCGAGAGGCGGGAGCGTGATCCTGGGGACGGACGACGACACGTACGAGTAGTGCCCGCCCTTGGGCGTCGCGTCACCCGCATCGGGCGGATAGGACTTCTCGCAGAACAGCCGGATCTTCTCAGCGGGTGTCCCGAGGTGCGAATCCCCAGCGAGGCTGATGTCGCCGTTCTTGACGAACAGCGGGCCCTTCTCGATGTTGGCTCCACCGCCAAGCTGTATCGAGCCGGCCACGTAGAGCGGCCCATACACGTTCCCCGTCCCCTGGACGCCGCCGCCGCCGGCTGTCATGGAGCCGGAGCCGACGCTGAACTCCCACAGGTTCATGTAGAAGAACTTCGTCTGGATGATCTCGGCGGCACCGCGGCGAGACAGCCCTCGGGACACGGCCTCGACCTCCGAGAAGGGCTTGGGCGTGAGGGTCACCACGTAGGAGCCGCCGCCTGTCACGGCGCCGGTGACCACCATCGGCGGCTGCCCTACGGCCGGGAGCCCGCCCATGGTCTGTATCTTGGACAGGGCCGCGTCCAGACCGGCGCTGGCGACCTGATAGGCATCGGACTTCGTCTGCGTGTTGCCCGCTTCCGTCAGGGCCTGACCGCCCAGCCAGAACGCCATGACGGCGAGTACCGTCATGAAGGAGATGACGCCCATGACGATGACCATGGCTACGCCACGATCATCTCTCAGCGTGTCGCGCACGTGCTCGTTCACAGGGACACCAGCTCTCACTCCGTGGCGCGGTTTCGCAGGTACACGGTCTGGGACGTCTCAAAGTCCGACCCGCGGGCGCGAAGTGCCAAGGTCATCACTATCGTGCGCGCGGCCGAGGGCGCCACTTCGGCGATCTGCGCGCCTGTGAGCTCGGTGCGGTCGTCGCGGTAGTAGCGGAACAGCGACACGCCCTTCGACACGTTCACGCATGAATCCGAGTAGCGGAAATCCACGCGCGGAGCCACGGTCGTGTTCACGAAGGCGCTGTTGATCGACCACTCGCGATACCGGATCCATCCGGCCGACGTAGCATCGACGATGATGCGCTGACCGGTGCCGTTCATCTGGCGATCCGTGCGGAACGTGACGGACTGCGCGGTCGTGTTCTCGAGCTGGATCGCCTGCATGAGCTGCCTGATGATGAGCCGCATCGGCTCACCGGAATCGCGCGCGAAGATGGACTGCGACTCGCTGACCTGAGCCGCCATGATCATGGCGTTCGACGCGGAGTATATGGCGGCAAGCACGACGCCCATCAGCCCGAGCACGATCATCAACTCGGTGAGCGAGAAGCCCTCGTCACGCGCCCTGAAGCGTCCGCCACTCATCAGAACGAGTCACTCCCGGGAAGCGCCGCGGCGGTGGCCGCGACCGTCGCCGGTACCGGCCCCACGACGTGGGATTCGATCGTGCGCGACGTGGCGTCCTTGTTGCCGCCGGGGGTGAACGTCACAACGTACTTGTAGTAGTAGGCGGCCACGACGGCCTTGTTACCCAAGGCCTCGTCCGACCGGGTGTACGTCGGGCCCGCCGCCGCGAACTGGTTCGCGGCGTCGCCGGCCGGCCACGTCACCCCATTGGTGCTGCGCCACACCTGGTAGCTGATCGCCGACGTCGAGAACGTCGGCGGGGTGATCGCCAGCGTGAGATTCGTCGTGATCTTCTCATTGCTGCCGCTGCCCGTCTTGGTGCTTTGGTAGGTGCCCTTGATCTTGGGCCGCGTCACCAGCGGGACGACCGTCTGGTCCGTCATGCCGCCGTTGGCGGATGGCGACTGGCCGAACGAGTTCGCCGGAAGGATCCTGAACCAGTACCGCGTGAACGGGAGGGCGCTGGTCCACCGATACGAGGGCGCAGCGGGATCATAGGTGGGCGACACGAAGTGCACCGCGCCGGAGTCGGGCACGTCGTTCCAGCCGGTCGGCCCGCTACCAGCGATGGGAGTGCCGCTCACGCCGGCCCTGTCGGACCACGGATGGACCGTGTAATAGGTCGCGTAGTCGCTCACCCCCGCGCCATCCATGGACGGACCCCACGCGATCGTGATCGTGTGGTCGCTGTTCTCGACGGGCACCGGCGGGCTGGAACATGCGGTCGGCGGCTGGTTGTCGATGGTCACCCAACGCTCGACCGTCCCGGGGCGCGACTGGTTGTCATAGGCGACGATGTAGATCTTGCGCTGGCCATCCGGGTAGTAGGGAGTGCCGTCCGCCTGAGTCGCCAAGGTGTTCCAGTAGAACGAGTACGTCCCACTCTGGACGGCGAGGTCGATCCACTCGCCTGTCGTCCCTGAGTTACTGGGAATCCCCCCGCCGGCCCCGAACAGCACGGGGACCCCGCAGAACATCTGGAGCCGCTTGATCGTCCCGCCCGTGTTAGGCGTCGACACGTGCGCCGTGACCATGATGCTGTTGCCGCGGATGACCGCTCCCGAGGCCGGAGCCTGTCCGTCCACGAACGAGATGACCGGCACGGCCGTCCCCCCGGTGCCGCCCGTGGTCCCACCCGGGATCGCGACGATCTCGCCCGGTGCGCGGACATAGGTGGCGTAGGTCTGGACGACCGGGCGGCGGGTGAGCGCCCCCACCGAGACCACGACGACGACCTGCTTGTAGTTCTGGACCCCTGAGATCGCGGGGTCATCGACCCAAGTGACCGTGGGGGTGATCGTTATCTCGAAGCTGCCGCTACGGGCGACGGTGTTCACGGGCAGGCTGCCCTCGATGGAGCCGCCAGCGCCTCCCGCCACCCCGACACTGGCGAATGGCATCGATCGCACGGCCTCGAGGTACGAGTGCGACGCGGCGGTCGCCACGTTCTGCTCCTTGGCTTGCACGCTCATCTGGGTCGACTTGAGGAGCAGCCCGAGTAGCGCGCTGACGGCGATGAGAAGGATGACCGCCGCGATCATGAGTTCGAGGAGGGTCATGCCCGCGTCGCCGCGGCACCAGGTCCGGATGCGACCCATCGCGCCTGTCATCTTTCTCCTCCCCTTCCGTCGCAGCAGCGGTCGCCCGAACGGCGCCACGACGGAATCCGGGCGCTCTTCCGTTCTCATTATCGTCCGATTCACGAGACTTCATGAGTCGCTCGCGACGGGCGACTGATCACGCGGCGCCGAGCAGTCCCAAGTAGCCGTGCCACAGCCAAGGGCCGACCATGACGGCGATGACACCGCCCATGGCGAGGAACGGGCCGAACGGGATGCTGTGCGTGGAAAGCTCGCCTCCCGATCGCCGCGCCCCCACGATCCCGGCGATCGCGCCGACGAGGCTCCCCGCGAACAGGGCGACCAGGACGTATCCGCCGATGAAGAGGCCCATCGCCCCGAGCAGCTTCACGTCGCCGGCACCGAGGCCGCTGCGCCCGCGAAGCGCCCCATATGCGCCCGCGATGCCTCCGCTCAATCCCATCCCGAGCACGGCGCCGGCCAGAGACGCGACCAGCGGCATGGCGAATACGCCGGCCCGCGCGGCGCCGACCAACGGCACCATGCCTGCTTCCGTCAGCTGGCTGAAAGCGGCTCCCACCAGACCCAGGCCGGCTAGCACCCCGACCAGGACGTTGGGCAGCCGGCGCGTGTCGATGTCGATGAACGCCAGGATGAGCAGAAGGTAGAAGAGGACGACGCAGGCGACGGTCCGCCATGAGGGCCCGAAGCGCAGCGCGGCGGAGGCCCACAGGACGCCCGACAGGAGCTCGACAAGCGGATAGCGCCCCGAGATCGGGGCTCCGCAGTCGCGGCATCTCCCGCCCAGGACGAGCCAAGACGCGATGGGCACGTTGTCGTACCAGCGCACCGGATGCCCGCACGCCGGGCACCGCGAACCGGGCGACACGATCGACTCGCCGCGGGGAACGCGCCAGATCACCACATTGGCGAAGCTGCCGAACAGCAGGCCGAAGAACGCCAGGCTGACCGGCACGAACCACGAGAGGAAATCCACACTCACCGCTTCCGTCGGCTGCAACCGTGGTCGGACCAGATTGTAGCCTCACCAGGCGGGCCGGCCCAACTCGCCCTCTAACCGGCTGATGACGTGAAGAGGGCCGGCGGTCGCCCGCCGGCCCTCTTCTTGCGAGATCGTCTTAGCTACTCGTGGTACTTGTGGCCCAAGGCGACGTTTGGGCAAGCGAACGTACCGGCGGCGACAGTGTACACAACGGGAGCGTTGGCCACCTGTGTCGGGCATGTCGTGGACTTGGCCCAGTCCTTGACGTAGATGCCGGTCTTGCCGTCGCCGTTACCGGCGGTGGAGATCGCACCTTGGGCAGCTGCGAGCGTGTCCATGCCGGTAACGGTGTTGGCCTCATTGGCGGCGACCCACTGCTGGACCGCACCGTCGAGAACACGCAGGTTGTTCTGGCAGGCGCTCTTACGGGCGGATGCACTGGCCGAGTTGAAGACAGGGATAGCGATAGCAACAAGGATACCGATAATGAGGACGACGACCATGAGTTCGACGAGGGTGAAGCCCTCGTCCTTCCTGAACATCTTCATCAAGATGTCCACCTCCCCTTCCATTTGCTGACCTTCGGGACACGCCGTCTGCGCAACCCTTCCAGAGTCAGTATCGGCATGCGGGAAGGGGGCTTGAGAGGAAATCCCTATGGCACGCCTCGACCGCAGGCGGCGACGCCCTACTTGACCAGAGTGATGACCTCGAACATCGGCATATACAGCGCGATGACGATCCCGCCGACCAAGAGGCCCATGACGGCCATCATCACGGGCTCGATCACCGACGTGAGGCCGTCGACCGCGGCCGCGACCTCTTCGTCGTAGAAGTCGGCGATCTTGTTCAGCATGGCGTCGAGTGCACCGGTCTCCTCGCCGACCGCGATCATCTGGACGAGCATCGACGGGAACACGGGGGATTCGGCCAGCGGCTTGGCGATCGTCTCGCCCTCCTTGATGGCCGAACGGACCTTCTTGACGGCCCGCGACACGACCTCGTTGCCGGACGTGGCTCCCACGATCTCCAGCGCGGAGAGGATGGGCACGCCGGCGGAGACGAGCGTCCCGAAGGTCCGCGTGAACTTGGCGAGCGCGATCTTGCGCACGATCGATCCGAACAGCGGCGCCCGCAGCTTGATGCCGTCCCACATGAAGAGACCGGCATCAGTGCCCTTCCACCAGCGGAACAGGAAGTTGAATCCGAAGATGCCGACGACGACCGCCAATCCCGGCCAGCTGCGTGCGCCCGCTGAGATGTTCACGAGGATCTGCGTCGGCAGGGGCAACTGGCCGCCCATGGACGCGAACATGCCCTGGAAGACGGGGACGACGAACACCATCATGGCGATGAGGATCGTCAGGACGAGGGCCCCCATGGCGACAGGGTAGGTCATGGCCGACTTGATCTTGCCCTTGAGGAGCTGCTCGCGCTCGAAGTGGTCGGCGACGCGGCTCAGCACCTCGTCGAGGACGCCGCCGGTCTCGCCCGCGCGGACCATGTTGACGAAGATCGGGGGGAACACCTTGTTGTGTCGCCCCATCGATTCGGAAAGGGACTGACCCGACTCGACGTCCCTTCCCACCTGTGCGATGACGGTGCGGAGGCCGTCACTCTCAGTCTGCTGGCCAAGGATGGCCAGGCACTTGGTGAGAGACAGCCCGGCGTTGATCATCGTGGAGAACTGACGCGCGAAGATGGTGATGTCCTTCACCTTGATGCCGGTGCCGAACTTCACGGCGCTGAGCTGCGCGAGAAGACCGCCGCCCTCTTCGAGGCTGACGATCACATAGCCCATCTGGCGCAATCGGCCGGATACGGCTTCCTTGCTGTCGCCTTCGAGAGCGCCGTCGACGGTCTTACCCGCCTTGTCGCGCACCGTGTATCTGTAGGTGGGCATCCCGAACCTCTTCCGTCGTCCCTACTTGTCGGCTCGGTCGGGCACGGTCTTGAGCGTAGACAGGGTCACCGGCCATGGCCGGCGTTCCTCGGCGATTATAGCGTGGGCCGTCCAGTCGGTTCCGCCAGCGCGTTCGACGGTACCCCTGCAGGCATCCCGAACGACCGGCTGGTGGGCATCTGGGGCGATGCGCCGCAAGAGCTAGACGATGACCCTCGTGATCTCCTCGATCGACGTCTGGCCCAAGCGGCATTTCTCAAGGCCGTCTTCCCGCAGGGTCATCATGCCTTGCATGATCGCGACCTTCTTCACTTCCTCGGCGGTGGCGTCCTCGACGGCCAGCCGGGAGATCTCCTCCGACATCAGGAGCACCTCGTGGACGCCCATGCGACCTCGATAGCCCGTGCCGCCGCACTTCTTGCAGCCTTTCGGCCGCCACAGCTTGTCGGGAAGGTTGTCGGGGTTGTATCCCGCGTCGAGGAGGACCTGCTTGATGGGCACGTACTCCTCTTTGCAGTCGGAGCACAGGCGCCGCGCCAGGCGCTGGCCCAGGACGCAGTCGAGAGCGGACGAGACGAGGAACGGCTCGACGCCCATCTCGACCAGTCGGGTGACCGCGCCCGCCGCGTCGTTGGTGTGCAGTGTCGACAGCACGAGGTGGCCGGTGAGCGCCGATTCGATGGCGATCTTGGCCGTCTCCTGGTCGCGGATCTCGCCCACGAGGATGACGTCGGGCGAGCACCGTAGGAACGAGCGCAGAGCGGTCCCGAACGTCAGACCCGCCTTCGCGTTCGTCTGGATCTGGTTCACGCCAGGCAGGCGGTACTCGACGGGATCCTCGGCCGTGATGATGTGGCGATGCGGCTCGTTGAGCACGTTGATCGCCGCGTAGAGCGACGTCGACTTCCCCGACCCGGTGGGGCCCGTGACGAGGATGGCACCGTACGGCTTGCGGAACGAGGATTCGAACCGCTCGAGCGCGGTGGGCAGGAAGCCGAGATCCGACAGCTTGAGGAGGATGGAGTCTTTTCGCAGGATTCGCAGGACGACCCGTTCCCCGTACACCGTGGGCAGAGTCGAGACTCGGAAGTCGAGCTTGTGCCCGCTGATCGTGAGGGCGCAATGGCCGTCCTGCGGCTTGCGGGTCTCGGCGATGTCCATGTCCGCCATGACCTTGAAACGGCTCAGGATCGCCGATTGGGTGGACTTCGGACTGTGCATCATCTCGTGCAGTACGCCGTCGATCCGGTAACGGATGCGCAGGTCGCGTTCCTGCGGCTCGATGTGGATGTCGGAGGCTCGATCCGCGACCGCCTTCGCGATGATGAAGTTGACCAGTTTCACGATGGGAGCGTCGGCGGTGACCTCGGACAGCTCGGACAGGTCGTCGGAGATCAGTTCCTCTACGCCGCCCCAGTCGTCCGTCTGGACATGTTCCGCCACCGTGTAGGCGTCCTCGATGACCGAGAGGATGTCATCCTTCGTCGAGATGGCAGGACGTATCTCGTACCCGGTGATGATCCGCAGGTCGTCGAGCGCGAGGACGTTCTGCGGATCGGCCATGGCGACCAGCAGCCGGTTCTGCTCGTCGAATCCGACGGGCATCAGGACATATCGTGTCGCGAGCTCCTTCGGCACGATGGCGACGGCCGCCGGGTCCGGCTTCCGCTCGGCGAAGTCGACATAGGGGATGCCGATCTGCTGCGCCATCACGGCCAGGATCGACCCTTGCGTGGCGTATCCGAGCTCGACCAGGACGCGACCGAGCGGACTGTCCGTGGCCCGGTGGACCTCCACGGCGTCGTTGAGTTGACCTTCGGTGATGACACCGGCCTTCATGAGGAGCTGGCCGAGTCGTTCGCCGGCTTCTGCCACGGGCGGGGCACCTCTTCGGAGACGGAATGCACAGCGTGGCGCCACGGCCACCCTGTCGAATGGTACGCCATAGGCGACTCCCCCGACAGGTGCTTCACAGGCCGGGCGGACTCGCGGGGCGGGCTGCCGGGGACGTGCGACAGGCCGCGCTAGGACTCGTCGACCTTCTTCAGATCCGCCAGAAGCGCGTCGGCCAGTCGCGTGAACCGCAGATGGGTGGGTGTGCCGGGCCGGACCCCTACGGCCTTCGAGCCGTCGGCAAAGCCGATCTCGACCGGCGCGACGAGGCGGCGCTCCGGCGGCGCGATGGAACCTGCAGATGTGGGAGCGGCGACGGGTCCGACGGGGAACCCCGTGGGCGCGATCGCCACGGCGGGCGGAAACTCGACCGCAGGCTCGAGGGCGGCGGGGACCTCGGGTACGAGGACCGTCTCGAGCACGCCCTCGCCCCCCGCGTCCGGCGCCCACGGGAACACGGGTTCCGGCTCCGGCTCGGGCTCCGGCGCGGCCTCCGGCTCGGGCTCGGGCTCGGGCTCCGGCGCGGCCTCGGGCTCCGGCTCCGGCTCCGGCTCCGGCGCGGCCTCGGGCTCGGGCTCGGCCGCCGGTGATTCGGGCGCCACCTTGTCGGGTGACAACGCCGCGACCTCGCGGCGTCGCCGCGCGAGCCGGCCTCTGACCTCCCATTGGACGTAGAAGACGACACAGCCGAGCAGCACTACGGCCGCCGCGAGCAGAACCGTGATCCATATCGCCATGTGGCTCACTCAGCCCATGCTGTCGAGGATCCGATACAGGAGGCCCAGCAAGATCCCCTTCACGGATTCCTTGTCGCGTGCATCGACCGGCAGCAGCGGGACGTCCTCGGACAGCCCGAGGCGCCCTCGCAGGGTGCCCAGCGTCGCCGTGTCCTCCGGCGCGACCTTGTTCGCGGCGACCACGAACGGGACGTCCGACATGCTCGTGAAGAACTCGATCATGGCCACCGCCTCCTCGATCGAGTCGGATGACAGGGCATCCACCAGAACGACGAAGCCCAGCATGCCTTCGGAGAGCGTCTCCCACATGAACGAGAACCTCTGTTGCCCCGGGGTGCCGAACAGGTAGAGCACGACGTCGTCCGAGACAGTGATTCGCCCGAAGTCCATCGCGACGGTGGTCTCGCCGGGCCCCTCGCTCGAAACGTCCGTTATCTGGCGCTCCGTCGACAGCACCGTGATCTCGCTCACGGCCTTGATGAACGTCGTCTTGCCGGAATTGAAGGGTCCCGTGACCACGACCTTCACTGACTGCATGCTGGGCGGTGCTCCCATCGATCGCCTTGCTACAGGTGTCTGACGCCTTCGATGATCTTCATCATGAGTTCTCGGTCGACATGCATGTCGCGGTGCAGCGACGCTCCCTCGATCGACGACTCCGGGGACTTCGAGATGCTCGCGGTCGGCCTCGCCCGGCTGTGTCCGCCCCCCGTCAACGCGGTGAGCTCGTCCCCGAGCCCGGAGGAGAACGACACGTCACCCGCATCGAATTCCGACAGGAAGGCGTCCGTCGAGATGACAGCGTCGGGCGCCTCCCCCGTCGCGGCCGCCTCGCCCGGCGTCGAGCCGGCGAGAGCCGCGGCCTCGATCTCGGCGATGGTCGGCTCGGGCTGGGCGTCGGACGGCGCGGCGGGCGCCTCTCCGAGTCCGAGAGCCATCAGGTCGACGGCGAAGTCACCGGTTCTCTCGGGAGCGGAGCCCGGGACCTCGGCGGGCGGGATGACCGAGGCCGGCTCCGAGGCCCGCGGATACCCCGCGGGCGACTCGACGGCGGTGTGTTCCAGCGTCTCGAGAAGGCCCGCAAGATCGAGCCCCGGGGCCGCCGGAGGGGCGAAGCTGGCGGGCACGTCCGCGGGGGGCGCGGTCCAAGCGCTCGCGGACGACACGCCGGGCGGCGTCTGTGACTCGAGTCGAGGCTCGACGCTCGGCACGGGCGCCCGTGGCGTTGTCGCCGGTGTCGCTTGGACAGCCGTGGAAGGATCGAGCACCGCGCCCAGCATCTGCTGGAACACCGCCATGTCGTCGACCGTGGCCGCTCCTTGACCCGCGCTCAGGAAGGCGGGCTCCTCGGCAACGCGGTCCGGCGCGCCCTCCCGCGGGGCGGACGCGCCGGTCGCCGCCGGAGGAGCGGTGACTTGGACGGCCGCCTCCTGCGCCCTCCTGAGGCCGTCGGCGGCGATCACCATCTCCGTGGCGGCCCGCTCGGCACGCAGGCGCTGCACCTCGGCTTCGGACGCAACCTCGAGAAGGCCCGCGGAGAAGAGCCCGTACAGGACGCGGGCGACCTCGAAGTCGGTCCTGTCGAGCTCGCGCGCGAGGTCGGACACCGCTCGCGTCCCATCGATCCTGAGCAGGATGTTCCACTCGGCGGGCTTCAACGAGATGTCGAACGTGCCTTCGCCCGGCGCGGTGGCCATCTTGAACACGACACCCATCGACGGGATCTTCTTCTTGATGCGGGTCCATTCCTCGAGGCGCCTCGACCCCTCCATGACGATGTTCTCTATGGAGACGGACAGCCCGATGTCCTCTTCGGGCGCCTCCGCGAGGTCTTCGAAGTCGAAGTCGCCCTCGTCCCATCGGAACAGATCGAAGATGGTGTCCTGGATCTGCTCCTGAACGAAGGACTCCAGCACCTTGTCGGTCGTGTAGCCCTCGTCCACGAGGATCTGCCCGAGCCTGCGACCGCCGGGCGGCTCGATGCGCTGCAGGTCGAGCGCCTTGGCCAGCGCGCTGGGGGTTATGCGGCCGCCGGTGACCAACCTGGTGCCCAAAGGCTCCCTGTGCCAGTCGGACTGGGCGAAGAACACGTTCCCCTCGCGGAACCACACGCTGCCCTCGGCATCAGCGCGCTTGATGCGCAGGACTCCCGTCTTCCCGCTCAGAGTCACGAGCTGGAAGACATCCGGCAGGCTGAAGTCCCTGAGGTTGCCGCGTAGTGCCATGCTGTACGGTCCCGCTCTCCCTCTTCGAGCCAGGCGGCTTCGTCGGCCGAGCCGGCTAGCGCAGTGTCTCGCCGATCTCGGCGGCGGTCTGCCGCATGTCATAGATGATCAGACCCAGCTTGCCGTCGGCATCCGCGAGGACCGTGAGAACGGCCCGGTCCCCGGCCGCCATGAGGAGGACGTATCCATCGGCCCCCTCGATGAACACCTGCGACAGATGACCCCGGCCGAGCTCAGCGGCCGCCCGCTCACCGAGTCCGAGGATCGCCGCCGACATCGCGCCGACGCGATCCTCCTGCATGCCTTCCGGGAGAGCCGACGCCATGGTGAATCCGTCCAAGCTGACCAGAGCCGCCGCCTGGACGCCCGGGGAATGCTCCATGAGAGAGTCCAGGGCCCGCACGAGCCTCTCTTCGCGGTTGGCCGTCGGGACCACGCTCCCGGGACGCGGAACCGGGCTGACGACCGAGCCTGGGATGGGCGCGGCGGGTTCGGGCGCGACCGGCATGGCAGTCTGCGTGGTGGGCGCGTAGCTCACGGCCGGCGTGGCCGGCATGTAGCTCGCGGGCGGCACGGCCGGGGTGTACATGGCCGGCGGCGCGACCGGCTCGGCCGGGGTGTAGCTCACGGCCGGCGCGGCCGGGGTGTAGCTCACGGCCGGCGCGACCGGGGTGTAGCTCACGGCCGGCGCGACCGGCACGACGACCGGAGCGGCCGAGATGTCGCCGTCTTCGTCGTAACCTTCGTCGACGTCGCTGATGAAGTAATCGCCGATCCCCGCGTCTGTCATGCGCGCCGCACCTCCACGGACCGCGGGCGCGGACAGCGCCCGAAGACATATCGACACACCTCAGCGCGCGCCGAGGTGTCCTTTTCTTCAGTGTTGCACGACAGGTGGTACGCGACAACAGCCGCGGACCGCCGTGCGGACGAGGCGCCCGTATGGCGTCACACCACCACGCGCATGATCTCCTCGATCGACGTCATGCCGGACTTGACCTTGGCGAACCCGTCGTCCCTCAAAGTCATCATGCCCTCGGCGACGGCATGGCGACCGAGCTCGTCCGATGAGGCGTGCTCGACCGCGAGCCGCTCGAGCGATTCCGTCATCGTCATGACCTCGTGGATCCCCATGCGGCCCTTGTAGCCGATGCCGCCGCACTTCTTGCACCCCTTGGCGCGATACAGCTGGGGCATGTTGCCCGGGTCGTAGGGGAATCGGATCCTATCGAGCGCCTCAGGCGTGGGCGTGTAGGCCTCCTTGCACGCCGGGCACAACCGGCGTGCAAGACGCTGCGCGAGAACGCAGTTGACGGCCGACGCCGACAGGAAGGGCTCGATGCCCATCTCGGTGAGCCGCGTGATCGCGGACGGTGCGTCGTTGGTGTGCAGGGTCGAGAGCACGAGGTGACCGGTGAGGGCGGCCTCGATCGCGATCGTGGCCGTCTCCTTGTCCCGGATCTCGCCGATCATCACGGTGTCGGGGTCTTGACGCAGGATCGAGCGCAGCGCGGCGGCGAACGTGAGACCGGCGCGTTCGTGGACCTGCACCTGGCTGAGCCCGTCGAGCCGGTATTCGACCGGGTCTTCGACGGTGATGAGGTTCGTCTTCGGGTCGTTCGTCTTGTTGATGGCCGCGTAGAGCGTCGTCGACTTGCCCGATCCGGTCGGGCCCGTGACCAGGATGCACCCGTACGGCTTGGTGAGCGCGTCCATGAGGCGCTCGAGCGGCTGCTGCAGGAAGCCGAGGTCCTCGAGCGACATCATGATGGAGCTTCTCCGCAAGAGCCGGATGACGCACATCTCCCCCTGCACCGTCGGCAGGACCGCCACGCGGAAGTCGACCGGAGCGCCGTCGAGCACGACGCCGAATCGCCCGTCCTGAGGGATGCGCTTCTCGGCGATATCCATTCCCGAGGCGATCTTCACCCGGCTGATGAGCTGGCGATGCAGCTTCTTCGGGCTCTTGACGACCTCCTGGCACACGCCGTCGATGCGGTACCGGACGCGCAGCTCGTTCTCCTGGGGCTCGATGTATATGTCGCCTGCGCCCTGGCGGATCGCCTCGGTGATGATGAGGTTCATGAGCTTGGCCACGGCCGACTCCTCGCCGGACTCGACCGCCTCCTCCTCGTCGGCGCCTCCCTTGGCCATCGAACCTGTCACGTCGCCGACCATCTCTTCGACGTCGGTCTGCATCGAGGAGTACTTCTCTATGGCCTGCAGCAGGTCGCTCTCGGTAGCCACGACAGGCCGTATCTCGTAGCCGGTGACGATCCTGAGGTCGTCGATGGCGAAGATGTTGGCCGGGTCCGACATGGCCACGACGAGCTCTTCATCCTGGAACGCGATCGGCAGGACGCTGTAGCGGCGGCACAGATCGGTGGCCAGCGCCGTCGCCGCATGCGCGTCGACCTCGTAGCCGGCGATGTCCACGAAGGACAGCCCCATCTCGTCCGCGACCGCTTGGGCGATCTTGACCTCCGTGGTAAGGCCCAGCTGGACGAGCGATTGCGACAGAGTGGCGCCCTCGGCGCCCGCCATCGCCTCTTCGAGCTGCGGCTCGGTGATCACGCCGGCCTTCACCAGTATCCTGCCGAGCCGCTTGCCGCTCGCGGCCGTCACGTGACCGCCCCCCTGGGGGCGGCCGCCACGGCAGCACCGAGGGCCTCCGTGGCGGCGGCACGCATGACGTCGCGGGGTGCGACGGCCTGCGAGCCTTGGTTCCAGATCTCGATCGCGATCGCACCTTGATCGATGAGCATCCCGAGGCCGCCCAACGTGCGTGCGCCGCGTGCGGCGGCGGCGTCCATGAAAGGCGTGACCGCGGGCCGGTACACCATGTCGGCTACCACCTGTCCGGGCTGGATCCACTCCGGCGGGACCGGCAGTTCGTCGGACGGCGCCATCCCCAGTGGGGTGGCGTTGATCACCAGATCCGCGGCCTCGACCGCCTCGCGCGCCTTCGGCCCGAGTTCCACCGCCACCGCAACGGTCTGGCGCAGGCTCGACACCACGTTGTCGATCATCACCTCGGCCGCATCCAGCCGTCGCCCCGCGATGGTCACGTGCCCCGCGCGCTCCAGCAGTAGGCCCACGAAAGCGGCTCCCGCGGCGCCGCCCGTCCCGATCACGACAGCGCGCTTCCCCTTCACGTCGAAGTCGGCGTCCTGCCTCAGGGACTCGACGAAGCCGCGACCGTCCGTGTTGTAGCCGATGAGCCTGCCGTCGTCCACGTGGACCGCGTTCACCGCTCCGGCGAGACGAGCCGCCGTGGCCACCTCATCGCATATGTTGAGCATCAGCCGCTTGTACGGCATGGTCACATTGAAGCCGACGAACGGGAGGACCCGGATCGCGGAGGCGACGCGCATCAGATCGCCGCCCGACCGGAGCGGCATCGGGATGTAGACCCAGTTCAACCCCATGGCCGCGTAGGCGGCGTTGTGTATCGCGGGCGACAGCGTGTGATCCAGCGGCCAGCCGATCACTCCCGCGAGCTTGGTTAGCGGATCGATGTGGGGTGGCACGTGGTGCGCCGGCCTTCCTTCGGCCCGAGCGAGCGCGCCCGCCGTCACGCCGTCGGCGTGCGTCCAGCGAGAACGCGAGACTCGAGCATCCTTAACAACAGGGTATGCGGTAGGTCGGTCGAGGACAACGGCAGGACCAGCACGGTCACCAGTCCGCAGGCGTTACCGCCGAGGATGTCGGTGAACACCTGGTCGCCGATGACCGCCGCCTCCTCGGGGCGCGCGCCGAGGAGGGTCAGGCCGCGGCGGAACCCGGACGGCAGCGGCTTGAGCGCCCTGGGGACCAGATCGAAGCCGAGAGCGTCGGCCGCGGTGCGCACCCGCCCGTGCCAGTTGTTCGAGACCAGGCAGGCCCGCATCCCCGCCTCCCGCACGCGCCTGGCGAACGCAGACGCCTCGGCCGGGAACTCCGAGGTGCCGCGGGGCATCAGGGTGTTGTCGAGGTCGACCAGCAGAGCCGTGATGCCCCGCTCGGCGAGCGCGGCCAGATCGACGGCGGCCACGTCCGTGTAGTAGTAGTCCGGGGTCAGAAGGCCCATCTCAGAACTGAGTATCGGGATCGCGGAATCCCGGCGCGCCGCCGAGGTCCTTGTCGAGCTGCCGTGTGATCGCGAGAGCCTGAGCCGCCTTGTCGGGGAGTCCCGAGTGCGTGTAGATGTCGGCGATGAGCGTGAGCGACTGCCACTGCTGAACGGCGTCGAGCCACACCTCGTCCGGCCGGACGGCCAGGTCCGCCTGCCGGATCGCACCCGCCCGGTCCTTGGTCCTGAGGTAGAGGATCTGGGCCAGGGAGGTGTGAAGTACGCCCGAGTGCGGGTTGTTGCGCACGCCTTCACGGGCCAGACCGATCGCCTGGCTGAGCCTTCCGTTCTGAAGCAGGATCCATGGCGCGATGTCGTATGCCTGCACGAACTGGGGGTCGAGCAGGGTGATCAGCCGCGCGTTCGGCAGGAAGTAGAGTTGCTTCGAGAGCGGGACGCCTCCGTAGAACTCGTGGAACTGCGGCTCGAGCCGACTCCACAGCAGCACGGCTGCGAACCGTCGCAGGCCCGTGAGGTACGCGAAGCTCGCGCGGCCGACCACGGCGCCGGCGCTGGAGGTCGCCGTGGTCGCGACGCGGGCATCGGACACCGCCTGCCCGCCGAGCAGCATCACCGCGAGCACGAGCCCGGCCACGGCGCTCCGGGTGGCGCGCCCCAGGGTCACAGGTCCCGCCTGTCGAAGGCGACCACGCCCAGCAGCAGGAGGACGCCGACCCAGCCCACGAACGCCACCATCATCCCGGCGGCGTAGACCGCATCGATGCCCGACCCGTGAGCGACGGGGTTGATGACGTTGAACGTGTCGAGCGACGGGTACAGGGCACGAGCCATGGCCGAACCGCCTGTCCCGACCACGCTGTCGCGCGCGTGGCCGATGAACACCATCGTGAGCGAAGCGACGGCCACGACCACTGGGCCCGCGACGGCGGAAACTGATATCGCGAAGGCGCCCACGACGCCACTCTCCAGCCAGATCGCGAGCGCGCCCTCCCACAGCCGCCACATCGGGTCGTGGTAGCGAGTCAGCGCCACCGCCTGCTCGATGAGCGTGAACCCGGCGACCGCCCCGCCCATGACGGCGAACACTCCCATCCACGTGCCGGCGAGGTACTCCAGGCGCCGCACCGGCTTGGACAGCACGTTGTACACGGTGCGGCGCTCCACCTCGGCAGGCACGCGGTTGGCGGCCAGCGCGAGGACGAGCACCATCGACGCCGCGAACGTCAGAGCCAGCGAGACCTCGCGATAGATGCCCGACACGATCCCCATGCCGTAGGCGGGCAACGTCGGGATCGCCAGCGCGAGCACGGCCCCGAAGAACACGACGACGTAGACGACCCGACGACGCACCGCGTCCATGAACACGGCGCCGGCGATCGCCGACAGCCGCCCGATCACGACGCCACCTCCTGCTCGGCTGACGGCCGAGCCAGCAGCCTCGCGAAGTAGTCCTCCAAGGACTCGCGCTTGGGGGTGACGGTCACCACGCGCCCTCCCGCGTCATCGACGGCATCGACCACCGCCCGAACGTCCGCGTCGAGCACGGAGAACACCCACACGTCACCCGACACGGCGACATCGTCGGTGAGAGCGACCACGGTGGCGGGCAGCGCGCCCGGCAACCCGGTGGCGCGAACAGAGGTCCTGCCCGCGACGTTGAGCAGGTCGTCGAGCGGACCTTCGGCCGCCAGCCGCCCACGGTCGAGGATGGACACCCTGTCGCAGACCGCCTCCACCTCGGACAGCTGGTGCGAGGACAGCAGGACGGTCACGCCCTCGTCCCTGAGGCCCATCATCAGGTTGCGCACGTCACGCTGGCCCACGGGATCGAGGCCCGAAGCGGGTTCGTCCAGGACCACGACCGTCGGCCTCCCGACGAGCGCCTGCGCGATCCCGAGCCGCTGCAGCATCCCGCGGGAGAACTCCGAGAGGCGCGCGTGCTCGTGTCGCCCGAGGCCGACGCGCTCCAGCAGATCGGCGATGCGCCCGTGACGCTCGGAGACCGGCACGCCGGCGAGACGCGCGTACAGGGTCATCGCCTGCGTCGCCGAGAGCTGACTCGGGAAGTAGGGCTGCTCGGGCAGGAAGCCCAGCCCGGCCCGGTTGGCCGGAACGCGGGACGGGTGACCGAGGATCTCGAACTCCCCTGCCGTCGGCCGGACGAGTCCGAGCAGCATCTTGATGGTCGTGGTCTTGCCCGCCCCGTTGGGCCCGAGCAGACCATGGATCGCGCCTTCGGGGACTTCGATGGACACGTCCTCGACCGCGATGCGGGCCCGCGCCCAGGGCGCGGAAGAGTAGACCTTGCGGGCGCCGGCGATGCGTATCGCGGGCACGTGGCCGTCGATCATTGGAGTCCCTTCTTCGCCCTTGCCTTGAGCGTGAGGAATTCGCCTTGCGTCTCCGCGAACGAATGAGTGCCGTCCTTGCCCGTCAGCACGTAGTAGAGGTACCCGGTCTCGGCGGGTGCGGCGGCAGCCTGCAGCGACGCGAGGCCCGGGCTGGCGATGGGGCCGGGCGGCAGACCCTTGTTCGCGTATGTATTGTACGGGCTTCGGACCTTCAGGTCTCGGTACAGAAGCCGAGCCTTGTTGCCCAACACGTACTGAACCGTCGCGTCGATCTCGAGATACATGTCGCGGATCAGCCGGTTGTAGATGACGGAAGCCACGAGGGGACGATCGGCGGAGACCCGTGTCTCACGTTCGATCATCGATCCGATCGTCACGAGCCCGTGCATGCTCACCCCGCGCGACTTCGCATACGACGGATCGATGCCTGATACCTCGCGCTCGAACTGATCGAGCATCACGGTCAGGACCTGGCGCGCGGTCGCGCCCGGCTGCACGCGGTACGTCTTCGGGAAGAGGTATCCCTCCAAGGAATCGGTCGGGTTGGACTCGAGGAACCGGAAGTGGAAGCTCTTGGCGCCCGTCGTAGCCAGAGTGGTCAGCTCGTCGCGGGGGATGCCCAGCGCCTCCTCCACACGCGCGGCCACCTGAGGGATCGTCCAGCCCTCGGGGATGGCCAGGGTGACGTATCGGACCTCGGGGCCTTTGCGCAGAGCCTCGAGGGCGGCCGAGTAGCCCATGCCCGTCCGCAGGTCGTAGACCCCGGGATGAAGCTGCTGCTCGGCGCCCGCGAGTTTGACCCGCAGCCGGAACATCTGGCCGTTGGCGACGATGCCCGCAGCAGCAAGGGCGCGGCCCGCGTCGAGCGATGTCGCCCCATCGGGGATCTCGATCTGAGCGGGCAGCCCAGGGACGACCGTGCCGTCTCCGCTGAAGAGGGCGAGCCACATGCCCGCCGCCGCTATCGCCAACAAGAGCAGGGACGCCGCAGCCGCGACGGTCGCAGCCTTGCGCCTCACTTCAGCCCACTCTTCGCTCCGGCCTTCAAACGCAGGAACTCCGCGTAGCCCACCGCGAAGGACTGCGACCCGTCCTTGTGATCCATGATGTAGTAGAGGTAGTTGCTCTTCGCCGGCGCCGCCGCGGCCTGAAGCGCCGTCAGGCCGGGGCTCGCGATCGGGCCGGGTGGCAGACCTTCATGGAGGTACGTGTTGTAGGGACTCGGCGTCTGCAGGTCGGTGAGCAGGACCTTCTCCTTGCTGCCGATCACGTACAGGACCGTGGAGTCGAGCTGCAGGCGCATGTGGCTCGCCAGCCGATTGTAGATGACGGACGCGACGAGCGGACGGTCACGAGGCACGCTGGCCTCACGCTCGATGATCGACGCGATGGTGACCACGCCGTGCTGCGAGACACCCTTGGATGCGGCGTACGACAGGTCGAGGGCAGCGGTCTCCTTGCCGTATTGGGTGAGCATGAGGCGGATGACGTCCTCGGCCGTCGACTTCTCCTTGACCTCGTACGTCTTGGGGAACAGATAGCCTTCGACAGAGTCCGTGGGATCCGCCTTGAGGAACTCGAAGTCGAACGTCTTGGCGCCCGTCGTGGCGACCCGGGTGAACTCGTCACGCGGGATCCCGACCACCGACTCCACACGGGCGGCGACCTGCTTGACGGTCCAGCCCTCCGGGATGGCCACCTTCGTGTACCGGATGACCGCGGGGCCCTTCTCAAGAACGGCGAAGACCGCGTCGTAGTCCGATCCAGTAGTGAGCGTGTACCTGCCGGCTTTGAGCCGGCTGCCCAAGCCCTCCGAGCGACCGAGGAAGTAGAACATCGTCCCATTGGCGACGATGCCCTTCTCGGCGAGCATGTCACCGACCTCGCGGCTCGACGCCCCCCTGGCCACGGTCACGCTCAGGCGACGCCCGGCAGGCACGTTCGACACGGGTCGGAAGAAGGTGTACCAGACTCCCCCGCCGCCAGCCGCGACGACCGCTATGAGGAAGACGAGTGCCGCGACACATCCCCGTCGGCGACGTGGCGCGCGCCCGACGCGGCCGGCCCCTCGTCCGCGCGCGTCCGCGGCATGGGACGCCGCGCCACCACGCCCGGCCCGTGAGCCAGCGCCGCGGCCGGCGCCCGAACGGCGGGAACCGGACCCGCGCGACGGGAGCGGCGGCCCCGGAATGTCCTCATCGTCGTACGTATGCGGATCGAGCCCCGGGCCCTGCGGACCGGGAGCGTCGTCCATGTCGCGATCGTCTGTCACGCCGTCCCCTTCGAGTCGAGGTATGTCTGAAGCAGCAAGGTCGCGGCCACCACGTCCACCCGGCCGCGGCGCTCGCGTGAGCGCACTCCTGCCTCCGCCATCGAGCGGACGGCCGCGGCTGAAGACAGGCGTTCATCCTGGTATGTCACGGGAAGGCCGAGTTGCCCTGACAGTCTCTCGGCGGCCGCCCTGACCACGAGGGCCTGGGGCCCCTCGCCGCCGTCCATCGATAGTGGGAGACCGACCACGAAGGCGGCGGCCTCGTAGTCATCGACGAGGCGGCGCAACGGGGCCACATCACGCGAAAGATCCCCCGCATCGAGCACGGTGACTGGAGTCGCGACGCGTCCCGAGGGGTCCGAGACGGCGACGCCGATCCGCTTCTCGCCGATGTCGAGCCCGAGAAGTCGCATGCGCTCTATCGCGCCTTGAGAGACTCTCGCGCGGCGACGAGAGCAGCAGGGATGCCTCCCGCGTTCTCACCGCCGCCTTGAGCCATCTGGGGCTTGCCTCCGCCGCGCCCGCCCACATGCGGGGCCATCGCCCGCACCGCCGCACCGGCGTCGAACCCGGCCTCGATCGCGGCGTCCGAGCCGGCGGCGAGGATCAGCGCCGCGCCACCCGCCTCGGCGGCGAGGACCACGGCGCCTCCGGGAAGCTTCGCGCGAACGGCGTCGGCCAGCTCGCGCAGCGCCGCGCTGTCCGCGGCCTCCACGGCTGCGACGACCAGCGGATAGCCCGCGTCGAGCGCGGACGCCGCCAGTGCGTCGACCTCGCCGGAGCCGCCCCGCCGCTTCTCGTCCGCCAGGGCCTTCTCCGCGTCCTTGGCCCGGCGCTGGAGCGCGATCACCTTGTCGGCGACCTCGGCGGGACGGCACTTCAGGGCGTCCGCGGCGGACGTGAGCACGGCCTCCTCCGCCCACACGGCATCGATCGCGTCGAACGACGTCGCGGCCTCGATGCGGCGAAGGCTCGCGCCGACCGAGCCCTCGGAAAGCACCTTCACGAGTCCGATCTCGGACGTGCGGGACACATGCGTCCCCCCGCACAGCTCACGGCTGAAGTTGCCGACTTCGAGCACCCGCACGATGTCGCCATACTTCTCTCCGAAGAGCGCGGTCACCCCGTTCTCCCGAGCGGTCGTCAATGATGTCTCGTACGCCCGGACGGGATGGTCCTCCATGATCTTCGCGTTGACCATCCGCTCCACCTTCGAGAGCTGCTCCGCACTCATCGCCTCGAAATGCGTGAAGTCGAAACGCAGCCTTTCGGCCGAGACGTGGGAGCCGGATTGCTTGACATGGTCGCCCAGGACGAGCCGCAGGGCCCACTGAAGGATGTGGGTCGCGGTGTGATTGCGCCGGATGCGCTCGCGCCGAAGGTGATCGATCGACGCGTGGACCGGCTGGCCGACCGAGATCGGACGGCCGTCGGCGGTCAGCACTCCGACATGGCTGATCATGCCGGGCGTGGGGATCCTGGTGTCCTCGACGGCGAAGGTCGCGCCCTCGGCGGTGACGGAGCCCACGTCACCCACTTGGCCACCCTGCTCGCCGTAGAACGGCGTCGCGCTCAGGACGATCTCCCCATGCGCGCCTGGCTCGAGCTCGCTGATGAGCTCGCCCCCGACGATGATGCCGATGATCTTCGAGTCGGCGTCATCCGTCTCGTAGCCGACGAACTCGACAGGGCCAGAGGTCGCGAGCACCCGGCTGAACGCGCCGCCGAAGGTGTTCCACGACTCGTCCTTGACGGCCGCCCGGGCACGATCGCGCTGGGCGGCCATCTCGGCCTCGAATGCGGTCATGTCGACGGAGAGCTCAGCTTCCGCAGCGATCTCGGCGGTGAGCTCGATCGGGAAGCCGTACGTGTCGTGCAGGGCGAAGGCGACCTCGCCGTCGAGCTCGCGGTCGCCGTTCTGCTGGGTGCGGAGTATCTCGGCATCCAGCAGGATGAGACCTTGCCGCAAGGTCGCCCCGAAGCGCTGCTCCTCCGACGCGACCACGCGCGAGATCAGTGCGTGGCTGTCGACCGTCTCCGGATACGCGGCTCCCATGAGCTCGATGACGGTATCGACCATCCGGCCGATGAACGCGTCCTCGACCCCCAGCAGCCTGCCGTGGCGGACGGCCCGGCGCAGGAGGCGCCGCAGCACGTACCCTCGTCCTTCGTTCGACGGAAGGATGCCGTCCGCCATCATGAACGTGATCGAGCGGGCGTGGTCGGCGATGATGCGCAGGCTCGTGTCGGTCTTCTCGCCGGCCCCGTACGCCACGCCGGTCAGCTGCTCGGCCACCCCCATCAGGCGGCGCAACTCGTCGGTCTCGAAGTTCGAGTTGACGCCCTGCAGGATCGCCGCGATGCGCTCGAGGCCCATGCCGGTGTCGATGTTGCGCTTCGGCAAAGGGACGAGCGTGCCATCCTCCTGCCGGTCGTACTGCATGAAGACGAGGTTCCAGTACTCCAGGAACCGGTCGCAATCGCAGCCGGGCGCGCACTCGGGCGAGCCGCACCCGACGTCCGGGCCCTGGTCGTAGTAGAGCTCCGAGCACGGTCCGCACGGGCCGGTGGGCCCGGCCGACCAGAAGTTGTCCTTCGCGCCCATGCGCACGATGCGTTCGGGAGCGACCCCGACCTCGTCACGCCAGATGGCCTCGGCTTCGTCATCCGTCTCGAATATCGAGATCCAGATCCGTGCGGGGTCGAGTCCGAGCACCCGGGTCGAGTACTCCCAGGCCCACGCGCTCGCCTCGGACTTGAAGTAGTCACCGAAGCTGAAGTTGCCGAGCATCTCGAAGAAGCTGTGATGTCGCCCCGTGGTCCCGATGATGTCGATATCCGTGGTCCGGACGCACTTCTGGCACGTCGTGGCGCGGGTGAACCCAAGGTCCCGGACGCCGAGGAACACCGGCTTGAACTGCACCATGCCCGCCGTCGTCAGCAGCAGCGACGGGTCGTCGGGGATCAGCGAGCTCGAAGGACGGCGTACGCAGCCCTTCGACTCGAAGAACGACAGGAAGCTCTCTCGGATGTCGGCCGACTTCATGGTGATGGCGCTCACGACTCTCTCTCGTCGTCGGGCCCGCCCGTCTTCGTCGAACTCGACGGCTCGTCAGCCGCGACGGAGGCATCGGCCCCGGGAGGCGTCCGGAAGAGCACGCCGTCGTCGGTGCACAGGCTCTGTTGCGTGCGCCGCTCGTAGTAGTAGACGAAGAGCCCCTTGCCGATCGCGGCCACGGGCACCGCGAGCAACATTCCCGGTATGCCGAACAGGGTGACCCCCGTGAGCAGGGAGAATACCACGAGCACCGGATGGAGGTCGACGTTGCGGGACATGATCCGGGGGTTGAGCCACAGGCTGTCGAACTGCTGGACCGAGAAGACCACAGCGACGGCCCAGAAGGCGAGCCACGGGCTTCCGCCGAAGAGCCCCGAAAGCCCCGCGAACAAAGCCGCGACCACCGGTCCGAGGTACGGAACGATGTTGAGCACACCGCCGATGATGCCGATCGCGAAACCGTAGGGCACCCCGAGCAACGAGAGGCCGGACGCGATCAGCGCCCCGACGACGAGCGCATCGATGAACGTGCCGCGCATCCAGCCGCCAAGTATGCGCGATACCGTCGCCAGCCCGTGCGCCGCTTCCTCGCGGAACCGCTCCGGCACGATCCGCATGGCCTCATCGAGCAGCTTCGGGAGATCGAGCAACGTGTAGAAAGCGATAATGAGCGCGATGACGATGTCGAGGACGAGCGTGACGGCCTGGCTGCCCGCGGCGAACGCGATGGTGATGCCCTGCGATGAGATCGACCCGATGGAGGCGGCCGCGGTGTCCTTCAAGTTCAGCACGGCGGTGGTCACCCAACCGGGCACGATCGGCGTCCCTTTCGGCCTCGTCACCGCGAGCCACAGCTTGTATGCCTTGTCGAGGTAGCCGGGCATGGCCGAGGCCAGCGCCCCTACCTGCGCACCGAATATCGGGGCGATCACGAGCAGGGCCACCGCCACGACCACCGCGCCCGCCAGATAGCACACGGCGATCGCGGCCGCTCGAGGCAGACGCCGGCGGGTGAGCCGGCTCACCGGTCCGCGGAGCACGACTATGATCGCGAGGGCGATGCCGAACGGCACGAGCGCTCCGGTGAGCCTTCCCGCGACCATGCCCGCCCCGTAGAGGAGGATGATCACGCCGATCGCGGCCCAGGCCTTGATGGCGAGGCTGGTCCATCGCTCGCGCCGCGCCGCTTCGCTCGTCATCGGGTCTGCTCGACTCCCTCCGGAACGAGGTTCTCGCGAAGCACACGCAGCGTCCGTCGAAGCAGCCGCGAGACCTGCATCTGCGAGATCTGCATCTGTCGCGCGATCTCGGTCTGGGTCAACCCCTGGAAGAACCTCAGGTAGAGGACATGCTGTTCTGCGGGCGCGAGCTGCTTGAGTGCCGCGGACAGGATTGCCCGGTCCTCGACCACGGACATCAGCGCGTCGTCCTTGCCGATGTACTCGAGGATCGAGAACGACTCCCCGCCGTCGGTGTTCCGGTCGCTCTCGAGCGACACGAAGTTGTACGCCTCGGACGTCTCGAGGGCCTCGAGCACGTCGTCGGTCGTGACGTCGAGGTACTCGGCGACCTCCGGGATCGTCGGAGAGTGCTGGAGCTGCTGAGTGAGGGCGTCGATCGCCTGATTGACCTTGAACGACAGTTCCTGGAGCCGGCGCGGGACCTTGATCGCCCACCCCTTGTCGCGGAAGTGCCGCTTGAGCTCCCCGACGATCGTGGGGGTCGCGTACGTCGTGAACTCGACCGCGCGCGCGACGTCGAACCGATCGATCGCCTTCATCAGCCCGATGGTCCCCACTTGGATGAGGTCGTCGATGGGCTCACCGCGGTTGCGAAACCGGCTGGCGAGGTATTTCACCAGGTTCAGGTACATCTCCACGAGCTCGTCGCGGGCGCCCTGGTCGTTGTCCGCGCGATATCGAGCGAACAGCTCGCGTGTCAGCGCCTTGTCCCATACGAGTTTGCGCGTCGTCTTATGATTGCGGTGCACTGGGGCGCTCGACACGTCCTACTCCGCCCGCTTGACGAGTCGGACGTAGCCGGCTCCGTCCCGTTCGAACGCCTCGTACTCGTCGCACACCGCTTCGAGGATGAAGCGAGAGTACCGGTCGTCCGGTCCATCCTCGTCATCCGTCCCGACCGGCAGGAGCAGAGGGCCGACCTCCAGCTCCAGCAAGTCGGACGAGAGAAGGAACGAAAACGTGAGATGGTCGCTCGCCGCTCGAGTCGACGCGTACACGAAGGCTTCGTCCACGGCGAGCCGGACGTCCTCCACGTCGTCGATGGTCATGCCGGTGCGCGAGGCCAACTCCGCGGACGCCAATCGCACGGTACGCGCGTACTCTCCGCGTGCGGGTACCTTCACTACGACGCTGTCGTTCTCCGTCATTTCGCCTCCGTCATCGTGCCCCGCCGCCGCTCACGCGGCCGGATGGGGTGCCAACCGCAGGCCGCTACAGGCGCCTGCCCGTCAGTACCGAGAAGAACCTTCTTGCCCGCTGGCTCAAGCCCGCGACGGCCGCGGCCGGCGCGCCGACGATCTCGGAAGCCGCGCGCGTCGTCGAGGTCACCTTATCCGAGACCTCCTCGAGCTGGGTCACGAGCCCGTCCACGCGCACCATCTCGACGTTCACCGTGTCGAGCGTCGCGCTGGCCTTGGCGATCAGCGGGGGCAAGCCGGCGTCGAGATGCCGGACCAGGCTCCGTGTCGCCTCCGCGGTCCGCACCAGCACGAAGAGAGCCCATATCCCCACGCCGGCGAGCGCTGTCAGCGTCGCGTACAGGGCTATCAAGAGGCCGGACGTTGCGCCCACGGACATCTCCCCTCGCATCGGCGACAGCGCGTACGAGTGTATCAGACGCGCACTCGGCAAGAGTCGTCGGCAGCGGGTCAGCCGGCACTCCCGCGGCCCGGGTCGCGGCCCTCGCGTTCTCGCTCGCGCTGCGCCTCCCATCCGCGCGTACCCGCGCGGTACAGCGCGGCCGATTCGAGCCCGTCGGGAAGGTAGCGCTGCTCGACCCATCCCTCCGGCCGGTCGTGCGGATAGAGGTAGCGACCATACGATTCCGACCCGGGCCGATGCCTGTCGCGAAGGTGGTCGGGCACCCTTCGGGCCGGCCCCGTCCGCACCTCCTCCAGTGCGGAGTCGATAGCCAGGTACGAGGCGTTGCTCTTCGGGGCGAGCGCCATGTAGATCGCGGCCTGCGCCAGGTTGATGCGGCATTCGGGCCAGCCGATCGACTCGGCGGCCTTGAAGGCCGCGGCAGCAACAAGGAGAGCCTGGGGATCGGCGTTGCCGATGTCCTCGGACGCGAGGATGAGTATCCTGCGTGCGATGAACCGGGGATCCTCGCCGCCGTGGACCATCCGGGCAAGCCAATAGACGGTGGCGTCCGGATCGCTCCCGCGCATGGACTTGATGAATGCCGATGCGACGTCGTAGTGGGCGTCGCCATCCTTGTCGTACGACAGGATGCGCGCCCCTCCGCCCCGCGCAATGGCGGCAAGGTCGATGACCGCGCCCTGCTCAGCCGCACCGGCAGCCTCCTCGAGCATGTTGAGCGCCACTCGCGCGTCCCCGCCCGCGGACACGACGATCGCGTCTTGCGCCTCGGGAGAAAGAGACCACCGCCCACCGAGGCCGCGCTCTTCGTCGACCAGTGCCCGCCGGACGATCGTGCCGACGTCCTGGTCGGAAAGCGGTCGCAGCTCCACGATCCGCGACCTGCTTATGAGCGGCGCGTTCACCTCGAAGAAGGGGTTCTCCGTCGTGGCGCCGATGAGCACGACCAGGCGGTCCTCCACCGCGTGCAGAAGGGCATCTTGTTGGGACTTGCTGAACCGGTGGATCTCGTCCACGAACAAGGTCGTCCGGCTGCCCGAGAACGCAAGGCGGTCCTTCGCCTCGTCGATGGCCCGGCGCAGGTCCGCGACCCCCGAGTTGACCGCGGAGACCTCGCAGAAGGCCGCCGCGGTGGCGTTCGAGATCACGCGGGCGAGGCTCGTCTTGCCGCACCCGGCGGGGCCGTAGAGGATGAGAGAGGACAACTGGTCGTTCTCGATCGCTCGGCGCAGGGCGGTCCCGTGCCCGACTGCGTGGTCCTGCCCGACGAACTCGGCGAGGGCGCGCGGGCGCATCCGCGCGGCCAAGGGGGCCTGCGCAAGGAGCGCCTCGTCGGCGGCATCTGAGAAGAGATCGGCCATCCGGGTCCGCGCCGCCGCTAGGAAGTGGCGCGCAGCACCTCACGCTCGAGAAGGGTCCTGTCCGTGAAGCCCAGGAAACGGCCTATGACGCGCCCGTAGCGGTCGACGAAGATCATGTACGGCGCGTTCTTCACGTTGATGGAGCCCGCCAGCGACATCGCCTTCTGAAGGTCGGTCGGCTTCGAGGTCTCGACGGAGACCAGCCCCGCGGCGACGTCGTATGAGAGCAGGTCGATGAGTCCGCGGTACTTCTCCATGACCGCGTCTATCTCGTTCCACTGATCCGAATTGACCACCTGCGTCGAATCCATGTAGACGATCAGCATGGGCCGCTTGGCGCGCAACTTGACGAGGATCTCGGCGGGGACCGACTCGACCGAGGTCGGGAACTGCTCGTTGAGAACGATCTGCGAGGGCGACAGAACATCGGAGCTGTTCGATGAAGCGGCCACCGCGGCCCCGGGCACGGGCACCGGGGCGGTGGTGACAACGGCGCCGTCCGAGGAAGCCCCGCCGCCTCCGCACGCCGTGAGAGCCACCATCACCGCGACGAGCATGGTTGCTGCGACTAGTCTGCGCATGCCTACGCCTTCCAGCGTGAGTCGACCCACTCGGACCCCGCCCTGTCGCGCCTCCGGATGGTGAACCTGCCTCAGCAGGTGGGTGTCCGCACCCCGGCCTCGCGCTTCCCCGATCGAGGGGGATCCCACTGAGCCGGGAGGATATAGGACTCCCGATAACGAAGTGTTGGTTCGACCGTTGGTACCGGAGTCAACGACAAGGCAGAGCCTGGGCACATATTACCGCGCGTCCGATGCAGGCACAACGAAACGCGGGTACGCCCTAATCGACGCTGATCCGCAACTCCCGCAGCTGACGCGCCGAAACGGCTTCCGGGGCGCCGGTGAGGGGGCAGGCCCCCGACGACGTCTTGGGGAAGGCGATCACGTCACGGATGGAAGAGGCGCCCGCCAAGACCATGATCAGCCGGTCGAGCCCGAGCGCGATCCCGCCGTGCGGGGGTGCCCCGTGCGCCAAGGCGTCAAGGAGGAACCCGAACTGGGACCTCGCATCGTCGCCGGATATGCCCAGGATCTCCAGCACGCGCAGCTGCAGCTTGGGATCGTGGATGCGCAGGGTGCCGCCGCCGATCTCGAGCCCGTTCATGACCAGGTCGTAGGAGTACGACAGGGCGCTGCCCGGGTCGGACTCGAGCGACGCCAGGTGCTCGTCGAACGGGCGCGTGAACGGATGGTGGCTCGCCGTCCACGAGGTGTCGTCCTTGTCCCACTTGAAAAGGGGGAAGTCCACGACCCATAGCATGGCGAACCCCTCGCGAGGCACGGCCAGCTCGTCGGCGAGGCGCAGGCGCAGGGTGCCGAGCACTTCGTTGGCGACCGCGCGCGCATCCGCGACCATGCAGACCAAGTCGCCGGCCTCGACCCCCAGAGCCTCGCGCAGGCCCGCGTTCTCAGCCTCGCTGAAGAACTTGGCGACCGGGCCCTTGACCTCCCCGCCCGAAGTGAACGCCACCCACGCCAGTCCCTTCGCGCCGCTGTCCAACGCGAGCTGATTGAGGGCGTCCATGCGGCTACGAGGCCAGTCCCCGGCCCCCTTGGCCAGCAGGCCCTTCACGACCCCGCCGGACCCCAACGCCCCGGAGAACACCTGGAATCCCGAAGCCGCGAACACGGCCGACAGGTCGACGAGCTCCATCCCGAGCCTCGTGTCGGGCCGGTCGGACCCGAAGCGGTCCATCGCGTCGGCCCACGTCATCCGGGCCAGCGGCAGGCGCAGCTCGTGGCCGGTCTCCGCCATGACCTCGTGCATGACCTCCTCCATCATCTCCAGGATGTGCTCCTGCGTGATGAAGGACATCTCGATATCCACTTGGGTGAACTCCGGCTGGCGATCGGCGCGGAGATCCTCGTCGCGGAAGCAGCGCGCCATCTGGTAGTAGCGCTCCACCCCGGCCACCATCAGCATCTGCTTGAACAACTGGGGCGACTGCGGCAGCGCGTAGAACTCGCCCGGGTTCATCCGTGAGGGCACGAGGAAGTCGCGGGCGCCTTCGGGCGTGGACTTGGTGAGGATGGGCGTCTCGACCTCGAGGAAGCCCCGGTGCTCCAGGCTCTTGCGGAACCGTTGGGTCACCCGGTCCCGGAGCGTGAGCGCGGCGAGGACCTCCGGCCGGCGTATATCCACGTAGCGGTAGCGCATGCGGGTGGTCTCGTCGGTCTGGATCCCCGGTTCGATCTCGAACGGCGGCGTGACCGCTTCGTTGAGCACCGTCGCCTCGTGCACGACGACCTCTATGCCGCCGGTGGGCATCCCGGGATTGACGGTGCCCTCCGGGCGACGGCGCACCCTTCCAGAGACGGTCACGACCCACTCGGGCCGGACACGCTCCGCCACGACGAACGCGACGCCCGCGGTCTCGGGGTCGAACACGCACTGCACGAGGCCGGACCGGTCGCGCAGGTCGATGAACACGAGGCCGCCGTGATCGCGACGGGCGTGCACCCATCCCGCGAGCGTGACGGTAGAGCCGACATCCGCGGCGCCGAGCGCGCCGGCGACGTGGGTCCTGGTGGAGTACCGTGCATCGAGCATGGGCGTCTCGCGTCCTTCCTGGACGGGTGGCTAGCGGTCGTGCAGGCGGGAGCCGAGCTCGCGCGCGGCATCGGCGAGCGCCACGCGGGACTCGGTCGCGGAAGCCATATCGCGAACCGTGACCTGGCCGGCGGCCAGCTCGTCCGGCCCCGCGATCACCACGAATCGCGCGCCGAGCCGATCGGCAAGCTTGAACTGGGCCTTGAGGGAGCGCCCCTGATGATCCATGTCCGCGGCGATCCCGGCCTCCCGAAGCCTCGTCACCACAGCGAACGCATCGCCCGCGACTTCCGGCGCGACGCGAGCGACGAACACCTCGGCGCTCGGCGGGACGGGGACGTCGATCCCGGCAGCCCTCATGGCGAGCAGCGTACGCTCGAATCCGAGCGCGAAGCCGAGGCCCGGAGTCGGCTGGCCGCCGTACATCTCCATGAGCCTGTCGTATCGCCCGCCTCCGCCGATGGCGTTCTGGGCGCCGAGCCCCTCGGCCTGGACCTCGAAGACGGTCCGCGTGTAGTAGTCGAGACCACGGACCAGGGAAGTGTCCTCCTCGTAGATGACTCCGACGTCGTCGAGCAGGGACTTCACGGCGGCGTAGTGCGCGGCGCAATCGTCGCACATCTCGTCGCGCAGCAGTGGAGCTCGAGACATCACCGAGGCGCATCCCGGGTTCTTGCAGTCGAACGCCCTGAGCGGGTTCGTCTCCGCCCGCCGGACGCACTCCTCGCACAGGTCGGAAGCGTTCTCACGGATGAACGAGGCGACCTTCTCGCGGTACGCGGGCCGGCAGCGCTCGTCCCCCATGGAGTTGATGAGCAGCCGCATCCTGTCGCGCGGGATGCCCACCGCCGCGAAGAACTCCATCAGCGCGACGATGACCTCCGCGTCGATCGTGGGCTCGGCCATGCCGAGAGCCTCCACGCCGATCTGCCAGAACTGGCGCATGCGGCCGGCCTGCGGGCGCTCGTAGCGGAACATCGGACCCGAGTAGTAGAGCTTGCAGCCCTGTCCGTTCACCGTGAGCCCGTGCTCAAGGGCCGCGCGCACGACCGAGGCGGTGCCTTCGGGGCGCAGCGTGATGGAGCGGCCGCCCTTGTCCTCGAAGGTGTACATCTCCTTGCCGACGATGTCGGTCGCTTCCCCTATGCCGCGCACGAACACGTCGGTGTGCTCGAAGATGGGCGTGTAGATGGGCTGGTAGCCGTACCGCGAGAAGATCGCCTCAGCGGTGCGCGTCACATGCTCCCAGGCGCGTGCGACCTCGGGAAGCATGTCGGCGGTGCCCTTCGGTGCGCGTACATTCGACGAGGACATGAGGGTTCCAGGGCCTTTCGGGAGCGGCTCGGCTGCAGTAAGTGAGTGTAGGGCAAGCGGCGGGGCCGCGTCACTCGCGTCCGGCGCGTGAGCGCGTGAGCGCGTGCACAGGAGCCTATCTTCCCGCGCGAGGCCAGAACGGGTTCAGGCTCTTCCCTCGCGAGGCCAGAACGGGTTCAGGCGCGCCTCGTCGCCGATCGTGGTGTCGGCGCCGTGGCCGGGATGCACCCGCGTCCGAGGGGGCAGGCCTGCCAGCGCGTCGCTTATCGAGCGGGCCAGCGCGCGCGCGTCTCCCCCCGCGAGGTCGGTCCGTCCGACCGAGCGGTAGAACAGAGTATCGCCGCTGAACAGGTGGGGGTCGAGCCCCTGCTCCGCGCGTGCCGGGACGAAGAGGCAGATCCCCCCGGGGGTATGCCCGGGAGTGTGGAGGACCTCCAGCCGAAGGCTCCCCGCCTCCACGACGTCGCCGCCGGAGAGCGACCGCGTCACGGGAGGAGCGACGCGGTCGAAGCCGAACTGGCCGCCGCCGTTGGCCCAGGAGTCCGTGACCGCCGCCGCGTCCATGTGATGCGCCAACAGCGGCGCGCCCGTGGCCTCGATGAGCGCGGCCGCGGCGCCGAGGTGATCGAAGTGGCTGTGGGTCAGCACGACGACGGTCACATCCCGCCCGCCTATCGAATCGAGCAGGACATCCGCCTCGTCCGCCGGATCGATCACGACGAGAGGTCCTCCGGCGCCGTCCGACACGAGCCAGCAGTTCGTGTCCAGGGTGCCGAGCACGAGGCGCTCGACCTCCACACCGCTCACGAGCGCCTCCGGACCAGCGGCCCCGACGGCTTCATGCGGTCGGCGCCGAACACGCCCTCTATCCCGCGCACGCGGGATAGCACCGGTGCGAGCTGTTCCATGTTGCCCAGCTCGAACAGGAACCGCATGTTCGCGATGCCCTGCTTGTCGGTCGCTATGTTGGCCGACAGCACGTTGACCCCGGCTTCGGCCAGAACCGCGGTGACCTCGTTGAGCAGCCGCGTCCGGTCTCGGGCCTCGATGAAGATCTCGACCTGGTAGGTGGTCTCAGTGGCCGTGTCCCACTCGACCTCGATGATCCGCTCGGGTTCGCGCAGCAGGTCCCCCGCGTTGGGACAGTCGGCCCGGTGGACGGACACGCCACGGCCGCGCGTGACGAAGCCCACCAGTGCGTCGCCGGGAACGGGGTTGCAGCACCGGGCGATGCGGACGAGCAAGTCGTCGATGCCCTTGACCCGCACGCCGGAGGGAGATCGGCGCTTCGACCTCGGCGGTGTCATCGGAGTGGTCGGGAGCAGCTCCGGGGCCTCGTGCACGGGCTCGAGCGTCACGCCGGGCTGGATGCCGGCGAGCAGCTTGATGAGCTTGCCGACGACCAGCTTGGCCGATACCTTGCCCGCACCGATCGCCGCCAGCAGGTCGTCCCCCTCGGCGTAGTTGAGTTCCTTGGCGACGTGCGCCAGCGCCTTGGCGCCCGAATGGGACCCGATCGACAGACCCTGCTTGCGCGCGATCTTGCTCAACTCGTCCTTGCCGCGCTGCAGGTCGTCGGTGCGCGACGCCTTGCTGAAGTAGGCCCGTATCTTGGAGCGCGCTCCCGACGTCTTGACGATGTTGAGCCAGTCCCTCGAAGGGCCGGAGCTCTTGTTGGTCAGGACATCGACCCGGTCGCCCATCTGCAGCTCGTATCCGAGCGGGACGATCGAACCGTTCACCTTGGCGCCCACCGTGTGGTGCCCGACCTCGGTGTGGATCGCATAGGAGAAGTCGATGGGGGTCGAGCCCTTGCGCAGGGAGACCACGTCCCCCTTGGGCGTGAAGACGAACACCTCGTCCTCGAACAGGTCGATCTTGAGGGCCTCCATGAACTCGCGCGGGTCCTTGAGCTCGGTCTGCCACTCCAGCATCTGGCGCAGCC
This sequence comes from Coriobacteriia bacterium, assembly GCA_025361335.1. Lineage (GTDB taxonomy): Bacteria > Actinomycetota > Coriobacteriia > Anaerosomatales > PALSA-660 > JANYAK01. The sequence goes on from JANYAK010000033.1 coordinate 73,361, forward strand.
ACGCCAGGCGCTCCTCGAAACTCTCGTCGCCCTTGCCGCCCTCCTTGTACCGCCAGTGAGCGGCGATGCCGTACTCCGCGGTGCGGTGCATCTCGTCGGTGCGGATCTGCAGCTCGAGCGGGCGGCCGGCCGGGCCGATGACCGTCGTGTGCAGGGATTGGTACATGTTGAACTTCGGCATGGCCACATAGTCCTTGAACCGGCCGGGGACCGGCTTCCAGACCGAGTGGATCGTGCCGAGGGCGCCATAGACGTCCTTCACCGAGCCGACGATCACGCGCAGGGCGATGAGGTCGTAGATCTCGTTGAAGTCCTTACCTTTCTGCGACATCTTCTGGTAGATGCTGTAGAAGTGCTTCGGCCGCCCGGAGATCTCGGCGTGGATGCCCACCTGCGCCAGCTCGCGGGTCAGATCGCCGATCACCTGCTCCAGATACTCCTCGCGCGCGTCGCGACTCTCGGCGACCATGCGCTGGGTCCGTTCGTACTGCTGGGGTTCGAGAACCTTGAACGACAGATCCTCCAGCTCCCACTTCACGCTGGAGATGCCGAACCGGTGCGCGAGCGGCGCGTAGATCTCCATGGTCTCGCGCGCCTTCTCGAGCTGCCGGTCGCGCTCGAGGAACTCGATCGTCCGCATGTTGTGCAGACGATCCGCCAGCTTGATGAGGATGACCCGGATATCCTTGGCCATCGCGATGAGCATCTTGCGCATGTTCTGGGACTGCTGCTCGGCGAGCGTTCCCACCTTGATGCGGCCCAGCTTGGTGACGGCGTCCACGAGCGCGGCGACCTCGTCGCCGAACCTGTCGCGGATCTCGCTCAGGTCGACCCGGCTGTCCTCGACGACGTCGTGCAGCAGCGCCGCCGTGAGAGTCGCCGTGTCGAGATGGAGCTCCGCCAGGATCCCGCAGACCGCCAGCGGGTGCGATACGAACGACTCGCCGCTCTTGCGCATCTGGCCCTCGTGGGCGCGCGCGGCGAACGCGGCGGCGTCCTCGAGCGCGCCCAGGTCAGCGCCCGGGTTGTACGATCGAATGCGCTCTTCTATCTGCTCCAGTGTGATCGTCACGCGCTGGGATCCGCCTTCGTCAACTAAGCACCGGGCCCGCTGCCCGCTCGGGCGCGACCCGGCGTCACGTACTCGGCAGGATAGGACGGTTGAGGGTGGCGAGCAAATCCTCACAAGCGGCCGCGAGCACCCATTCGCGGAACTCCGCGAACTCCGCGGCCTCCTGCAGCCCCTCGGCGTAGCGGACCGACGTCTTAAGGTCGGTCTTGGCGGCCGACGCCGGTTCGAGGCGCAGCCGCCGGTAGGCGCCGAGGCCTTCCCCCGTGACGAAGCCGAGTTCGCGGAACACGCCGATGCCGGTCGACACCCCGCGGTCCGACAGGCGTGAGCGCTGCCGGCGCGTGCGGACGTATTCGGCCAGATCGGCATTGGTCGCTTCGACCCATCCATCCTCCGCGGCGGCGCCTTTGTCCCTCAGGGCGGCGTAGAGCGCGCGCAGGTCGTCCGCATCGGGCGCGGAGGCCTCGATGATGAGCTCGTTGAGCCGCGCGTCCTTCTCCCCGAACAACAGGTGGATGGTCGCGGCTTCCCCGTCGCGCCCGCCGCGACCGCACATCTGGTTGAACTCCACGCGGTCGAACGGCAGGTGGAACAGCACGACGTGGCGCACGTCGGGGATGTTGACCCCCTCTCCGAACGCGCTCGTCGCCACGACAAGCGAGAGGTCCCCCTCGCGAAAGGCGCGCTCCACCGCGTGACGGGCCGCCCGAGCCATCCCGCCGTTGTAGAAGGCGGCCCGATGCAGCAGCGCGGGGACCGACTCGCGGATCTTCTGCGCGAGCCGCACGGACTGCTCCCGGCTGTTGACGTACACGATCGTCTTGTCCCCGCACGCCGCCAGCGACACGAGCTGGATGACCTTGTCGGTGGAGGAGCGCCGGTCCGCGACGCGGAGGTTGTCGCGCACCGTCGGGTCGAGCACCATCTCGTCGATGCCGAGGGTGGCGCGGATGACCGCGGCCTCTTCGTCCCCGGCCGTCGCGGTGACAGCGAGGACCATAGGGCGACCGAGCGTCTCGAGCGCCTTTCCCATCCGCGCGTACGCCGGACGGTGCCCCGTGCGAGACTGCCCGACGTGATGCGCCTCGTCCACCACCACGAAGCCCACCCGACCCGATGCGGCGAATCGCTCGGCGTGCCTCTCGAGGAACTCGGGCGTCGTCATGAGCGCGTCGACGCGGCCGTCCGCGAGTGCCGCGAACGTCTCGTCGCGCCCGCCCTGCGGTGTCTCGCCCGTGATCAGACCGGCCGACAGGCCGAGCCCGGCGAAGGTCTCGGTGAGGTGAAACGCCTGATCCGCGACCAGCGCCCGAAGCGGATAGACGAAGATGCTCGCGCGCCCCGCCTTGAGGGCGAGACGCGCCGCGTGCATCTGGAAGATCAGGGACTTGCCTCTCCCCGTGGCCATGACGGTCAGGCACGACCTGCCCGCCGCCAGGTGCGCCAGGGAGCGCACCTGCGCGTCATGCAGCGGGCGATCGCCGATGAAGCGTCGGGAGAGTTCCGCGTCGAGGTCGCTGTCCGGGAGCCGCGACAGCCTCTCGCGCGCCGCGGCGCGATCCTCGGGGGCGTCCACGTCGTCGTTCTCGCTCCGCCGTTGCACCTCCACGTTCACGCCGAGGCTCTCGCCAGCCTTCCCCCCGGTCACTTCCGACACGACGACGTCATAGGCGGCGCCGGCGTCGATGGCGGGTGCGATCGCGGCGGCGAGCCGCCTGTTGAAGAAGCCCACGTGGTCACCGAGGGCGTCGAACAGAGCGCAGGCGTTCGGGTCGTGCGGGTTGTCGGCCTGACGCTTAAGCCGCAGCGGCGCGCCGGGCGCAAGCCGTCCGACCACCGTCTGCCGCTCATCGAAGGTGACTCCCGCCAGCTTGGTGTGGAACGATCCCGCGTCCGCGATGTTGCCGTAGCCGTCCCGTGCCAGGATCCGGTCGGCGTCGGCGAACAGCTCGTCGACGAGCGCAGCCGCGGCTTCCTCCGGCGCCGCCGACCCGATCCTGAGGTCGCGCACCATGAGCTGCAGCCGCTCGCGGCCCTTCCACGTCTCGACGTCGACCTGATAGGCGATGTCGACGGCCGCGGGAGTGTCGGTCACGCGGTCGATGTCCGGGCAGCGGAAGGCGATGGCGGCGACCGAGGCGACCCCGTCGTAGGCTTCGAAGCGCAGGTGGTCCGCGTCGGCACCCACGCGCTTCCGGCCGTTCATGAACACGCCCCTGCTGGCCAGGAGCGGCTTGGGATTGCTGTGGCCGAACGGCTCGAGCGCCGCCAGCTCCGCGGCCAGTTCGCGGGACACGTCGGCGAGGCGCACCTCCGCGTCGAGAGCGAGACTGGGGATGAAGGCCTCCTCCGACAGGGTCGCGAGGGACGTCGCGAGACGGGAGCGGAACGCCTCGACGTCGGCCGCGGGCAGCGTGACGCCCACCGCGGCGGCGTGCCCGCCGAACCGCGTCAACAGAGCGGCACACTCCGACACGGCCGCATGCAGGTCGACACCGGCGGCGCTTCGCCCGCTGCCGGTCGCAACGCCGTCCTCGATCGTGAACAGGACGACGGGTACGCCGTACAGGGAGGCGAGCCGCCCCGCCGCGATGCCCCGCACCCCTGGGTGCCACCCTTCTCCCGCCAGGACAAGCACTCTGTCCCCGGGGGTATAGGCCTTCTCCGCGGACTCTCGTGCGAGGCCGACGAGATCGGCCTCCACGGCCTGCCGCGCGCGGTTGTACTCGTCGAGGCGCCGCGCAAGCGTCGCGGCACGGGCGGGATCCTCCTCGAGCAGGAGATCGAGCGCGTCGCCGGGATCGGCGATCCGACCGGCGGCGTTGATCCGGGGCGAGAGCCCGAAGGCGGTCCTCTCCGCGCTGATGGCGCGGACGTCGATCCCCGCGACCGATGCCAAAGCCGCGATGCCCGGTCGCGGGTCGCGACGCATCCGCTCCAGCCCGTGCGCCACGAGAGCGCGGTTCTCGTCGAGCAAGGGGACGACGTCGGCGATCGTCCCGATGGCCGCGATGTCCGTGTAGTCGAGCCACAGGTCGGGTTGGCCCGTGCGCTCGCCCACCGCCTGCAAAAGCTTCAAGGCGACGCCCGCTCCCGCGAGACCCGAGAACGGCGCGCCCGGGAGCTTGGGGTCGGCCACGGGCACGCCGGTCGGCACTGAGTCACCCGGCTCGTGGTGGTCCGTCACGACCACGCGCACTCCTCTCGCCAACAAGGCCTCGACCTCGACCGCGGACGAGATGCCGCAGTCGACCGTCACGACGAGGGCCGGGCTCTCGGCGAGCAGGCGCTCGATCGACGATGGGCCCAACCCGTAGCCGTCCTTGGCGCGGTGGGGCAAGACGGGCGAGACGTCGGCGCCGAGCCGGCGCAGGCCCGCCGTGAGCAGAGCTGTGGCCGTGACGCCGTCCGCGTCGAAGTCGCCGAACACCGCGATCCGCGAGCCCCGGCGCACGGCGTCGGCTACCTCGTCGGCGCAGGCGTCCATTCCGGGGATCGACGACGGCGAGCGCCAGTCCCGCGCGATGTCGGGTTCGAGGAAGCGCCGCGCCACGACGGCATCGGTCACACCGCGCGTGACGAGGAGGCGCGCCACGACGGTCGAAACCCCGGCGAGCTGGGCCAGCGCTCGAACCCCGGCCTCGTCGGCATCGGGGAAGGTCCAGCGTCTCTCGGGCGTCTTCGCATCAGGCACGGGCCAATCCTAACAGACGGGCCCGACACCCAGTGGGGTGCCGGGCCCGGATCGGGCGCGGATATGGCACGGACGACCCGGCCTTTAGGAGGCCTTCGCGTAGCGCGCCTTGAGCGCCTTGTAGCGAGGCTCCGTCTCTTTCCACATCGCGTAGAGCGGGCTCGCGATGGCGACCGACGAATACGCGCCGGAGATCAGACCGATCAGCAGGGCGAACGCGAAGTCCTTCAGCGTGTCGCCGCCGAAGCTGAGCAGCACGACGACCGGGATGATCTGGGACAGGCCCGTGTTGATCCATCGCGCCAGCACCTGGTTGATCGAGTCGTTCGCCATCTTCATGAACGAGGTCTTCTGCAGGCTCTGTGTGTTCTCCCGGATGCGGTGGAACACGACGATCGTGTCGTACAGGGAGTACCCGAGGATGGACAGCAGGGCGGCCACCGTGTTCGGCGTCACCTCTCGGCCGACCAAGGCGTAGATGCCCAGCGTGATGACCGCATCGTGCACGAGCGCGATCACCGCGGTTATCGACATCTTGTACTCGAAGCGAACGGAGATGTAGATCAGGATCGCCGCGATCGACACGATCAGGGCGAGCATCGCCGCGTTCGTGATCGACGCGCCGTAGCTGGGCGCGATCGTGGACGTCTGAGCGTCCTTGAGCGAGATGCCCAGATCCTTCGCGACGTTGTCGAACACCGCCGCGGCCTTGTTGGTGTCGGACACGCCGCTGCGGATGAGCCACCCGTCCGGGCGCCCGGACGTCAGGGTCGACTGAACGATGGCGTCGCTCATGCCCGCCTTGCGCAGAGCAGCGTCCACCTTCTCCGTGGTCACGCCCGCGGTCTGCGGAAGCTTGATGGACGTGCCGCCGCGGAACTCGATGCCGAACGTGAGGCCGCGCACGAGCAGCGCGCCGATGGCGATGGTCAAAACGATCCCGGAGAGCATGAACAGCCACTTGCGGTTGCCCATGAAGTCGATGTAGACCTTACGCATGTCTGGCACCACCCTTCACGCCCCAGACAGCTGGCGCCTTGGCGATCACCGACTCGGCGAGAGTGATCACCATCGGCCGCGTGAACAGGAAGCCGACCGTGAGGTCGGTGACAAGACCGAGGATCAACGTGAGCGCGAACCCGCGCACGGGGCCGATGGCCAGCGCGTAGAGGAACACGGCGGATACGAATGTGACGACGTCGGCGTCGACGCTCGTGAGCAGGGCGTGCTTGGTGCCGGATTTGGCGGCGCTGCGCGGGGTCTTGCCCATCGCGACCTCTTCGCGGAACCGCTCGAAGATCAGGATCGACGTATCAGCTGCCATGCCGATGGAGATGACGATGCCGGCGATGCCAGGCAGCGACAGCGCGAACGCGCCCGCCCTGGAGAGACCGCCGAGGACGCCCAGGTAGAGCACCGCGAAGATCGCCAATGAGAACCACGACAGCACGCCGAGGCCCCGGTAGTAGACGCCCAGATACAGGCCGACGATGATCAGGCCCGCGATAGCGGCCAGGAGACCCTGATTCAGGGACGCCTGCCCGAGGGTCGGCCCCACCTGTTGGGTGTCGGAGAACTTCAGAGTCACCGGCAACGCGCCCGTTTGCAGGACCGTCGCCAGCTGCTTGGCCTGATCGGCGGTGAACTTGCCCGTGATCTGCGAGCTGCCATCCAGGATGGGCTCGATGATGCTCGGCGCCGACTGTATGCGCCCGTCCAGAACGATCGCCACCTGCTTGCCGACCAGACGGGTGGTGATCTTGCCCCACTCGTCGCGGCCCTTGGCGTTGAACGTCATGCTGACCGCGTAGGCGCCCGGGCTCTTGGTATCCGCCTCCGCCGACGCCGCCGTGACCACCTCGCCGGTGAGAAGCACCGTATACGACCCCTTCTTGAGCAGCAGTCCGTCCTTGATCGTCTCGGAGGTCGCGATACTGGCGACGTCCACGAACTCCAGCTGCCCCGTGCTGCCCAGGATCTTCAGGGCCGAGGCCGCGTCACGAACGCCGGGGAGCTGCACGAGGATGGAGCGCGCGCCCTCCCGCTGGACGGTCGCCTCGGAAACGCCGAGTCCGTTCACGCGGTTCTGCACGATGAGAAGGGCACGATCCATGGACGAGGCGTCCACGTCGGCCTTCTCCGCCGTCAGGATGACCGAGAGGCCACCCTGCAAGTCGAGTCCCTGCTTGATCTGCTTCGCTGGCGGCCAGAACAGCCACACCGCGCCCAGAACGAGGACCAGGACCGCGACCAGGGAGACGTAGTTCCACTGCCTTGATTCCATACCGTCGCCTTCCACGTCAGACCGGACACGGGCGTCACACGAAGAACGCGCGACGCCACGGGACAGACTACACCAAAGCCCTCCGCGGGGGCAGGGCGTTCGTCACGCCGGCGGCCAAGGCGCCGCCGCGGGCTCAGTCGCGGTCGCGCCGACAGCCGTGCGGCGGGGACTGCACACTCCCCGGTGCCGCTACAGCAGGCGCGTCCCGTTGATCACGAGCTCGAACCTTGCGTCGAGCACCTGCGCCGCTGAACGGCACATCTGCATGCGGGACAGGAATATCTCGAAGTACTCCATCACCTGGCTGGTCTCGGTGTCGATGTCCACCTCGAGCGTGAGCGTCCGGGCCTCGCCGTCGACGCGCAGGAACGACCTCTTCGCGGCGTGGTTCACGCGGTCGTGGATGTCGAACGCCGCGGGGTCCGGATTGCGCACGCGCGTGTGATGGACGTCGGCCTTGTCGCCGATGATCGTCGCGGCGCCGACAGGATTCGCCGGCGTGCCGAACTCCTCCTCGTGGTTGCCCAGAGCGTTCATGACGTGGGCGATCTCGCGCGGGTCCATCCGCAGGTCGCGCAGGGCCCCCTTCGCGAGGAGCGCCGCGCTCACCCCGTGGAACTCACGACTGATGCAGTTGCCCATGTCGTGCATGAATCCCGCGATCTCGCCCAGCTCGACGGTGCGCTGGTCGAACCCGAGGCGCCTCAGCACGCTGCCCGCGATGTGCGCGACGAGGTTCGCATGCCGGAACCCGTGCTCCGTGTACCCGATGGCGCCCAGGTACTCGTCGGCGACCTCGATGTAGGCCGTCACGGAGGGGTCGTTCGAGACGTCCTCGAGGGTGACGAGCTTCCAGGGTCCAGGCGAGACCGGGGCGGGAAGGGCTCCCGCGTCGCCCATCTACGACCCCGCCTTGAGCTTCGGGCCCTCGGCGACGCGCGCCACGACCGCCTGCTTGGCGAAGCGCATCACGACGCCGTCCGCGACCTCGAGGCTCACGGCGTCGGCGTCGACAGACCGGACGACGCCGTAGACGCCGCCGGAGGTGACGACCTCGTCCCCGGGGGCCAGCGCCGCGAGCATGGCGGCCTGCGCCTTGCGCTGCTTGTTCTGGGGAGCGATGAAGAAGAAGTACAGAGCGGCGAACACGGCCACCACGTACGCGAGTGTGAGAGCGAGGTTCTGATTCATGAGAGTCCGGCTCCTGAGTCGGCTACGATCCCGGCACCGTCCCCCCGGGGCGTGAAGATGATACCACCGGCGGCCGGCTCCACGAGCGCCTGCGCGGGCCGTCCTGGAACCACCGGGATCAGTAGTCGTCGGCCCCCGGCCCGGCCAGCCAGCCGTCGAGGAAGCGTCGATACATCCCCGCGATCACCGCGGCACGCGCGCGGCGCGTCAGGTCCAGGAGGAAGTGCAGGTTGTGCACGCTCAGGAGGATGGGCCCGAGCATCTCCTTGGTGGTGACGAGGTGGCGGAGGTAGGCACGGCTGTAGGTGGCGCATGTCGAACACGAGCACGCCTCATCCAGCGGTCCGAAGTCGCGCGCGTACCGCGCGTTGCGCATGTTCATCCGGCCCGTCGAGGAGAACGCCGTGCCGGTCCTCGCGGTGCGCGTGGGCAGGACGCAATCGAACATGTCGACGCCCAGCGCGATGGCCTGCAGCATCGAGGTCGGGTTCCCCACTCCCATCAGGTATCGCGGCTTGTCCTTTGGCAGTGCGGCGGCGACCGGGGCGAGCGACTCGAGCATCAGGTCGTGCGGTTCGCCGACCGAGTAGCCGCCGATCCCGTACCCGGGGAATCCGACGCCCACCGTCCGCTCCACGCTCTCCGCCCGCAGGTGCGCATGCACGCCCCCCTGCACGATGCCGAACAGCGCCTGGTCCTGGCGGGAGTGGGCGGTCCGGCACCGCAGCGCCCACTCGGCCGATCGGCGCACCGCCTCCGCGACCCGCTCCTCGTCGGCCGGATACGGAGGGCAGACGTCCAGCACCATCGCGATATCGGCTCCCAGTTCCTGCTGGATCCGCATGTTGTCTTCCGGGGTCCAGAAGTGAGGCGTCCCGTCGATGATGGAGCGGAACTCGACCCCGTCGTCGTGAAGCTTGACTGTGTCGGCCAGGGAGAACACCTGGAACCCGCCGGAGTCCGTCAGGATGGCCCGGTCCCATCCCATGAAGTCGTGCAGGCCGCCGGCGTCCCGCACGATCTCGGATCCCGGGCGCAGGAACAGATGGTAGGTGTTCGCCAGCACGACGCTCGCGCCGATCTCGCGAAGCTGGGGCGCGGTCACCCCCTTGACCGTCGCACGAGTCCCCACCGGCATGAAGACCGGGGTCTCGATGTCTCCATGGGCGGTGCACAACACGCCCGCTCGCGCGGACGTGCCGGGGTCGGTCGCTGCGAGGGAGAACGAGTGGAGCGTCATGGGGGTGATTCTACCAGCACCACCGCTCCCCCACCCGAGCCTCGTCGCGGCACCCGGGCCGCGAGGGTACACTCATGTCGGGTGAACCCGCGGGGGGGCGCGGGCGTCCAAGGGAGCGTACATGACGACATCGACGGCCGAGGATGCGGAACTGGTGGCTGCGGCGCGTGACGGTGACACCCGAGCGTTCGAGACGCTCGTGCGCAACCACATCGGCGCGGTATACGGTCACGCCATCCGGTTCTTCGTCGATGCGGGGACCGCGGAGGACGCGGTCCAGGAGGTCTTCTTGAAGGTCCACCGTTCCCTCGGAGGGTTCGACGGTCGTTCGGCGTTCTCGACATGGCTGTACCGGATCACCCGCAACGTCTGCCTCGACATGTTCCGTCGAGGCAGGAGGCGCGCCGCTCCGATGGACCCGCTCGACCTCCCGCACATCCCTTCCGGCGAGTTCGCCGACGCGGTCGCGACCTCAGTCGACCTCGAACGCGCCGTCGCCTTCCTCGCACCCGAGGACCGCGACGCGTTCAACGCGATCGCGCTGTTCGGGCTGTCGTACGCCGACGCGGGCGAGGTCCTCGGGATCCCGGCCGGTACGGTGAAGTCCCGGGTCTTCCGCGCGCGACGCGGGCTGATAGCCACCCTTGGGCTCGGACAGAAGGAGGCATCGTGATGGACTGCGCCGAATGCATGATGCTTCTGAGCGCGTCACACGACGGTGAGAGCATCGACGGGGCCGCTGCCGAGGGCCTCACCGAGCACATCGCCGCGTGTCCCGAGTGCTCCGCGTTCGCTTCCGGGCTGGCCGAGCTCGCCTCGATCCCCGCGTCGGAGGTGCCCGTGGACACGGTCGATCGGGTCCTTGCGACCCTGGACGCGGCCGGTCCGATCGCACCCGAGGTCGCGGCCCCGACTGCCGTGACCCCCGGACTCGCGGCCGTCCCCAGCGTCCCCGTCCCCCCGCCGTGGTTCACCCGCACCCGCGTCTGGACCGCGACAGGCGCCATCGCCCTGACCGCCGCCGCGATCATGATCGCGGTCGTTCTCTCGCAACAGGTGACCGGCAGTTCCCCGGACGAGAGGGCCGCGGCCGACGCCATCCAGCGCTCGCTGTCCGGGGCCCCCGCCTCAGGCGCCCCCGCCTCGCCCTCCCTGATCGGCGCCACGCCGAACACGGCCTCGGCGCAAGCGCCTTCTTACATCGCCTTCCAGGGACGTGTGTACCGCTCCGTGGGCCCGGCCGACATCGCCGCTTCCGCTTTGACGACGGTCGGCGTGGTCACGACCGCGCTCGACAGCGGCGGCGCCGCGACCGGCCTGACCGCGCTGCGCTGGTCGACCGACCCGCACGCCCTGGTCCTGGCGCTGCCTTCGGGAAGCCTCGGTGCCTTCACGGCCGTCATCCGCACGCTCGGCGGCCGAGCCTACCAGCTTACGACCGACTCGGCGCTGTCGCGTTTCGGTGAATGGCCCGGACTGCCCTTGGGACTGACCCCGCCCACCGCCGCGGACGGTTCGCCCACCTTCCGCGCCGCGGGCAACGATGACCTCGGGGTGCCGGTCTTCGTGCGGATAGGCGACACGCCGAGTCAGGGGGTCGCCGTGGCGCCGGGTACCACCAGCTCGGATCCGGCGGCGGGCAATCCCTCGTGGACGTGGTGGGTCCCGATCCCCTGACCGCGCTACAGCACCAGCATCGCGTCGCCGAACGACAGGAAGCGGTACTCCTCGCGTCGCGCCGTGTCGTACGCGCGCATGACGAGTTCCCGGCCCGCGAACGCGCTCACCATCATGAGCAGCGTCGATCGCGGCACGTGGAAGTTCGTGATGAGCGCGTCCACGGCGCCGAACCTGAACCCGGGCAGGATGAACAGATCGGTCGACCCACGGGCTTCGACGACGGCCTGCGTCTCTTCGTCGAAGGCGCTCTCGAGCGCACGGACCGTCGTCGTGCCGACCGCGAACACCCGGCCCCCGCGCTCGCGACAGTCATTGACCGCCGTGGCGGTCCACGAGGGCACCCTGAACCGCTCGGTATGGATGCGGTGGGCGGTCGGCTCGGCTTCGCTGACGGGCCGGAACGTGTCGAGGCCGACATCGAGGTCGACCCGTGCGATATGCCCCCCCTTCTCCTGCACGCGATCCAGAAGCGCTTGCGTGAAGTGGAGCCCGGCCGTGGGTGCGGCGGCACTGTGCTCGTCCGTGCCGAAGACGGTCTGGTAGAGTTCGGGATCCTCAAGCGGGCGCGTGATGTAGGGGGGCAGCGGCACTTCGCCGATGCGGTGGATCACGTCGATGACCCGTCCGCTGGTGGCACTGAACTGCACGAGCCGCCCACCGGAATCGGGGAGCACCCCGACGACGAGACCCGACATCTCCAGATCGCCGAACAGTATCCGCGTGCCGGCGTTGAGCCGCCGTCCCGGCCGCACGAGGCACTCCCACGTGTCGCGTCCTCGCTCGCGCAGCAGAAGGACCTCGACGGCGCCGCCGGTGCCCTCCTTCACGCCCCGCAACCGCGCCGGCAGGACCCGTGTCTCGTTGACGACGAGCAGGTCGCCCGGCCGGACGTAGTCGATGATGTCGGTGAACAGACGGTGGTCGATCTGGCCGCTGGCCCGGTCGACGACCATGAGGCGGCACGAATCGCGGGGATCGGCGGGCTTCTGCGCTATCAAGCCTGACGGCAATTCGTAGTCGAAGTCGTCGGTGCGCACGGGTCCTCCGGGTGGCAGATCGGCGACCACGCGGGATCGGTGGTCAGGCACGGCCAGTGTACCGCTGGTCGCCCCAGTGCAGTACCATTCGACCGCCATGCTACAAGCCCCCTGGTCCTCAGCAGACTTGCACATACACACGACCGCCTCGGACGGCTGCGCTTCGCCCGAGATGGTACTCGACTGGGTCTGCAGCGAGACCGACCTCGCAGTCGTGGCGATCACCGACCACAACACGAACCTGGGCGCGCTCCAGGCGGCTGAGCTTGCCGCGAGCGGTCGCTACCCTGTGGAAGTCATCGTCGGTCAGGAGGTGGAGAGCTCCCAGGGGCACATACTCGGCCTCTGGACTCCCGTGCTCATCCGGCCGGGGATGCCCGCCGCCGAGACGGTCGCCGCGATCCACGCCCAAGGGGGGCTGGCCGTGATCGCGCATCCCTTCGCACCGCACTTCTGGTCGAGCGCCGGACTCGACCGCGGCAGCCGAGAAGTGTACGACGCGGTGGACTACGACGGCATCGAGATCGCCAACTCCACGCCGCTGCTGTTCCTGGCCAACTGGTTCGCGCGCTTCTACTGGACCACGCGGCACACGCGTCTCGCATGCACCGGCGGCAGCGACGCACATATCCTGCCGGTCATCGGGACCAGCCGGACGCATTTCCCCGGCGCCACCGCGGCGGATCTGCGCCTCGCCCTCGAGAACAAGCGCACGCGCGCCGCCCTGCCGGGCCTCTCCCCGAGGCGCAACTGGCGCTACGCGCGCAAGGTGAACGAGATCCGGCTGCGCAACCGGGACCGCCGGGCGCGCGAGATCGAGTCGGGAATCCGACCGCCCGGGCGGGGCCGCCGGTCCTCGGACCTCGACCGTTAGATCGTCGTGCCTCCCGCGGCGCCCTCGCGGCGACCCGCTCGTTCCAGCCGACGGCGCTCCCGTGTCGAGGCCGCCTCGTCGTCCGAGTAGCGGCACCCGCAGTAGTTCTGCCGATACATCCCCAGTTCGCGGGAACGTCTGGTCGCGTCCCCGTACCGGTCACGGAAATCGGTCAAGAGGAAGGTGACGCCGGCGCCGGCGCACGCCTCCTCGCCCGCCTCCCGTATGGCCACGGGATCCTGATACGGACTGACTGTGAGCGTCGTCGCGAGCGCTTCGCAGCCCACCGCCGCCGCCCGCCCGGCAGCCACCCCGAGACGCAGTCGGAAGCACGCGCGGCACCGCCGGCCCGGATCGGCCTCCAGCCCGGCGACGGCGGCGTCCCACGCGGCGGGATCGTACGGAGCCTCTTCGACGACTATGCCGCGTCCCGCCGCATAGTCGAGCAGGACGTCTCTGCGGCGTTCGTACTCCGCTCGTGGGTGGATGTTCGGATTCGCGTACACGACCCTGACATCATGGGTCGCGGCCAGCGCGTCATACGGCTCGAGCAGGCACGGACCACAGCAGGCGTGCAGCATGACCTTCATCGCCGCGCCACCTCCGCGCCGCGCGGTCCTTTCCTGACCGCCCGGTTCACCCCTGCCCCAGGAATGCCGACGCCAGCGACGCGACGCCGAACAGGATGAACACCGCACCTGAGATCCGGGTGATCAGCCGCTCGGGGAGTCTGCGTCCCAGAACCGAGCCGACGACGATCGCGAGACCGTCGGCGATCATCATGCCCAGGGTCGAACCCATCCACACACCCCAGAACGAGCCCGCGGGAGTCAGATTCTTCGCCGTCAGCCCCACCGACGCGAGGGCGCCGGAGATGGCCGGCCCAGCCGTGCCGAAGGCGCGCAGGACCGCCGCCGGGTCCGCCGCGATGGTCATGGTCATGATCTGGGTCTTGTCCCCCAGCTCGGCCAGGAAGAACGCGACCGCGGTGGTCATTATCGGGCCCATTCTCGACGGCGTGGCGCCGTCATCATCGGGACCGGAGTCACCACGAAGCGTCCAGACGCCGAAACCGACGAAGAGGAGACCGGTGGCGACGGCGAGCACCTTCTTGGGGATCAGATCGCCGACCAGCTGCCCGACCACGGTCGACAGCAGGTGTATCGCCAGAGTCGCGCCGAAGATGCCGACAAGCACCTGCCACGCCTTGTAGCGGCAGGCGAGGGCCAGGGCGAGCAGCTGCGTCTTGTCGCCCAGCTCCGCCAGCGTGATGAGCACCGTCGCCACAGCGAACGCGTAGAGCACGGGGCAGGCCCTCCTTCATGCGAGTCGGGGGTCGTGCGCGGTCAGTCCAGGTCGAAGGGGTCGTCCGAAAGAGGACGCGGAGGCGTCGGCTCGGGGGCGCGCTGCCGGCCGGCGCCTTGCTCGGCCGATCTGCGGCCGCCTTGCTCGGCCGATCCGCGGCCGCCTTGCTCGGGCGGTCCGCCGGCCGAGCCGCCCCGGCGACCGAGCTGGTAGACGAGCGCACCGGCAGCCACGACGAGCATCGCGCCCAGCACGATGAGGATCGTCGTGGCGCTGCCGCCACCTCCCCCGCCGACTCCCGTCCCCGCGCCCGCGGCTCTCGTGAACGAGGTTGTGACCTTGAACGCGGCGCCCCGCGCCAGTTCTTTGCTGGGCAGCGCGTAGAGCCGCTCTCCGGCCGCGTTGACCACGGGCTCACCTGGGGCCGCCGGGTCGGTCAGGATGCCACCGGCCGTGGTGGCGAACTTCACGGAAAAGTCGACCGTGCTCGCGGTCGTGGACTGGACCCAGTCGAGCACGGAGGTGTAGCGGCCGGCCTCGACGGTAGGGGACGCGAGGAGCGCCTCGTACTGCCCGATCCTGGCTCGGCTGAGCGTGAAGACCACGACCTTGGCCCCAGTGCCATCCACAACGGTGTGCGGTCGCTGGATGTCGGTCGCGGCGCCGCCCCCCGTGACCTCCCCGGACCAGACCACTTCGGCTCCCGCGGGCAGCGGCAGCCTGAGTTCGTACGGGAGAGGGGTTCCGGTCGGGGCGGTGCCCGTCACGAGCAGCAGCGCTCCCTCGGCCTCGCTCGGCCACATCTGCACCTCGACAGCGGGCGGCGGGGCCGCCACCGTACTCGCCGCCATCGCGAGGCCCGGCGTAGCCAGCGCGGCGGCCAGTGCGAACGCCCACAGCAGACGCGTCATGCCATCGCTCCCTTGGCGGCCTCGACGGTGTTCGCCAGCAGCATGGCGCGTGTCATCGGTCCGACGCCTCCCGGGACCGGAGTTATGGCGGAACAGCGCGGCGCGACGGCGGCGAAGTCAACGTCACCGACCAATCCCTCGTCGGTGCGGTTGATCCCCACGTCGATGACCACCGCGCCCTCCTTGACGTAGTCCGGGCCGATCATCCGGGGCCGCCCGATGGCAGCGACGAGCAGGTCCGCGGTGCGGCATACGCCCGCGAGATCGGTGGTCTTGCTGTGGCACCAGGTGACCGTGGCGTCCCTCTCGAGAAGCATGAGTCCCATCGGCTTCCCCACCAGCAGAGACCGGCCCACGATGACCGCGCGCATGCCGCGCGGGTCGATACCGTAGTGATCCAGCATCGCCATCACGCCCCACGGTGTGCAGGCGCGGTGACCCGGCAGGCCGCGCATGAGGCGCCCCAGGTTCTCCGGATGGAACCCGTCGACATCCTTGATCGGGGAGACCGCGGCCACGACGCGTTCGACATCGAGGTGGGACGGCATCGGCTGCTGGACCAGAATGCCGTGCACATCCCGGTCGGCGTTGAGTGCGGCTATGAAGGCGTCCAGTTCCTCCTGCGAGGTGTCGGCGGGCAACCGGCGGTCGAACGACCGGATGCCCAGCCGCGCGCAGTCCTTCTCCTTCATGTTCACGTACGACTGCGAGGCCGGGTCGTCGCCCACCAGCACCACGGCGAGCCCAGGTGTCACGCCCGCCTCCGCGAGCCGTTCGACGCCCTCTCTGGTGCGGGCTTCCACGGCCGCCGAGACGACTCTGCCATCTATCAGGACCGGATCCACTCTCTTGTTCCTCCAGGTGTCGATTGCGGGTCGGACCGTCCTAGAAGAGGCCGACTATCGTGCCGTCGGCGTCGATGTCCATGTTCTCGCCGGCAGGCCGTGACGGCAGTCCGGGCATCGTCATGATGTCACCGCACAGCGCATACAGGAAACCCGCGCCGGCCGAGAGACGGACGTCGCGCACCGGCAGGAGCCATCCGCGCGGGCGGCCCTTGAGCCGCGCATCGTGAGAAAGCGACAGGTGCGTCTTGGCCATGCAGACCGGCAGTGACCCGAACCCCATGCCGGTGAACTCGGCTATCTTGCGTTCGACATCTTCGGTGAACTCGACGCCATCGGCGCCGTAGATACGCCGCGCGATGGACTCGATCTTGGCCTCGACCGGCGAGTCATCAAGATACGTGAATCTGAGCTGTACCGGCTGGGAGGACGCGCGCGCCACGGCATCGGCCAGGTCGACGCCGCCCGCGCCGCCGTCGGCGTGCATCGTGTGCGTGACCGCGTCGACCGCGCCGGCGGCCAGCGCATGTTCGCGGACGAGAGCATGCTCGGCGTCCGTGTCGGTGGGGAAGCGGTTGACCGCCACCACCACGGGTACACCGAAGGAAGCGACGTTTTCTATCTGCTTCACGAGGTTCGGCATGCCCGCGACCAGCGCGTCGAGATCCTCGGTGAGCAGACCGGGATCCAAGGGGCGACCCGGCTTGACGTCGTAGCGCCCGGAATGCGACTTGAGTGCCCGGATGGTGCACACGAGGACCGCGCAATCCGGTGTCATGCCCGACGTCCGGCACTTGATGTTCACGAACTTCTCGAAGCCCATGTCCGCGCCGAAGCCGGCTTCCGTCACCACGAAGTCGGTCAGCTTCAGCGCGATGCGATCCGCCACGATGGACGAGTTGCCGTGGGCGATGTTGCCGAACGGTCCGGCGTGCACGAAGACGGGCCCGCCCTCGGTGGTCTGCAGGAGGTTCGGCATGATCGCGTCCTTCATCAGGACCGTCATCGCGCCGGCTACCCGCAGGTCCTCCGTCGTGACGGGCCGGCCGCTTCTCGACGTGCCCACGACCATCCTGCCTATGCGTGCCCGCAGATCCGCCAGGTCCTCCGACAGCGCGAGAGCCGCCATGAGCTCGCTCGCCGCGGTGATGTCCCACCCCGTCTCTCTCGGAACGCCGCCGAACCGCCCGCCCAAGCCGATCACGCTGCCTCGCAACGCGCGGTCGGACACGTCGAGCACGCGCCTCCACGTCACGGCATATGGGTCGAGGTCGACCTCGCTGGCGTGATACAGGCTGTTGTCGACGAAAGCGGCGCACAGGTTGTGAGCCGCGGTCACGGCGTGCGCATCCCCTGTGAGGTGGAGATTGAGGTCGGTCATGGGCAGGACCTGGGAGTAGCCTCCTCCTGCCGCTCCGCCCTTGATGCCGAACACCGGGCCCAGTGAAGGCTGCCTGATGCAGGCGAACGCGCTCCGGCCCGTACGGATGAGAGCCTGGCTCAAGCCGATCGTCGTCAGCGTCTTGCCCTCCCCGAGGGGTGTCGGAGTGATCGCGGTGACCACCACGTACTTGCCGGTGGGGGCGTCCTTTTGCGTCCCTCGCAGTGCCAGCGACACCTTCGCCTTGAACCTGCCGTAGGGCTCGAGGTACTCGGGCGCGATGCCGAGCTCCGAAGCCACATCGACGATGGGCCGCAAGGTCGCGCTTTGGGCTATCTCGACATCTGAGAGCATGGCTCCTCCGAGGAGAGTAAGACATCCATGGCATCGGCTGAGACTGTCTACCCCTGCTTCACGATCGCGAGCAACTGCCGGAATTCGTCCGTACCCGCGCGCGAGACGGCTTCGTACATCGCCGACTCGCTCGTGGTGACGACGATCCCCTCCGCGCGCATGCGGTCGAGCGCGATCTGGTGGTCGCCGAAGCGGCGCGAACAGCACGCATCCGCGACCACGTGCACCAAGAGACCCTCTTCGACCAGCCCGATCGCGGTCTGTGCGACGCAGATGTGGGTCTCCATCCCCGAGAGAACGACCTGGCTCCGGCCCGTCCGGCGCACTGCTTCCATGAATCCCGCCTCGTCGCACGCGGAGAAGGACATCTTGTCCACGACCGTCACCGCGGAGGGGCCCGTCAACGCACCGAGAGCGCTGGCGAGCTCGGGGACCAGGTCGCCCAGTCCCGCGGGATTCTGCAACGTGGCGATGATGGGCATCCCGGTCAGCGCCGCCACGCGCGCGAGGCGGACGATCGAGCCGACGGCCTCCTTGCGACGCTCCATGACCGCCGCCAACCGCTCCTGGACATCGACGATGACAAGCACGGCGCTGGCACGATTCACGAGCCCGGTGTGCAACGGCATCGAGACCCCCAAAGGATCGGACGGCGGATCCGCCACGGCGATTCTACCTTACGGGCAGCACGCGTTCGGGGTAGATACCCACAGCGGGGCGCGTCGGCCCCGTATCGTCCCAGTCACGACCAGAGGAGACACCGCCATGGCCGCCGCTCCCGCCCTGACCGCCGTGAAGGACTTCGCCGCGGCGGGCGAATTCGAGAAGAAGCACACGCCGTTCATCTCCGTGGCCTCCGAGGGCGACGCGACGATGGTCACCGTAGAGGTCGGCCACGAGGTGCCGCACCCGAACGGGCCGGATCACTACATCACCTTCATCGAACTCTTCGCGGGCATGACCCCGATCGCCCGTCTCGACCTGTCGCCCGAGGTCACATCGCCGAAGGTCACCCTGCCGTGCGCCCTCCCCGCCGGGACCGTTCTGCGGGCCGTGGAGCACTGCAATCTCCACGGCTGGTGGACCTACGAGACGACCCTGTAGCTCAGCCGCAACGTCCGCGGGGGCGCGCCGGTCGCGTCACCCTCGCTCGCTCCATAGTTCGCAGCGGTACCCGTTGCAGATGTCCGTCCTGAACTCCCGAGGCAGGAGGCACCCCGTCTCAGGGTGGCAGAACTGGCACTTCCTCGCGTCCACCCATGCGGGGAGCGTGGCGCGATAGGCGGCGCCGATCGCGTCCGGCCTGTGGCTCAGACGCGGATCGTGCAGCGGCTCCACACCGGCCTCACCCGCCGTATGGACGGGTCCTTCGACCTTCAAGGCGCCGCTGGCCTTCAGGCGCTGGATCCACACATCAACATACTCGGGCAGCCAGCCGTCGCCGATGTACTCGCCGTTCTCGTCATGCGCGAGGTAGAGGCAGCAGCAGAGCCCTCCGCATTCCCGACACAGCCCGTCGTCGCGGCAGTCCGTGCCGGGGACGAACGGACTCATGGCGTGCACTGGCGCGCGACCGCCGCCGGCTTCGGCGCGACTTTTTCGCGCAACAGCACCCGCGGATCCTTGGGCGACCAGATCATCTGGCGTTTCACGCTCCCAGGTCGTCTCAGTAGTGCGCGTGGCCGGCGGTGAATCCCGTGCCGCTGCGATCCCCCGTGACCTGCCCCTGAGCATCCATGTGGTAATACAGGTGCGTCTCCGAGCACTGGGGAGCGGTCCTCAAGTACTGCGGGACCAGGATGTCGGCGGTGTTCGGAGTCGCATCGCCGTCCACGCAACCCGCCAGATCCCACATCCTGTCGTTCGCCGCCAAGTACTGCTGGGCGGCGCCCTCCAACTCCCGCTCGTTGGCGAAGCACGTGCTGCGCCTCGTATTGTTCGAGGCGGCGTTGAAGACGGGGATGGCGATCGCGACAAGGATGCCGATGATCAGGACCACGACCATCAGCTCGATGAGGGTGAACCCGTCCTGTCCGCGCGGTGGGCCCAACACGTCCGCCCTCCCGGGTATGCAGCCATGGCGGCCGATCGCATGCCGCTATCGTTGTCATCGGCGCCGAAGGCGGGCACTTGAGAGTCATGCATCTCTTCGGCGCCCGGCGACGTGCCCCGGGATGGGCCGGGGGGATCAGAACAGTCCCGCGGACGTGCCCGGCGGCGGGGTCATTCCGAGGTGTTCGTAGGCCCTGGGTGTGGCCACGCGCCCCTTCGGTGTGCGGTTCAGGAAGCCGAGCTGGAGCAGGAACGGCTCGTAGACGTCCTCGAGAGTCTCCGCCTCTTCCGAGACTGCGCTCGCCAGGGTGTTCAAGCCGACAGGATTGCCGCTGAACTTGACTATCAACGTCTCCAGGATGCGCACGTCCATCTTGTCCAGGCCCAGGTGGTCGACCTCGAAGAACGCGAGGGCCTCGGCGGCCACATCCTCGCTTATGCGGCCGTCGTGGCGCACCTGTGCGAAGTCGCGCACGCGCTTCAAGAGCCGGTTCGCGAGGCGGGGCGTCCCGCGGCTGCGCCGCGCGATCTCGGCCGCGCCCTCCTCGTCGATGCCGACTGCGAGGATCGCCGCCGACCGTTTCACTATCGCCTCGAGCTCGTCCGGCGCGTAGTAGTCGAGCCGGAAGGACATGCCGAAACGGTCGCGCAGCGGGGCCGTGAGGAGTCCGGTGCGTGTCGTCGCCCCCACCAGGGTGAACCGTGGCACGTCGAGCCGCAGGCTCCGGGCGGCGGGCCCCTTGCCGATGACGACGTCGAGCGTGAAATCCTCCATCGCCGGGTAGAGGACCTCCTCGACCTGCCGGTTGAGACGGTGGATCTCGTCGATGAAGAGCACGTCGCGTTCCTCGAGGTTCGTGAGGATGGCCGCGAGGTCGCCGGCTCGTTCGATGGCCGGCCCGCTCGTCGTCTTCATCGTCACGCCGAGCTCGTTGGCGATAACGCCGGCCAGCGTGGTCTTGCCCAGTCCCGGAGGGCCGGAGAGCAGGACATGATCGAGCGGCTCGTTGCGCCCCGCCGCCGCCTCGATGAGCACCCCGAGCGATTCCTTCACCTTGGACTGTCCCAAGTAGTCGACGATCCTCTTCGGGCGCAGGGAGCGGTCGATGTCCATATCGTCGGGCGTGAACCGCGCTGAGACGAGACGCTCGCTCTCCGGCGTCCATTCGCTGGACAGGCCGGCCGTCATCGCGGGCCTCCGAGTGCCTTGAGCGCGGTGCGCAGGAGTTGCTCGGTGGTGGCCCCGGTCGGCACGTCGCCCAGACCGGCGGCCGCCTCAGCCGGCGAGAATCCCATGGTGAGCAACGCGTCGCGCGCCTCCGCCGCCGCCCGCGGCGAGCCGCCACCGCCGGCACCGAGCTGGGGGGAGCCAAGCTTGTCCTTGAGGTCGATCAGCAGTCTCTGCGCCGTCTTCTTGCCCACTCCCGGGACGCTTGAGAGCAGCGCCACGTCGTCACGCGCCAACGCCGTGCGCAACACGTCGGGCTTGAGCGCCGACTGGATCGAGAGCGCCACCTTCGGACCGACGCCCGACACACCGATGAGAGCCTCGAACAGCTCCCGCTCGTCCTCGTTCTCGAAGCCGTACAGCGTCAGCTCGTCCTCGCGGACATGCAGGTAGGTGTGGACGGTGACCTCGTCCCCTTCCGCCGGGAGTGACGCGAGTGAGCATGTCGACATGATGAGTCGATAGCCGATACCACCGACCTCGATGATCGCGTGCGTGGCGGCGCGCGAAGCGACACGGCCGGTGATGAAGGCGATCATCGGCATGTCCCTGTCGTCCCGCGGGTGGCGCACTCGCGAGCCC
Source organism: Coriobacteriia bacterium (assembly GCA_025361335.1). GTDB lineage: Bacteria > Actinomycetota > Coriobacteriia > Anaerosomatales > PALSA-660 > JANYAK01. The sequence goes on from JANYAK010000033.1 coordinate 95,091, forward strand.
GGGCCACCCGCTGGTTGGCATGGCAGATGGCGGCGGCGAGCGCATCGGCCGCATGATCGGGAGCGGGGTCGTGGTCGAGGGCCAGGATCGTGCGCACCATGTAGGTCACCTGCCCCTTGTCCGCGCTGCCCGTCCCGACGACCGCCAGCTTGATCTCGCCCGGGCCGTACTCCCCGACCGGAAGCCCCGCGTCCGCGACGGCGACCAGGGCCGCGCCCCGCGCATGGCCCGTGGTCATCGCAGTCGCCACGTTGCGGCTGAAGTAGATGTTCTCTATGGCGGCTTCGGCCGGCCGGTAGCGCCCGATGAGGTCGGCCAGGCCGTCGCGGACCGTCTTGCACCTTCGTGCGGTGTCGTCGGTCCCCACCGTGCGGATGCACCCGTAGCCGAGACAGCGGAAGCGAGCGCCGTCGGACTCGACGATCCCCCAACCCGTGTTCGCCAGTCCGGGGTCGATGCCCAAGATGATCACGGACACGCGCATCCTCGATCCCACCGTCGCCAATCGAACATACGTTCAGTCTACGGCACGCCACCGACAGGCGCAAAACACGCATCCGCGCGGCCCTCGATCAAAGCGCCCTGGATCGACGTATGAGGTGGGACTAGAGGTCGAGAGCGGCGGCGATCTCCTCGGTGATGTCCATATTGTGGTACACGTCCTGGACGTCGTCGCTGTCCTCGAGGTTGTCGATGAGGCGGAGGACTTTCTTGGCCGTCTCCGTCGTGACGGTGACGGGGACCTTCGGCCGCATCACGAGCTCGGCCTCCACGACGTTGACTCCCGCGTCCTTGAGGCCCTTGGTCACGGCGTCCAACTCGTTGGGGCCCGTCACCACCACGAAGACGTCGTCATTGTCCTCGAGGTCCTCCCCGCCGGCCTCCATGACCGCCGTCAGCAGCTCCTCCTCGTTGGGAGCGCCCTCCTTGTCGATCACTATCTCGCCGCGCCGCTCGAACTGGAATGCGACCGAGCCCGTCGCCCCTAGGGCGCCGCCGGCACGCGTGAACGCCGCGCGGACGTCGGCGGCGGTGCGGTTTCGGTTGTCGGTGAGCGCCTCCACATACACGGCGATCCCACCCGAGCCGTAGCCCTCGTAGATGACCTCTTCGTAGTTCGCTCCGCCCGCGCTGCTGAACGCCTTGTCGATGGCCGACTGGATCTTGTCCTTCGGCAGCGAGTAGCTCCGCGCCTTTTCGATGGCAGCGGCCAGCGACGCATTGTTCTCCGGCTTGGGGTCACCGCCGGTCTTGGCCGCTACCGTGATGACCTTCGACAGCTTGCTGAACAGCTTGGAGCGCTTGGCGTCCACCGCGCCCTTGCGGTGCTTGGTGGTTGCCCACTTGGAATGACCCGACATCGGCTCGAACCTTTCGCAAGCGCGCGGCCCGCGCGCGGGAGGATGACCGCTGTCAAGGATACCTGATACGCGGCCGGGAGGATGCGGCGCAACCGCCGCCCTTGGGCGACGAACGGCCCCCGCGGCCGCCGGCCAGGTGGCGCGGCGGTCGCACCCGTCATCGCCCGACGACCGCCTCAACGAAGTATCGGTGCATCCGGGGGTCCCCGGTGAGCTCCGGGTGGAACGTCGTCGCCAGAAGATCGTCCTGGCGTGCCGCGACGATGTGGCCGTCGTGCCGCGCGAGCACCTCGACGCCCTCGCCGACGGACTCGATCCATGGGGCCCGGATGAACACGCCGCGGAAGTCGCCACCGTCAAGGCCGTCGATGTCCAGATCGGCCTCGAAGCTCTCGACCTGACGACCGTAGGCGTTGCGGCGTACGGAGATGTCCATCAGGTCGAGGGAGCGCTGCTCGGGAAGGGCGTCGAGCACCTCGTGGGCGATGAGGATCGCCCCGGCGCACGTGCCCCACACGGCCATGCCGGCGCCATGCTGTTGCGCGACCGCGTCGTAGAAGCCGTACGTCTCCATGAGCTTGCCGATCGCGGTGGACTCGCCTCCGGGGATGACCAAGCCGACGCAATCCGTCATCTGCTCGGGCAGTCGCACCGCCACGGGTGAGACGCCGAGCGCCTCGAGCGAGACGATGTGCTCCCGGAATGCTCCCTGCAGCGCGAGGACGCCGATCTTCACGCTACCAGCCCCGCTCCTGCATCCGCTCCGAATCGGGGATGTCCGAGATGTTGATCCCGACCATCGCTTCGCCAAGATCGCGCGACACGCGGGCGATGATGTCCGCGTCCTCGAAGTGCGTCGTCGCTTCGACGATGGCCTTCGCCCTCTTCGCCGGGTCGCCGCTCTTGAAGATTCCGCTCCCGACGAACACGCCGTCGCACCCGAGCTGCATCATCAGCGCCGCGTCGGCCGGCGTCGCGATACCGCCCGCGGAGAAGTTCACGACCGGCAGCCTGCCGTTGTCGGCGACCCACTTCACGAGCTCGTACGGAGCCTCCAGGTCCTTCGCCGCGGCGAACAGCTGCTCGCCGCGGATCCCCTTCAGCCACGCGATCTCGTCGGTGACCGTGCGCATGTGGCGCACCGCCTCAACGACGTTGCCTGTCCCGGGCTCGCCCTTCGTGCGCACCATCGCCGCGCCCTCGGCGATGCGCCGCAGCGCCTCGCCCAAGTTGCGGCAGCCGCACACGAACGGGACCGTGAAGTCCCACTTGTTGATGTGATGCTCCTCGTCGGCTGGGGTGAGGACCTCCGATTCGTCGAGGTAGTCCACGCCCAGCGACTGCAGGACCTGCGCCTCCACGAAATGGCCGATGCGGCACTTCGCCATGACGGGGATGGAGACGGCCTTGACGATAGCGTCGACGATAGTCGGGTCCGCCATGCGCGCAACGCCGCCGGCCGCACGGATGTCGGCCGGGACCCGCTCAAGCGACATGACGGCAACGGCTCCGGCGTCTTCGGCGATCCGAGCCTGCTCGGCCGTGACGACGTCCATGATGACGCCACCCTTGAGCATCTCGGCGAGACCGGTCTTGACGCGCAGGGTGCCGATCATGGACGTGTCGCTCATCGTGAGTTCGCCTCTCAGACCTGTGGGACGCTGTAGCGAAAGAGACGCCGGTGGCGGCGCCTCCGCTCGGAGATGTGATTCTACCCGGCCGGGTGGACCGCAACAACCTTCGGACGGGTGCGCAAAGGCGCTCGCGCTACTCGATCTTGATGTCCTGGGTGTTCGCGATGACTTGGAACCACGTGTTCCCTGGAGCCAGCTTGATGACGCTCCCATCGGCGGCCTTGAACACGGGCGGAGAACCTACTCCCGCGGTCCACGTCCCGTCCAGGCGCCGTCCGTCGCGGAACACCGAGCTGCGCCCCGTCCCGGTCAGGACGATCTCCAAAAACGCCGCGCCGTGACCCGTGATCTTGGCGGTGCTGATCCGCGCCCAGATGACCACGACGTTGGCGGCTGAGTACTGCCTCTGCGACACGGCATCCGCGTGCGGCTTGCCGTTGATCGACCGGGCATACCTGCGGCTGGAGGGGTCATACCGCCAGGACGCCACGTTGCCGGGCGCGAACGGGACGGCGATGACGGTGGCGGTCGGTCCCTGACTGGGAGGGGCCTTGCGGAAGGTGAACCCGGGCACCGTCAGTGTCGGCTCGTACTTGCGAGCGACGATGCCTTGCGTGCGGAGCTTGTTGATGTCGGTCATCAGGTTGTGAGGCGCGGAGCGGGTGGTGCTTCGCCAGAACGCGATCGGGTTGAAGAACTGGTCCAGATCGTCGAACCTCTTGCGGTCAGCGAGCTCCTTGCGCACGTCCGGGTCGCCCCCGCAGTGGGCGAAGATCGCGTGATACTGCGGGAGGATGTGGAGATCGGATAGCCGCGCGCTCCTGACCGGTCCCACGACTGTGGGTGAATGCGACTGGAACATGGCGTTGAACCGCGTGATGCCGCCTTCGGTCACCGTCTCGTACACGACGTCCGCCTCGTCGAGGCCGGACTGGGGTCGAGCCGGCGGCGAGTTCTCGATCTTGACCGAGACGATGCGCGTGACGGTCGAGGCGACATCGGGCGCGTCGAGCCCGGTGAGCGGCCAGCGCGGCGGGGCCGGAGGTTTCGGGACCGAGCGTTCGGCGGACGCGTGCGGCCAGACCGACTCGATGACCGCACTGGCTTTGCAGCCCGCGGTGGCGATGGATGCAGCGGCCAAGACGATGGCCATGGCGAAAGAGACTCGGCGAGACGACATGGGCTGCCTCCTGGATTGTCCGCCGTGAAGCATAGCACGAGGCCACGAGTCGCCCCCGCGGCGTCGCGGCTCTACACTGGGACGTGTCCGGCATGCGTCCGACCACGGGAGCCTTGGTGACCTGCTATCTGCTCCACATCATGGAGGACCCCGATCGGGACGCGTATCGCGACCCCGACCTCAAGGACGTGGTCGGACTGCTTCCGCGCTTCTTCTGCGCGCGGTGCCAGCCTCTCGAGCCCCTGCCGCCTGCGACATCGCTCAAGTGCCTTCGCCGCGGCGGGCCATGCTGGAAGACTCCGTCCGAGGGCGCCGATCCCGAGTGTCAGTCGTCGGACCCGACGGACAACGACTTCACCTTTTAGATCACGTCCCCCGCCGGACCCGCCATATCAAGATGACTCCAACGATCACCATCGGGATGCTGAGCAGTTGCCCCATGGTGGCGTGTCCCACGAGGAACCCGATCTGCACGTCGGGCTCGCGGAAGAACTCGACGAAGATCCTGAACACCCCGTACAGGGTGAGGACCCACCCGAGAAGCTCCCCCGGCGGACGCTCGCGACGGTCGAGCAGCAGCATCACAACGAGCAGGACGGCCCCCTCGAGCGCCGCTTCGTACAGCTGTGACGGATGCCGGGGCAGCGGTCCCGCACCGGGGAAGACCATCGCCCACGGCGCGTTCGACACGCGCCCCCATAGTTCGCCGTTCACGAAGTTCGCGAGCCGGCCGAGCCCGAAACCCAGCGGCGCCGCGACGGCTCCGATGTCGCAGAGGCGCAGGAACGACACCTTCGACCGGAGGGACACCAGCACGCCCGCCAGCATGATGCCGATCAGGCCACCGTGGAACGACATGCCTCCGTCCCAGATCGCGAAGATGCGCAGCGGGTCGGTCCAGTACTGGCCCGCTCCGTAGAACAGGACATAGCCCAGCCTCCCGCCCGCGATCGTGCCGATGATCGCCGCCACCATCACGAAGGCCTCGTCGTCGGCGCTCAAGCCAAGGCCGCGGCGGGCGTTGGCCCGTGTCAGCAGCCACCACGCGAACAGGAACGTGACCATGTACGCGAGCCCGTACCAGCGCACGGCCAGCGGGCCGAGCCGGATCGCCACAGGGTCGATCTTCGGATACGCCCACACGGCGAGGGCGGTCACATCGCCTCCAACCTGCGGATCCGCTCGTCGATCGGCGGATGCGTGTTGAAGAGGGCGTTGAGCCCTCCCCCGACGTCCTTGAGCGGGTTGTATATCCACAGCGCCGCGGTCGCCTTGTTCGCCGAGCGCAGCGGCTGCGGGTCGGCGGCGATCTTGCGCAGGGCCGAGGCGAGGCCGTCGGGGTAGCGCGTCAGCAGCACGCCGTTCGCATCCGCGAGGTACTCCCGCTTGCGCGACACCGCCATCTGCAGGAGAAGGGCCGCCACGGGGGCGAGGATGGCCAAAGCGAGCCCGACGAGGAGCCACACGGCGCTCCCTCCTCCGCTGTCGCTATCGCTGTCGCTGTCGTCTCCCCCTCCGCCGAACAGCCAGCCGAAGCGGAAGTACGAGCGCATGAAGTCGGAGAGCAGGACGATGGTGCCGGCAAGGACCGCCGCAAGCGTGGTCACCAGCGTGTCGCGGTTCGCGACGTGCGACAGCTCGTGACCGATCACCCCTTCGAGCTCGACGCGGTCGAGCTTCTCCAGAAGTCCCGTCGTGACCGCGACTGCGGCGTGCTTGGGGTCCCGCCCGGTGGCGAAGGCGTTGGGTGCGGGGTCGTCGACGATGTATGCCTTCGGCATCGGGAGACCGGCGGCTATCGCCAGACCCTCGACCGTGTTGATGATGTAGGCGTCCCGGTCGCCCATCGCCTTGTCGGCCGGGCGCGCCCGGCTCATCGCGAGCACGATCGAATCCGAGTACCAGTACGACCCCCACGACATGAGGACCGCCACGAAGCCGGCGATGGCCACACCCCACATCCCCGTCCCCGTCATGCGGCCGGCCGCATAGCCGACCAACAGCACGAGAAGGGCGAACACCGTGATGAGTGCGACGGTGCGCAGCCGGTTCCTAGACATCTGGTCGTAGAAGTTGACGGGCGCCTCGCTCATCGCACACCCTTCGCACGCTCATACCGCGACGGCCGCGGTACACGATCCCCGCGGCCGTCCGTGGATCCAGCCCCGAGGGGCCGGGCTTTGTCAGAACTTGACCTGGACGGGCTCCTTCGCGGCTTCCTCGATCTCGAAGTAGTCGCGCTGCGTGAACCCGAAGGCCCCCGCGACGATGTTGGAGGGGAACTGCTGCGTCGTCATGTTGTAGCTCATCACGGAGTCGTTGTAGAACTGGCGCGAATAGGCGATCTTGCTCTCGGTGCCGGACAGCTCCTCCTGCAGCATGAGGAAGTTCTGGTTCGCCTTGAGGTCCGGATAACTCTCAGCCAGCGCGAACAGGGACTTCAGAGTGCCGGTGAGCATGTTCTCGGCGGCACCCTGCTCCTTGACGTCCTGAGCGTTCATGGCGGCGTTACGGGCCTGGATGACCTTCTCGAGCGTCTCCTTCTCGTGCGCGGCATAACCCTTGACCGTCTCGACCAGGTTCGGGATGAGGTCGTAGCGGCGGCGTAGCTGGACGTCGATCTGGGACCACGCGTTATCGACCCGGCTTCTCAGCGTGACGAGCCGGTTGTAGATGCCGATCACCATGGCTGCGATCACGACGACGGCGATGCCAACGACACCCAAGCAGGGCAGCAACAGCTCCACGGTCTCTCCCTCAAGTCTCTGTGGCCGGTCGGTCCGGCCGCCTGTGTCCGGCAAGGTCGCGCGAGAGCGACCCGCCGCATAGTCTACACTCTTGCCCGCGGATGGGTCATCGTGAAGCGTCGAGGGGAGAGATGGCCGCCGCTCTCCCCGCCGAAGGAAAGGCGCTGGGTCGACATGTTCCCCTTGCGAGACGAGAACCCGACATCCCGTGTCACGTGGATGACGTGGATGCTCATCGCGGCCAACGTGGCGGTCTTCGCGTATCAGGTGTACTTGTCGGTGGCCGGCGGGCCGGCCTTCGACACGTTCGTGCTGGCGAACTCGTTCGTACCGGCGAGGTTCTTCGCCAGCCCGGTGGATCCGCGGCAATGGCTCACCATGCTCACTGCCATGTTCATGCACGCCGGGTGGCTGCACATCGGCGGCAACATGCTTTACCTGTGGATCTTCGGCAACAACGTCGAAGACACGCTGGGTCCGTTCCAGTTCCTCGGTTTCTACCTGGCCTGTGGCGTCGTGGCGACCATCGCCCAGGCCGCCGTGGCTCCCGGGCTGGACGTGCCGAACCTCGGAGCGAGCGGCGCGATCGCGGGAGTCCTGGCCGCCTACCTCCTGCTCTTCCCGCGCGCGAAGGTCGTGACGGCCATCTTCATCTTCTTCGTGATCGAGCTCGCGGCGATCCCCGCGTGGGTCGTGATAGCGATCTGGTTCGTTCTCCAGCTCGGGCAGGGCCTCGGCAGCCTCGGCGGCTCGTCGGCACCCGCGGGAGGGGTCGCCTACTTCGCGCACATAGGCGGGTTCGTGACGGGACTGATACTGGCGCTGCCGGCCTGGATGCGCCTCAGGCGCCGGCCAGCCAGGACCGTTGGATGGCGCTGACCGCGTGAGGGCTCAGCGGGAGTCGATCTCGGCGAGCATCGCGTCGACGCTCGTCACTTCCGCCAACTGGCGCCTGAAATACTCGCAGTAACGCTCGATCCGGTCGGCATCGACCTCGACCGCGGGCACGGGTACCGACACCGCCGGGACGCCCGAGATCCCCCCTCCGGCGAGCAGGTGCCCCCTCTCGATGAGGGCGGACACGCTGAGCGTGGCCTCCCCCGTGCGCTCGTCGATGACGACCGCATCCTCCAGGGTGGCCAGAAGGAGCCGCGGGACCTGCGCCGACACGTGGATGTACCGGCCGCACGTGGGGCACCCGAACACGACCTCCACATCCTCCTCGCCCCGAACGATGATGGAGGAGATGTTCTCGAGGCCGACCTGGACAGGTCCGTCGTTCGGACACAGTACCGTGAATCCCATCACAGGACCCGCTCCGTTCTAGAGGCACAACATAGGATTCTACTCCCGCAGGCAGCTCGAGGCCCGACACTCTCGGCCAACGGCGTCCTTGATCGCGGCGCGCCGCGCGCGCGGCGCGCGCGGCACACGCCCGCGGCGGCACGAGTCGCCGCGGGAACGCTGTGCTAGTCTTGCGAGATGCCTCGACCTGATCACAACTCCGCACTGCTCCCCGACCACTCTGGCAGCTTCGCACGCGGCATGCGCTTGGGGTCGCCGATCTTTCTCGGCTATCTGCCGATAGGAGCCGCGTTCGGGATCCTTGCGACGACCGCCGGCTTCAGCGTCGCGCAGGCCGTCGCGTGCTCCGCACTCGTGCTCGCGGGCGCCGGCCAGTTCATCGCCGTGAACCTGCTGGGAGCCGGCGCGGGACTGGCCACAGTCGTGATCGCCACGACGGTCGTGAACCTGCGATATGTGCTGTTCAGCGCGACGCTGTCGCCCTATCTGCGCGACATGCCGCTGCGGCGTCAGTTGCCGCTGGCGTTCACGCTGACCGACGAGACATTCGGCGTGAACGTCACGGACCTGCGGGCGGGCACGGCCGACGCGAGATCGATGCTCGGCGTCGGCGTCGTCTCGTGGCTCGGGTGGACGCTCGGGACGGCCATCGGCGCGGGCGCCGCCTCCTCCGTGGGCGACCCCACCCGTTGGGGTGTGGAGTTCGCGATGCCAGCGATGTTCGTGGCGCTGCTCGTCGCCCAGATCACCAGTCGGCGCTACGTCGTGGCGGCTGTCGTCGCGGCGATCCTCACGGCCGCGTGCTCCTTCTTCCTCCCGGGAGCGTGGCCCGTGATCGTGGGCGCCATGGGCGCCGCCTCTGTAGCCGCCGTGGTGAACCGATGAGTGCGAGTCTGGTATGGGGCGTCGTGATCGGCATGACGGTCGTCAACATCTGCTTCCGCCTGGTCCCGATCGCCGCGATGTCCCGTTTGAGCCTGCCGAAGCCTCTCGAGCGGTGGCTGTCCTACGTCCCCGCATGCGTGATGGCGTCGATCGTGGTCATGGAGGTCCTGCGCCCCGGAGGCCGATGGCTGGCCCCTCTGCAGAACCCCTACCTGCTCGCGGCGATCCCCACCGCAGTCGTCTACAGGACGACGCGCAGCTTCTTGGGAGCCACCCTCGCCGGCGTCGCCGCCTTCTTGGCGTTCCGATACCTGCTGGGGTAGACTTCCCGGCATCCGCGACCCCCTCCGTGCCCACGGGCCCGGACGCACGCGAAAGGACCACTCGTGGCCGTCGTCCGCCCCTTCCGCGCAGTGCGCTATGCCCGCCCCGCTGGTTCCGACATCTCGACGCTCACGGCTCCGCCGTACGACGTCGTGACCACCGACCAGCGCCTGGCGCTGCTGGAAGCCGATGCGCTCAATGTCGTCGCTCTCGAGCTCCCCGACGGCGCCCTCGACGATAAGGTCGTCGGCAACCGGTACGCGACCGGCGCCGCGACGTGGCTGCGGTGGATGAACGAGGGTGTGCTCGAGCAGGACGCCGAGCCGACGGTGTACGTCCTCGAGCAACGCTACGAGCAGCAGGGCCACGAGATATCGCGCCGCGGGTTCATCGCCGCGGTGGACCTCGAGCCCTTCTCGTCAGGCGTGATCCTCCCCCATGAGCGCACACTGCCGAAGGCCATCGACGACCGGCTCAAGCTCACGCGAGCGACGGCGGCAAACCTCTCGCAGGTGTTCGGGATGTTTCGCGACCCCGAACATCGCACAGACTCGTGGATAGAGCGGGCCATGTCGGGCACTCCCCTCGCGATCGCCACGGACGGAGCCGGCGTCGTCTCGACGGTGTGGGCGCTGACCGACCCGACCGACCACACGGCTCTTGCCGCGCACTTGAGGGATCGCCCCGTCTTCATCGCGGACGGCCACCACCGCTACACCACAGCTCTCGCGTATCGGGACGAGCGTCGCGCGGCGAGCCCCACCGAGTCCGTGGAGGGCTTGGAGCCGCCAGCATACGACTCCGTGATGATGGCTCTCGTGAACATGGACGACCCCGGGCTGGCCGTATGGCCGACCCACCGGATCGCGGATGCTCCCGGCCCGTTTCACGCGCAGGCATTCTGGACCGCGCTGGCGCAGCGCTTCGACCTGGAGGAACTGCCGCCCGGCCATCCCTCCAGCGCCCTGGACGCGACAGACGGGCGGGTCACGTTCCTCGTCCGCGCGCGCGACGGGCGGACCCGGGTCGCGCGCCTTCGCGCCGACGTCGACCACTCGGCGTCGTTCCCCGCGGGCACCTCCGACGAGTGGAGATCCCTCGATGTCGCCGTCTTGCAGGAACTCGTCCTATCGCCCCTGCTCGATATCCACCCCGACCGGCCGGAGACGCTCGAACGCCTGCGCTTCTCGAAGGACGCCCACGAGGCCCTGAGGCTCGCCGCCGAGCACGACGTGGTGTTCGTCCTGAACGCCACGCGGATGGACCAGGTCGCCGCGGTCGCGCTGGCCGGCGAGACGATGCCCCAGAAGTCCACGTACTTCTATCCGAAGCTTCTGTCGGGGCTGCTGTTCAAGCGCCTCGACTGACGTCCGCCACGCGTGCACCCGTGCGCGCGCCCACGCCCTCCACGTTCATCCACACGCGACGGGGGCACACCTCCCCGAGCCGGCATTCCTCGCAGCGCGGGACGACGGGCCTGCACCACTGACGCCCGATCAGCCATGCCGGAAGGTCGAGCGTGCCCGGCGATCCGGGGTACGCGAAAGCGGCCGCCGCTCGCACTTCCTCGGGGGAGTCGCGCAGGGTGAGACCCGACCGCAGGAACACCCTCCGCACGTGGACGTCGTACGCGACGGTCCCCTCATCCGCTCCGGATAGCGGGATCCCGAAATGGCGCCGCAGTATCTCCACCGCCATGGCGGCCTTCTTGCGGCCGATGCCCCGGAACAGCGACAGGCGCTCGCTCACCTCGGCCACGCTCGATCCCGGCTCCCAGATCCTGCTCGCGTCGCCCTCGTAGCACGCGAGCAGGCGCGCGGCCGCGTCGGAGATCCACCCAGCCACGGTATGCGTGAACCGATGCAACGCGGGCGACTCGCAGATCGCCGCGTCGACGGCTTCCCGGTCGTCGGCCAATCGGACGAGGTCGAGGTGGCCCAAGCGCTGCCGTAGCAGCCACGGACCCGCCCACGCCCGCTCGGCGGCGACCCCCTGGGTGAACAGGACGCCCAGCAGGAAGGCGTTCGGCGACGCCTTGATCAGCTCGTCCGCATCGGGCATGTCGGTGAACGCGCCGGCCACCTGCGCGGCGCCTGAGTCGGACAACTCCCTGCCGAACGCGGCGAGTTCAGCGGCCACGGGTCCGAGATCCCCGAAGGCCCCGCCCGATCGCCTCCGGTCCGCGGGGGCCGCCATCCCGTCTAGAGGATCGGCGAGAGGGCGCGGGACTTGATCTTGTGGATGAGGACCTCTCGCTCTTCCGCCGTGAACGCGTCGCCGAGCTCGTGCAGGACCTTCACGCGCGCCTGAAGCTTGAGCGCGCTGGCGATCCGATGCATGGCGGACATGATGCAGACCGCCCCGAGCGCCCAGAAGACGCTCTCGAGCAGGACGAACAGGATTACCATGGGGTTCGGCTTGAACACGCGCCGATGGTGGTGCCCGTCTCGCGTCGGCATGGATATCCGACCTCCTTCGAATCGAGATGGGGTCATGGCGTGCACCCCTCGCAGGAGGATACCCGGGAACACCTGTCCCTCAACCCCGGACAGCGAACACCCGGGAGGGCGGCAGCGCCGTCAGGCGATGCGCGGGCCGTTGCGCAGGAAGAACGCGCAGAAGACGCAGGACTCCTTGGCCGCGGCGTCGCGGTCGATGGTGGGGTCGAAGATCAGGGCCGGATCCGAGGTCGAGTCGCGCGTCTCGTTGTAGCACTGGCCGTAGCTGCATCGGGCGGGACACTTCTCGTCCGGATCGACGGCGTGCGGACAGTTCGCCTGCATCGCGTCGTCACACCCCCTGCGCTCCCAGCACTTGGCCACTTCACGTCTCCTGTCCTAGACTGGCTCGGGCCATGGTATCACGCGCCCTCCGAAGCACGATGCCACTTGCGGACGCCGACCCGAGGGGGAACCGATTTGGGAGCGCCGGTCCTGAGCAGGTACGACACCGTCATCATCGGCGCCGGCCCGGCCGGCATCATGGCGGCGTGGAAGGCGTCCCGCCGAGGCGATGTCTTGTTGGTCGACGCCTCGGAGCTCCCCAGACACAAGAGTTGCGGCGGCATGCTCAACCAGGCCTCGCGCGACTACCTGAAGCCGTTCGGAACGCTCCCCGATGAAGTGACCCTCTCCCCCGGGACCGTCAGATTCCGATTCGTGGACTGGGACCGTGCCATCCGCCGCGAGACGAGCCTCGAGTTCCTCAACGTCGATCGCGTGGCCTTCGACGAATGGCTGCTGAGGGTCGCCGTGCCTCCGGGGGTGGAGGTCGTCGACTCGTGCGTGCTCGAGACGTTCGCCGAGCTCCACGACAACGTGGTCGTCACACTGGAGACGTCCAACGGGCCACAGACGGTGTCGTGCGACAACCTGATCGGCGCCGACGGAGCGCGCTCGGCCGTGCGCCGGGCTCTCGGTGTCGGCTCCGCGGCATCCTACGTGACCCTCCAGGACCACGTGAGGCTCGAGGGGGACATCCCTCCCTACTTCGACTGCATCTACATGCGGGGGATCGGCGACGACCACGCCTACTCCTACGTCGTTCAGAAGGGCGGACATGCACTGGTCGGATCCGTCTTCTACCCCAAGGCGGTCCGCCCTTGGGAGAAGCAGGACCTGGTTCTCGCGAAGTTGCGGGCGGCGATGCCGCAACTCGGCGTCAGCGAGAAGCGTGAGGCGGCGGCCGCGCTGTACGTCCGCAGGCGCGAGGACCTGGTCGAGGGGCGGGGGCGCGTTCTGCTCGCCGGAGAGGCGGCGGGATTCATGTCACCGACCTCCGGCGAGGGGATCTCGACGGCACTCGGCTCCGGGCTCCTCGCCGGCGAGGCGGTCGCGGCTCACTCGCCCGAAGAGGCGCTCGCGGCCTACCGCCGGGCCATGGACGGCACCGCCCGGGACCTGCGTCGCAGGATGAGGTGGCTGCCGATCGTGGAATCGCGCACGGGCAAGTACTTCGCCGGGCTGATGCCGCTGGCGCTCGTCGACAAGATCACACACCGCCTCTAGCCGACGTCGCTTCGCGGACCGGTGCGGTGCGGTGCGGTGCGGTGCGGTGCGGAGGCGCGGGTACCCTGGGGAACCTATGGGCCGCCCCGCCGCCGTTCAGCGCTCGTCGTGACTGCGGCTCGGGGTGGGATCGACCTGGCCCTGATACCGCGAGCCGAGGCCGGGAGAACCGTACGGCCGGTCCACGGGCGTGCTCATCATGGTGAACGAGATCTGTCCTATCGCCATCCCCGGGGACAGCACTATCGGCAGGTTGGCGACGTTGCTCAGCTCCAACGTGAGCGTGCCGTCCCAGCCGGGATCGACGTAGCCCGCCGTCGAGTGGATGAGGAGGCCCAGCCGACCCAGCGACGACTTGCCTTCCAGACGCGCCACGATGTCGGACGGCAGGACGATGCGCTCGATCGTCGCACCCAGAACGAACTCTCCGGGATGCAGGACGAACGGCTCCTCGGCCGAGGCGGACACGAGCTCCATCAGCCCGGACTGCTCCCTCGATGGGTCGATGTAGGGATACCGGGAGTTCCGGAACACCTGGAAACGCGCGCCCAGGTGCAGGTCGATGCTCGACGGCTGGATGTCGTCCGGATCGAGGGGCTCGACACGAATACGGCCGGCGAGCAGCTGTTCCTTGATGCTTCGGTCCGAAAGAACCATGGCGAACACCTCCGCGACGGGTCAGGGCGGGAGAGGCAAGGGCGGGACGGACCGGGACGACCCGGCCCGCCCCGGCTCTACGAGGCTACGCGCACTTGCTGAAGCCGCACGCCCTGCACACGGCGCAGCCGCTCTCGTGCTCGAGCGACCCCCCGCACTCGGGACACGCGCCCGCGAGGTTGTCCAGCTTGTCGGTATGCTTGAACACCGCGGTGGGCGCCAGGCCGGTGGCCTGCCACTCGATGAAGTGCTCGAGCGCGATACCGACGGCGTCGGCGCACGAGAGCACCTTGCCGCCCTCCGCCCATGAAGGGGACGGACAACGTATCCCTCTCAGCTGCCGCACCACGGCCTCGGGATCCACGCCGGCCCTCAGCGACATCGAGATCATGCGGGACAGCGCCTCCGACTGCGAGGACGCGCAACCTCCGGACTTTCCCATCTGGGTGAACAGCTCGCACAGACCGTGCTCGTCCGCGTTGATCGTGACGTACAGGTTGCCGCACCCTGTCTTGATCTTCTCCGTACGGCCAACGGTCACCGCCGGCCGCGGTCTGGGTTCGATCTCTCCGACCCGGCCGGTCGCCGCGGGGGCGGCCTGCGCGGCCTTCCCCGTCCGTCCCGTGGACAGCACCTGATTGTCCTTGGAACCATCCCGGTAGATGGTCACGCCCTTCACGCCCAGCTCGTGAGCGAGGTCGTACACCATGCGGACGTCCTCGATGGTCGCGTCGTTGCCGAAGTTGACCGTCTTGGAGACCGCATTGTCCGTGTGCTTCTGGAACGCAGCCTGCATGCGCACGTGCCACACGGGCGCGATGTCGTGAGCGGTCACGAACGCGCGGCGCACAGCCTCGGGGACCTCATCGATGTCGCTCACGGTCCCGTGGTCGGCGATGAGCGCCATGAGCTCCCTGCTGTAGAACCCCTGCTTCACGGCGATATCCTCGAACATCGGGTTCACCTCGATGAGGCGGTCGTTGTCCATCACCGTCCGGACATACGACACGGCGAAGAGGGGTTCCACGCCGCTCGAGCAGTTGGCGATGATGGACAGCGTGCCCGTCGGCGCGATGGTCGTCACCGTGGCGTTGCGGATTGGCCCACCTTCGGGGGTGTCGTAGATGGAGCCCTCGAAGTTCGCGAACGATCCCCGCTCCTCGGAGAGCTTCCGCGACGCCGACTTGGCCTCGGCGTCGATGAAGCCCATGACCTTCTCGCCGAGAGCAACAGCCTCGTCGCTGTCGTAGGCGATACCCATCTTGATCAGCATGTCCGCCCACCCCATGACGCCGAGGCCGATCTTGCGGTTGGCCCGGGCCATCTCGCCGATCTTGGGCAGCGGGTACTCGTTCACGTCGATGACGTCGTCGAGGAAGCGCACCCCGCGATGGACCACGTCCGCGATGCCGTCCCAGTCAACGGCGGGCTCGCCGTCACGCATGCCGGCGAAACGCGACAGGTTCACCGAACCGAGATTGCACGCCTCGTACGGCAGCAGCGGCTGCTCGCCGCACGGATTGGTCGACTCGATCTCGCCGACGCGCGGCGTCGGGTTGTCCCTGTTCATGCGGTCGATGAAGATGATGCCGGGGTCGCCGGTCGCCCACGCCATCTCGACGATCAGGTCGTACACATCACGGGCGTCCAGCTGCCCGGCCGGTTTGCCGTCGCGCGGATTGAGCAAGTCATACATCGTCCCGGCACGCACCGCGTCCATGAACTTCTCAGTGAGAGCCACGGAGATGTTGAAGTTCGCGAAGTCGCCGTCCGACTTGCACCTGATGAAGTCGAGGACATCGGGATGGTCGACCCGCAGGACCCCCATGTTCGCGCCGCGTCGAGTCCCGCCCTGCTTGACCGCCTCGGTAGCTTGGTTGAACACCCGCATGAAGGACACGGGGCCCGACGAGACTCCCTGCGTGGAGCGCACCTGGTCGCCTGCCGGCCGCAGCCGAGAGAAGGAGAACCCGGTCCCGCCGCCGGACTTGTGGATGATGGCGGTGTCGCGCACGGCGCCGAAGATCGAGTCCATCGAGTCCTCGATCGGCAGGACGAAGCACGCCGACAGCTGCTGTAGGTCGCGGCCGGCGTTCATCAGGGTCGGCGAATTCGGCAGGAAGTCGAGCGATGTCATGAGGTCGTAGAAGTCCGCGGCGACCTCGGCGACGCGTGCGTCATCGGCGCCGTGGAGGCGCTCGGCGGCGGCTATGTTCTCGGCCACCCGGACGAACATGTCCGACGGTCTCTCGATCGGCTGGCCGTCGTCGTCCTTCATGAGGTACCGCTTCTGCAGCACCTTCAGCGAATTCGGTGACAGCGTCTCATCGATGGTGCGGGCGTACGCCGACGTCTTGCTGGCCTCGGCCATGGTCTGACTTCCTCCCTCGTGCGGTCGGCGACGCCTCATCCGACCCTCCCGGTCCGACGGGCGTCGCTGCGTTCGCCGCATGGTGCGAACATGCCGCGCCTGCTGCACAACATGTTGCGTTGCCAAGTGTATGACCCACTATATAGAGCGTCAATCGACCTTTTCGACCCGATGCCGAACGGCGCACTCACAGCCCCGAGCGGTCATCACGTTCCGATGGGTGTCCTTGACCAACGCAGAACGCCGCGGGGAGCCGAGCCCCGCGGCGTTCTGCGTGTCAGTGGGCCCCGAGGGGACCGCCTGGATGGATCAGACAGCCTCGACGCGCTCGACGCCGGGGACCTCTTCCTTGAGTACACGTTCAACGCCGTTGGCCAACGTCAGCTGCGACATCGGACACCCACGGCACGCTCCGACGAGCCGGACCTTGACGACGCCACCTTCGACGTCGACCAGCTCCACATCGCCACCGTCGGCTTGCAGCGCCGGGCGGATCTTGTCCAGAGCGAGCTGCACCTGTTCCTTCATGGGTCCCGCACTCCTCTCCCGGCCACTACCGGCCGGCGGCGCCTCCAAGACGCCCGTATGGTATCACTAATCCTGACCGATATGGTCGTGATACTGCGAAGCAAGCCTCGTGCCGATTCCCGGCGGGATCCTCCGGCCCGGAGCGACCCCGGAGCACACGAAGAAGCCGTCGGATGTGCTCAGCGGCGTCCTACTCTCCCACGGCGGCTGCCGCAGTACCATCGGCGCTGGAGGGCTTAACTGCCGAGTTCGGAATGGGATCGGGTGTACCCCCTCCGCCATAACCACTGAGCACATCCGACGGCTCCATCGAGATGGGTCCGTCCATGCGCATATGCGCTTGTGAATGCTACCGCGGGGCGCGGAAGTCCGCACCCTGGGAGCTGCATAGCGATCGATCGACGACGAACAGAAGGTCAAGACCTCGGGCGATTAGTATCACTCGGCTGAACACATTGCTGTGCTTACACCTGTGACCTATCAACCTCGTAGTCTACGAGGGCCCTTACCTGGTTGACCCAGTGGGAGATCTCATCTTGGGATGGGCTTCCCGCTTAGATGCTTTCAGCGGTTATCCCGACC
>JANYAK010000009.1 GCA_025361335.1 Coriobacteriia bacterium
GAGATCATCGACGAGGAGCTCACCACGCCCGTCGCGCTCGATCTCGAGAGCCTGCCCAAGCCGCACGACATCTACGCGATCCTGAACGACTACGTGGTCGGTCAGGACGAGGCCAAGCGCTCACTCTCCGTGGCGGTCTACAACCACTACAAGCGCGTCCAGGCCGTCACGTCGGGCGAGACCGACGTGGAGCTCGCCAAGAGCAACATCCTGCTGCTGGGCCCGACCGGCTGCGGCAAGACCCTGCTGGCCCAGACGCTCGCCCGCATCCTCAACGTCCCGTTCGCCATCGCCGACGCGACGTCGCTGACCGAGGCGGGCTACGTGGGCGAGGACGTGGAGAACATCCTGCTCAAGATCATCACGGCGGCCGACTTCGACACCAAGAAGGCCGAGATCGGCATCATCTACATCGACGAGATCGACAAGATCGCCCGCAAGGCGGAGAACCTCTCCATCACGCGGGACGTGTCGGGTGAGGGCGTCCAGCAGGCCCTGCTCAAGATCATCGAGGGCACCGAGGCGCACGTCCCCCCGCAGGGCGGGCGCAAGCATCCCCAGCAGGAGCTCATCAAGATCGACACGACCAACATCCTGTTCATCCTCGGCGGCGCCTTCGTGGGCCTCGAGAAGATCGTGGCCACGCGCATCGGACGCAAGGGTGTCGGCTTCGAGGCCGACCTCACCGACGCGACGAAGCACGAGACGGGGATCCTGCTGGGCCAGGTGCTGCCCGAGGACCTGACCAAGTTCGGTCTCATCCCGGAGTTCGTCGGACGCGTGCCAGTAGTCGCCCACGTCGAGGAGCTGACGGAGAGCGATCTGGTGCGCATTCTGACGGAGCCGAAGAACGCTCTGGTCAAGCAGTACGAGCGCCTGTTCGCACTCGAGGGCGTGGAGCTGCGCTTCACCGACGAGGCCCTGCGCGCGGTCGCGGAGCGGGCCATCAAGCACGGGACCGGCGCGCGCGGCCTTCGCTCGATCACTGAGGCCCTGCTGCTGGACTCGATGTACGACCTTCCCGGCCGCGCCGACGTGCGCGAGGTGATAGTGACCGACGCCACCGTCAACGACGGTGTCCCGCCCACGCTCGTCTGCGAGGGCGGGACGCAGAGGGACGCGACCGCCTGACGTGGTCCGCCGCGTCTCCTTCGCATAGAATCGCAGACACGTCGCACGACTCCGCGGCGCGGTTCGGGCACGTGATGCGAAGGGGAACCCACTCCATATGAGCGAACTTCCGAAGGCGTACGACCCCAGCGCGGTCGAAGGCCCCGTCTTCACGTCATGGATGGCCGGCCGCTACTTCGAGTGCCCCCTCCCCGAGGACACCTCGGTCGAGCCCTTCGTGGTGGTCATCCCCCCGCCGAACGTGACCGGATCGCTCCACATGGGCCACGCGCTCAACAACACCATCCAGGACGTTCTCATCCGGCGCAGCCGCATGACGGGCCGACCCACGCGCTGGGTGCTGGGGACCGACCACGCCGGCATCGCCACGCAAAACAAGGTCGAGCAGATGCTGGCGAAGCAGGGCCTCTCACGCCGCGATGTGGGACGGGAGAAGTTCATCGAGCTGTGTTGGACATGGCGACGTGAGCACGGAAGCACCATCATCACCCAGCTCAAGGCGATGGGATGCAGCTGCGACTACTCCGACGAGTGGTTCACCATGGACCCCAGCTACCAGAAGGCGGTCAAGCGGGTCTTCGTCCAGCTGTACAACGAGGGCCTGATCTACCGCGGTAAGCGCATCATCAACTGGTGTCCCCGTTGCACCACCGCGCTGTCGGATATCGAGGTGGAGCACGAGGAGCTCGACGGCCACCTGTGGCACGTGCGCTATCCGCTCAAGGCTGCGGTGGGCGGCATCGACCATGTGATCGTGGCGACCACCCGTCCCGAGACCATGCTGGGAGACACCTGCGTCGCGGTGCACCCGGACGACGACCGCTATCGCGCCATCGTGGGCGCCACCGTGGTCCTGCCGCTCGTGGGCCGCGAGATCCCGGTCGTGGCTGACGAATACGTCGACAGGTCGTTCGGCACGGGCGCGGTGAAGGTGACTCCCGCACACGACCCCAACGACTTCGACATCGCGGAGCGTCACGGCTGCGCCAAGATCAACATCCTCAACGCGGACGCCACGATCTCGGAGGAGGGCGGCGCCTACGTCGGCCTCGACCGCTACGCCGCCCGCGCGAAGGTGATCGCGGACCTCGAGGCCGCGGGCCTGCTCGCGCGCGTCGAAGACCACCGGCACTCGGTCGGCCACTGCTACCGGTGCCGCACCGTGGTCGAGCCATGGCTCTCAGATCAGTGGTTCGTCGACATGAAGCCCCTGGCCGCGCCCGCCATCGATTGCGTGCGCGACGGCCGCGTCGCGTTCCACCCGAAGCGCTGGGAGAACGTCTACTTCCACTGGATGG
Source organism: Coriobacteriia bacterium (assembly GCA_025361335.1). GTDB lineage: Bacteria > Actinomycetota > Coriobacteriia > Anaerosomatales > PALSA-660 > JANYAK01. The sequence goes on from JANYAK010000009.1 coordinate 2,430, forward strand.
AGAACATCCGCGACTGGTGCGTGTCGCGCCAACTGTGGTGGGGCCACCAGATCCCCGTCTACTACTGCGACGCGTGCGGCGAGATGGTCGCATCCGAGACGGATGTGACTTCGTGCCCGAAGTGCGGCGGCCCGGTCAGGCAGGACGAGGACGTGCTCGACACGTGGTTCAGCTCGGCCCTGTGGCCGTTCGCCACACTGGGCTGGCCGGCCCCCGATCCGCGAGTGGACTTCTTCTACCCGACGGTCGTGCTGTCCACGGCGCGCGACATCCTGTTCCTCTGGGTCGCTCGGATGATCATGCAGGGCCTGCACTTCGTCGGCGAGGTGCCCTACGCCGACGTGATCATCCACCCCACGGTGTTCAACGCCGAGGGCAAGCGGATGAGCAAGTCGCTGGGCACCGGCGTCGACCCGCTCGACCTCATGGAGCACTACGGCGCCGACGGGATGCGCTTCGGCCTCATGCTGCAGGTCGCGGGCAACCAGGACATCAAGTTCTCCGAGGACAAGCTGCTCTCGTCGCGCAACTTCGCGAACAAGATCTGGAACGCGAGCCGGTTCGTGCTCATGAACTTGGAGGGCTACACGTTCGGTTCGCCGGTCGCCGAGACCGCCGCGGACGCGTGGATCCTGTCGCGCCTGGCGGATCTGGCCGCCCGGGTCGAGGACGGGCTCGACGCGTTCGAGTTCGGCGAGACGGCGCGCGCGCTCTACGACTTCTTCTGGAACGAGCTGTGCGACTGGTACATCGAGCTCGCCAAGGCGCGGCTGCAAGCGGGCGGCGACGCCCGGCTGACGGTCCAGCGCAACCTGGTCTTCGTGCTGGACCGGGCGTTGCGGCTGCTCCACCCCATGATGCCGTTCGTCACCGAGGAGATCTGGCGGCAGTTGCCCCTGTCCCCGTCCGACTCGGCCGATTCTCTGATGATCGCGCAGTGGCCCTCGGCGGAGTCGCTGCGCGGGTGGCGTGACCTGGACGCGGAGAAGTCCATCGGCGCCATGCGCGAAGTCGTGAGCGCCGTGCGAGCGGTGCGGTCGCGCTACTCCGTGCCGCCCCGATCGACCGTGGATGTGATCGTGAAGGCCGACGAGACGGAAGGCCTGCTGGTCTCCGGCCAAGCCGACGTCATCAAGGCGCTGGCCGGGATCGGCGCGCTGACGGTGGACGCGGCCGCGCGGAAGCCGGCGCACAGCTCCGTGGCGGTCGCCGCCGGTTGCGAGCTCTACATCCCGCTCGAGGGCCTCGTGGACTTCGCGCGCGAGAGCGCGCGAGTCGCCAAGGCGCTCGAAGCGGCGCGGACCGACCTCGACAAGATCACGCGCAAGCTTTCCAACGAGGGCTTCCTGGCCAATGCCGCCGCCGAGATCATCGAGAAGGACCGCGCCCGCGCCGTCGAGCTGGGCGATGCGGTCGCCAAGCTGACGGCCCAGTTCGCCGAGCTGGCCGACTAGGCCCGGCGCCGTGGCGCTCACCTATGCCGAGGCGCTCGCGGCGCTCGATGCCGCGCTGACATTCGGCATCCACCCGGCACTGGACGGGATCCGCGCGCTCACGGAACGGCTCGGGCGTCCCCAGGACGCGCTCGCGTGCATCCAGGTCACGGGCACCAACGGGAAGACGTCGACCACACGCATGGTCGCGGCCCTGCTCGCGTCGCACGGCCATCGCGTGGGTTGCTACACCAGCCCGCATCTCCAGTCGTACACCGAGCGCATCGAGATCGACGGTCGCCCGGTGAGCGAGGAGGACTTCGCGCTGGCCATAGGAACCGCTGTCCACGCGGCGCGCGACACGGCTGCACTCGCGGACTCGCGGACCGAGTTCGAGCTGCTCACGGCGGCGGCGATGTGGCTGTTTCGTGAGCGGGCCTGCGACTGGGCGGTACTGGAGGTCGGGATGGGAGGCCGGTGGGACGCCACGAGCGTCGTCGCGCCCGCTGTCGCCGTCATCACCGGTGTCGGGCTGGACCACACGGAGCGCCTGGGTTCCACGGTCGAGGAGATAGCCGCCGATAAGGCCCACATCATCAAGCCCGCGGCATCGGTCGTCCTCGGTCCGGGGACCGCGTGCGTCGCGGACGTGTTCCTGGCGCGCGCCGAGGGGTTCAGACTGCATCCGTGGTTCGTGGCGCCGGAGGGGGCGCCATCGGCGGTCGTCGAGGCCCGTACAGTGAGGTACTCGGTGGGCGCGCGAGCACCGTGGCCCGATCGGACGACCCGCATGCATGTGGACGGTGCCCACGGCGCCTACGACATCGAGATGGAGGCGCCGTCCTACCAAGCGCCGAACGCGGCGACCGCGATCGCCGCAGTCGAGGCGTCGCTCGGACGAGGCCTCGACCCGATCCGTGTCACCGCGGCGTTCGCCGGTCTGCGGATTCCTGGGAGGTTCGAGCTCATAGGCGAGCATCCACCCGTCGTGCTCGACGGCGCACACAACCCGCAGGCGGCGCGCGTGATGGCGACGGCGGTCGCGGAAGCGTGGCCCCGTCCCGGGGACCGGCCGCTGGTCTTGCTCGGGATGCTGGCGGACAAGGACGCCCGCGGGGTGGTGTCGGCTCTGGCGCCGCATGTCGCGGGCTTCGTGTGCACGGCGCCCGACTCGCCCCGCGCCATGCCGGCGGAGGACCTCGCCGCGGTGGTGGCGGACGTCACCGGCGTGCCGTGTGGCACGGTGCCCCTCTCGTGCGTCGATGCCGCCTGGGTCTCCGAGAACGCGACGAGCGGGCTGCTCGTGACGGGTAGCCTCTACACCGTCGGCCGAGTTCGGACGACGCTTCGGTAACACCACCGCCTCCGGGGGCTCTCCCTTCTGCTAGAATCCCCGTAGTCAAGGCGCCGCGCGCGAGCGCGCGAGCACGCCGGAAGTCCCGGAAGGGGAGAGATGGGCGACCTGCTCAAGCCGATCTATACGAGCGCCGAGTTCAGGCTCGGCACTCAGCTGTGCGTCGTGTTCATGATCGTCTTCGCCATCGCCCTCATTTTCTGGACATGGCGTGATGCGGACCGGCGCGGCGCGATGCCGTGGTTCTGGGCCGTCGTGGTCGGTATCTTCAGCGTGTTCGGTTGGATGATCTACATGGTCGTGCGTCCGCCGGAGTTCGCCGAAGACGCGCGCGAGCGCGAGCTCGAGATCCGCGCCAAGGAAGCCGAGATCTCCCGGGGGGTCACGACATGTCCGTCGTGCCTCAAGCCGGTCGAGTCGGACTACCTCATCTGCCCCTATTGCATGAAGAAGCTGCGCAAGGAATGCACGAGCTGCGGCAAGGCGCTCAAGTTGAGCTGGGCTGTGTGCCCGTACTGCAAGACGAAGCAGCCGCCTGCGACGGCCACGGAGACGCCCGCGGCTCCGGTGCCCCCCGCGAAGGGGTAGAGCCGGGGCCTTCTCTCACGCCCGTCTGGTCCTCTCCCGCGCACAAAGGGGTCGCCGTGCCTGATATCACCGTCAGCCTGCCGGACGGCAGCGCGAAGTCCGTGCACGACGGCGCCTCGGTCCGAGACGTGGCCGAGGCGATCAGCCCGCGGCTGGCCGCCGCAGCCGTAGCCGGCAAGATCGATGGGGCGCTCGTCGACGTCGACCGTGTCGTGCGCGACGGCGTCAGCGTCGAGATCGTGACCGACCGCAGCCCCGAGGCGCTCGGTATCCTGCGACACTCCGCGGCGCACGTCATGGCCGAAGCCGTGAAGGACCTGTTCCCGACGGCGAGGTTCGGGATCGGCCCCGCGATCGAGGATGGTTTCTACTACGACTTCGACGTGGACACGCCGTTCTCACCCGAGGACGTCGCGGCTATCGAGGAGCGCATGCGAGAGATCGTCGCCGAGGCGAAGACCTTCAGCCGTGGCGAACTGGACCGCCTCGAGGCGTCCGACGCTTTCGATGGCCAGCCGCTGAAGCAGGAGCTCATCTCCGAGCTGCCCGAGGGCGAGACGATCTCGATCTACACCCAGGGGAACTTTACGGACCTCTGCCGCGGCCCGCACGTGCCCGACACGAGCTGGATCAAGGCCTTCAAGCTGATGAAGGTCGCGGGCGCCTACTGGCGCGGCGACTCGGACCGGCCGATGCTGCAGCGCATCTACGGCACCGCCTGGTTCAGCCAGAAGGACCTGGACGCGTACACGACCCGGCTGGAAGAGGCCGAGAAGCGCGACCACCGCAAGCTGGGGCGCGAGCTCGACCTCTTCTCGTTCCACGAGGTCGCCGGTGTCGGTCTGCCCATCTACCATCCCAAGGGCGCGCGGATACTCCGCCTGCTCCAGGACTGGCTGCGCGCCGAGCTGTATCGCCGCGGCTACGTGGAAGCGATCACCCCGCACATCTACAAGGCCGACGTGTGGAAGATCTCGGGTCACTACGACTTCTACAAAGAGAACATGTACTTCTTCGAGATCGACGAGGGAGACGGGCGGGTCAACGAGTACGGCGTGAAGCCGATGAACTGCCCGGGCCACGTCATGATCTTCGGCAACGACGTGCGGTCCTACCGCGACCTGCCCATGCGCATCTTCGAGTTCGGGACCGTGTATCGCCACGAGATGTCGGGCGTCGTGCACGGGCTCATGCGCGCCCGCGGCTTCACTCAGGACGATGCGCACATCTTTTGCACGGCCGATCAGGTGCACGACGAGGTCGTGCTCATGCTCGACCTGGTCGACTATGTGATGCGCGAGGTCTTCGGGTTCGAGTACACGGCCGAGATCTCCACGCGTCCCGACAAGTCGATCGGCGACGAGTCGTTCTGGGAGGTCGCGACGACCTCGCTGAAGCAGGCATGCGAGACGCGCGGGCTGGCGTACGAGATCAACGAGGGCGACGGCGCCTTCTACGGCCCGAAGATCGACATCAAGCTTAAGGACGCCATCGGCCGTACGTGGCAGTGCTCCACCATCCAAGTGGACTTCAACTTTCCGTCCCGGTTCGAGCTCACCTACCGCACCGCCGCGAATACCGAGGCGCAGCCGTTCATGCTGCATCGGACCATCTTGGGCAGTATGGAGCGGTTCCTCGGCATCCTCATCGAGCACTATGCCGGGGCGTTCCCACCATGGCTCGCGCCGGTGCAGGCCGTCATCATCCCCATCTCGGATCGGCACATGGAGTACGCGAAGCAGGTTCGCGGCGAGCTGGAGGCCGTCGGAGTGCGCGTCGAGGTCTACGCTGAGAACGAGCCGATGCGCATCAAGATAGCGAAGGCCCAGCAGCAGAAGGTGCCCTACATGCTCGTTGTGGGGGACAAGGAAGCGGAAGGGCACGTCGTCGCGGTCCGCGACAGGACCGAAGGCGACATCGGGCAGCGCCCGATCGCCGAGTTCGCTGCGATGTGCAAGGCCGGCGGTCCGCGGGTGTAGATCATCCGGTGGAGCGGCTGCGCGGATGTGCGGTGGTGCTACGCTGGAGCGGCTATGAAGTGGTCACGCCTCACACGTGTCGGATCTGGCTACCCGTTCGCGGTGGCCTCTGTCGCCGTGGCCACCGCCGTCCTCCTGCCGCTGCGAGGGCTGCTCGCATCCGACCAGATGACCCTGCTCTACATCCCCGTGATCGGGCTGGTGGCGCGACTCGCCGGAACGGGTCCGTCGGCGGCCGGCGCGATCGCGGCGTTCTTCGCCGTGTTCTTCTTCTTCGTTCCGCCTTACGACACGTTGAGGGTGGCGGCGCCACGCGATTGGCTCACCCTGCTCGTGTTCGTCGGAGTGGCCCTCATCTCCGGCCGGCAGACGGCTCTGATGAGGCAGCGTGAGCGTCTCGCGACCCTGCGGGAGAGAGACCTCGCCCTGCTCAACCGCCTGAGTTCGCGTCTGGTGTCCGCCGAATCGGCGAGTGAGCTGGCGGCCTTTGTCGCGAGCGAGGTCGTGGACGTGCTCGGCGCGGCACGCTGCGCTGTCTTCGCGACCGGCGCCGCCGGGGCGGTGCTGCTGGCGGATCGAGGGGTGGACGCGGCGGGGGTCGGGGAGCAGGCGCTCGCCGACTGGGTGGTGCGCAACGACAAGGCGGTCGGTCTGGGCGACGTCGACTCCCTCCCGGTAGACGAGCGCCCGATCGGCGTCGGGCCGGCTGAGGCGGTGGACGGCGTGATCGCGGACGGGATCTATCTGCCTCTTCAGGTCTCGGAGGGCCTCGAGGGCGTCCTCTACGCACGGCCCCTCGCCGGCCACATGGTGTTCCCGGCCCACAAGATGCGACTCCTCGTGGCTGCCGGCAACCTGACTGCCGCATTCCTCGAACGCGTGCACCTGGTCCAGCGCGCGGCGGGGGCCGCCGCCCTGAGGGAGACGGATCGGTTGAAGTCCACGCTCATCTCGTCGGTGTCGCACGAGTTGAAGACGCCGCTGGCGGCCGTCACGGCTCGCATCACCGGCCTACTCGAGCAGGACTCGCTGACGGACACGCGGCGAGTGCGCGATGAGCTCGAGGCTGTGGAGGCTGATCTCGGCAGGCTAGACGAGGCGATCGGCGACCTGCTCGACCTGTCGCGGCTGGAGGGCGATGCGTGGCGCCCGCGACCCGATGTCTACGGGCTGGCGGAGATCCTCGGCAGCGCGATCGCGCGCATACCCGGCGACCAACGCGCGCGCGTGTCGTTCGATGTGCCCGACGGGCTCCCCGGCGTCTTGGTCGACTTCGGTCAGCTGGCGCGCGCCTTCTACAGCCTGATCGAGAACGCGCTGGCCTACTCGCCTGCCGGGACTCCTGTGTCCGTCTCAGCGCGCACGCTGGGCGCGGACGTGATCGTGTGCGTGGAGGACGAGGGGCCGGGCGTGAGCGACGACGAGAAGGGCAAGGTGTTCGGCAAGTTCTACCGTGGCGTCGCCGCGTCGCTCGTGCCGTCGGGGACCGGGCTCGGACTGGCCATCGCCCGTGAGATCGTGCGCGGCAACGGCGGAAGGATCTGGGTCGAGGACGTGAGGCCTCATGGCGCCCGCTTCGCCGTATCGTTCCCCGATTCCGACGCGACGGGGGCCTAGATGGGATCTCCGGAAAGGCCGCGCCGCGTCCTCGTCATAGACGACGAGGAGCAGATCCGTCGAGCATTACGGTCGATCCTGACCTCGCGGCACTACGAGGTCGCCTCGGCGGACACGGGCGAGGCGGGGCTCGAGGCCGCCATCGACCGCCGGCCCGACCTCGTCGTGCTGGACCTGTCCTTGCCGGGGATGAGCGGCCTCGACGTCTGTAGGGAACTGCGCGCGTGGTCGTCGGTGCCGATCCTCGTGCTCTCCGTGAGGGACGACGATCAGGACAAGATCGCCGCGCTGGATCTGGGGGCGGACGACTACCTGACGAAGCCGTTCTCGGCGGGCGAGCTGCTGGCGCGCATCCGCGCGCTCCTGCGTCGGGCCGTCGTCGGGGACGCGGGGCCTCAGGTCGTCACGATCGGTGGCCTGATGGTCGATCTGGCTCGCAGGGTGGTGACCGTCGACGGCGGCGAGGTCCGCCTGACGCGAACGGAATTCGACATCCTGGCGGTCCTGTCGCGCAACGCCGACCGGGTCGTTACTTCGCGCATGCTGCTCGAGACCGTCTGGGGACCGGAATACTCGAGCGATCTTGTGACCCTGCGCGCCCACGTCAGCCATCTGCGGCGCAAGATCGAGCCCTCCGGCGGCGTCCCCCGCTACGTGCTGACCGAGCCTGGAGTGGGCTTCCGGCTGGTGGCCGGCGACTGACAGGCTCCACGGAGCCGCCGGCGACGAGCGATCCGTCGAACCTTCACGGTTCCTTCACAGACGAACGGGCCACGTTCACGCTGCCGCAACAGCGGGGGGTCTAGCATCCATGAACGGCGCATCGGGCGCCCGCGGCGTGCGAGGGATGTGACCTTTTCGATGCTGGACGTCGTGTTCTTGGGGATCCCGTTCGTGTTCCTGGGCGTATGCCTGCTCTACGTCCAGGCTTCCGGGCGTCTGTAGAGAGGGGAGACCGCTGTGGCGGAATACATCGTCATCGGCACCATAGCCGTCGGCATCCTTGTCTACCTCGGGTACGCACTGCTGTTCCCCGAGAAGTTCTGACAGGGGCCTGTCGGTGGCCTTCGACATCACGCGACTCGTGGCGTACGGCGTCGTCCTCGTCGCTGTGGCGTACCCGCTCGGACTGTACATGGCCCGCGTGTTCGCCGGCGAGCCGACATGGCTGACACCCGTGCTCGCGCCTGTCGAGCGCCTGGTCTATCGCGCGGCGGGGATCGATCCGGGCACCGAGATGCCTTGGAACGTCTACGCGATCTCCGTGCTCCTCTTCAACTTCGCCTGCTTCGTGATCCTCTATCTGCTGCTGCGCACGCAAGGGCTGCTTCCGTGGAACCCGACCGCGGCGCCGGGCATGGGTCCCGACCTGGCGTTCAACACGGCGGTCAGCTTCGTGACCAACACGAACTGGCAGGCGTATGCCGCCGAGACCGGCGCGAGCCACTTGGCTCAGATGGCCGGACTCACGTGGCAGAACTTCATATCCGCCGCGACGGGCATCTCGGTCGCGATCGCCCTCATCCGCGGGCTGACCCGCCGGGAGGCGCGCGAGGTCGGCAACTTCTGGGTCGATCTCACGCGCTCGTGGCTCTACATCCTCGTCCCCGTGTGTATCGTGCTGGCCCTCGTATTCGTGTACCAGGGGGTCCCGCAGACGCTGGCCGGGCGAGTCGACGTCAAGACGGTCGAAGGCGCCGTGCAGTCGCTTCGCGTCGGCCCGATCGCGTCGCAGGAGGCCATCAAGGTGCTCGGTACGAACGGCGGGGGATTCTTCAATGCGAACTCCTCGCACCCGTTCGAGAACCCGACGCCGCTGACCGACTTCCTCCAGGTGCTCGCCATCCTGGCGATTCCGGCCGGGCTCACCTTCACGTTCGGCACAATGGCCAGCAACGCGCGTCAGGGGCTGGTGGTCCTCTCGGCGATGATGGTCCTGTTCGCCATCAGCGTCGGCGTCATGTACGGCTTCGAGGCCGCGGGCAATCCGAACCTGACAGCCGCGGGAGCCGATCAGGTCGCGTCCGCGACGCAGGCGGGCGGCAACATGGAGGGCAAGGAGGTCCGCTTCGGCATCGAGGGTTCGGCCCTATACGCCAGCGTGACCACGGCCGCATCCAGCGGGGCAATGGACGGCTCGATCTCCAGTATGACGCCCATGTCGGGCGGGATGGCGATGCTGAACATCGCGCTGGGCGAGGTCGTGTTCGGCGGGGTGGGGGCGGGGCTGTACGGCATGCTCGTGTTCGCCATCCTCGCCGTGTTCATCGCCGGATTGATGGTGGGGCGCACCCCCGAGTTCCTCGGCAAGAAGATCGGGCCCAAGGAGATGAAGCTCGCGATGTTCGCCGTGCTCGCGCTCGAGGCGGGCGTGCTCGTCCTGTCGGCGATCGGCGTCGTCGCTCCCGCGGGGCTCGCCGGCCGCCTCAACATGGGGCCCCACGGGCTGTCCGAGATCCTGTACGCGTTCTGCTCGGGCGTGGGCAACAACGGCTCGGCGTTCGCCGGTCTGCACGCGGGATCGCTGTTCTACACCGTCACGGTCGGCATCGGCATGCTGATCGGTCGCTACCTGTTCATCGTGCCGGTGCTGGCGATCGCGGGCTCGATGGCGGCGAAGAAGCAGGTGCCGCCTTCGGCCGGGACGTTCCCGACAGACACGCCGCTGTTCGCCGGCCTCCTGGTCGGGGTCGTCGTCATCGTCGGCGCCCTCACGTTCTTCCCGGTGTTCGCTCTGGGTCCGATCTTGGAACAGTTGCTCATGCACGCCGGCCGACTCTTCTGAAAGGGGGTGTGGACCGATGTCCGACGCGGGGCTGGAGATGCACGTCGAGTCGCCTGAAGGCGGGTCCGCGCCCCGGAAGCGGGCTGCCGTGGCTACCTCGAGGGACCTGATCCGCAAGGCGGTCGCGGAGTCGTTCGTCAAGCTCAACCCCGCCAAGCTGTGGCACAACCCCGTGATGTTCGTGGTCGAGATCGGCGCCGGGATCGTGACGCTGTACGTGTTCGCGGACCTAGGCGTATCCGCCGCCAAGGGGCCCAGCGGCCAGCTGTCGTTTTTGGTGGCGATCGCATTCTGGCTGTGGTTCACGGTGCTCTTCGCCAACTTCGCCGAGGCCATGGCCGAAGGCCGCGGCAAGGCGCAGGCCGACACGCTGCGCAAGATGACGACCGACACGCTGGCGAACCTCCTGAAGGGCCATTCGGTCGAGCAGATACCCGCCAGCCAGCTCCGACGCGGAGATGTGGTCGTCGTGACGGTCGGCGAGACCATCCCCGGCGACGGCGATGTCATCCAAGGCATCGCCTCGGTCGACGAATCGGCGATCACGGGCGAGTCGGCCCCCGTCATCCGGGAGAGCGGCGGCGACCGGAGCGCGGTCACCGGCGGCACGAAGGTGCTGTCCGACCGGATCGTCGTGCAGATCACGTCCGAACCGGGCTCCACGTTCCTCGACCGCATGATCGCGCTTGTCGAGGGCGCCAGCAGGCAGAAGACGCCCAACGAGATCGCGCTCGACATCCTTCTCGTCGCGCTCACGATCATCTTCCTTCTCGTGACGGTCACGCTCGAGGCGTTCGCCATCTATTCGGGCTCCGCGGTTGAGGTCTCCGTGCTCATCGCACTGCTCGTGTGCCTCATCCCGACTACCATCGGCGGGCTTCTCTCGGCGATCGGCATCGCGGGGATGGACAGGCTGGTCCAGCACAACGTGCTCGCCATGTCGGGGCGGGCCGTCGAGGCCGCCGGCGACGTGAACACACTGCTTCTCGACAAGACCGGCACGATCACCCTCGGCAACCGGCAAGCGGCCGAGTTCCTGCCCGCGGAGGGCGTGACCCAGCAGGAGCTCGCCGACGCGGCACAGCTCGCCTCCATCGCCGACGAGACGCCCGAAGGCCGCTCCATCGTCGTTCTCGCGAAGCAGTTCGGCATCCGCGAACGACACCTCCACGCCGACGAGACGGAGTTCGTGCCCTTCACGGCGCAGACGCGGATGAGCGGCGTCGACTGGCAGGGGAGGAAGATCCGCAAGGGCGCGGTGGATTCGGTGCTCGCCTGGGTCGAGAGCCTCGGCGGTGTCGTCCCCCAGGAGGTGAGCGACCTCGCGCGCGGCGTGGCCGAGCAGGGAGGGACCCCGCTCGTCGTGTCCTTAGACGACCGCGCCCTCGGGGTCGTGCATCTCAAGGACATCGTGAAGGGCGGCATCCGCGAGCGGTTCGAGCAGCTGCGCGCCATGGGGATCAGGACCGTCATGATCACCGGTGACAATCCGGTCACCGCGGCCGTCATAGCTCGCGAGGCGGGCGTCGACGACTTCCTCGCCCAGGCGACCCCAGAGGCCAAGATGGATCTCATCCGCAAGGAACAGGCCCAGGGCAAGCTCGTGGCGATGACGGGCGACGGCACCAACGACGCGCCGGCGCTCGCGCAGGCAGACGTCGGAGTGGCCATGAACACGGGCACGACCGCGGCCAAGGAAGCCGGCAACATGGTCGACCTCGACAGCAACCCGACCAAACTGATCGAGATAGTGGAGATCGGGAAGCAGTTGCTCATGACCCGTGGCGCGCTGACGACCTTCTCGATCGCGAACGATGTGGCGAAGTACTTCGCGATCATCCCCGCGATCTTCATGGTCACCTACCCGCAGCTCGGTGCGCTCAATGTCATGCGCCTGAACTCCCCGAACAGCGCGATCCTCTCGGCGGTCATCTTTAACGCGCTCGTGATCGTGGCCCTCATCCCGCTCTCGTTGAAGGGCGTGAAGTACCGTCCGCTGGGCGCCGCGGTCGTCCTGCGCCGCAACCTCCTGGTCTACGGCCTCGGGGGCCTCGTCGTGCCCTTCATCGGGATCAAGCTCATCGACACGCTGCTGGTCGCCCTGCATCTGGTCGGCCAGGGAGGACGAGGATGAGACGGTATGTGTTCGCATCGGTCCGCATGGCCATCGTGACGATGGTCCTGCTCGGCGTCATATATCCGCTCACGGTCACCGGCCTCGCGCAGGCCGCCTTCCCCCGGCAGGCGGGCGGCAGCCTCGTGACCGCCGGGGGGAGAGTCGTGGGCTCCGCGCTCATCGGCCAGACGTTCACCTCACCCCGTTACTTCCACGGCCGCCCGTCCGCGGCCGGAACCGGGTACGACCCCGCCACCTCGGGCGCGTCGAATCTGGGTCCCACCAGCAGCGCGCTGGCCGCTTCCGTCAAAGAGCGCGCGGCGGCGGCCATCGACGAGAACCCCGGGTTGACGATCGGGGCTGTGCCGGTGGACATGGTGACGGCGTCGGGCAGCGGCCTCGACCCCGACATCACCGTCGCGAACGCACGCGCACAGGCCGCGCGTGTGGCCCAGGCGCGGAGGATGACCGAGAACGAGGTCGACAGCATCATCGACCTCCACGCGATAGGGCGGCAGTTCGGTTGGCTCGGTGAGCCGCGGGTGAACGTCCTTACGCTCAACCTCGAACTGGACGCCCGCTGATGGGAGATAAGCGAATGACGGACGACACGAGGGGCGAGGACCTGGCATCGCACGTCCCGCGCACCCGAGGCTGCCACAAGATATTCCTCGGCTACGCCGCCGGCGTCGGCAAGACGTACACGATGCTCTCGGAGGCGAGACGCCGGCACGCCCGAGGCGAGGACATCGTCATAGGGTTCGTGGAGCCCCACCGGCGACCCGAGACCCAGGCGCTCCTCGAAGGGCTGGAGCAGGTGCCGACCAAGAAGATCACGTATCGGGACACCGTGTTCGAGGAACTCGACACGGCCGCCGTCATCGCGCGACGTCCCGAGTGGGTCCTGGTCGACGAGCTCGCGCACACGAACGTGCCGGGCACCGCGCACGACAAGCGCTGGCAGTCGGTCGACCAGATCCTGGACGAGGGGATCAACGTCGTCTCCACCGTCAACGTCCAGCACTTCGAGAGCCTCAACGACACGGTCGCCCAGATCACCGGGGTGTGTGTACGCGAGACGCTCCCCGACCGCATTATCGAGCAGGCCGACGAGGTGGTCCTGGTGGACATCACGCCGGAGGCGCTCGTCAACAGGCTCAAGCGTGGGGTCATCTACGAGCCGGCGAAGGTGCCGACCGCGCTGGCGCACTTCTTCCGCAAGGGCAACCTCGTCGCGCTTCGTGAGCTGGCGCTGCGCAAGACCGCCGAGGAAGTGGATGACGAACTCACCGAGTTCATCGAGGAGCACGACGTGGACAAGACGTGGGGCGCCCAGGAGCGGGTGCTCGTCGCCGTCACGCCTCGACTGGCGAGCGCCAAGCTCGTGCGCAGAGGCTATCGGCTGGCCCGGCGGATGGAAGGGCGCTTCTGGGTCGTGTTCGTGCGCGCGCCGGGGCTGAGCCTGTCCACCAAAGAGGAAGAGGCCTTGGCGGCCGTGTCCTCCCTGGCTCGAGAGCTCGGAGGCGAGGTCGTCGAGCTTTCGGGCTCCGACCCCGGGAGTGAGATCATCGAGTTCGCGCGCGGCCATCAGGTGACGTTCATCGTGATCGGGCAATCGGCCCGGAGCCGCGTCGATGAAGTACTGCGAGGCAGCATCGTCAACCGCATCATGCGCGAGACGCGCAACATCGACATCGTGGTGGTGGCGGACACGGACCACGGCTCGAGCGGCGGCGACGGGTGACGGCGGCGGCGGCCCCGTCGATCCCCTCGCCCCTCAGGCGCGGTAGCCGCCGAGGTAGCCGCCGGTAGCCGCCGGTAGCCGCCGCTTCCCGCTTCCCGCCGAAGTTCGTGTGCCGTAGTGCCTCATAATGAAAGGTACTCGAGGACCTGATTCGCTGCCTCAGAATCAATGTACTCGAGCTCGGGTGCCTCCACCTCCTCTTTCCATCTCGGGTTCTTGCGGGCGTTGAGCTTGTAGAGCTTGCCTTGCAGCC
>JANYAK010000013.1 GCA_025361335.1 Coriobacteriia bacterium
GTGTACGACGCAGCCGAGCAGCTCGTCAGAGAGCTGGGACGGCGCGGACTGGACATCGCCGCTGCCGATCTGGCCGACGCGATCTTCAAGGCGCGCACCGCATGGATAACGGACCCGGCCTACCTTGGGGCGCAGGAGACCCTGCGCCGCTGCGGGGACTGGCTCGCAGCGAACCAGGGCGAGGATGTGCAGATCGAGTTCGACGGCCGGACGCAGCGGATCAGCGACCTGCTCGCATAGCCCTCCGTGCAACCATCAGCGGCCCCGCCCGGTCAGTCAGGGCGGGGCTGCTGTCACGTACCAGAGCCCCCGTGCGTATCGGCTTGCCTATGGGAATGCGTGCAGACGCAGCGGACTGTCCCGCACGCCCGCTGGCCCCGCCGTGTATGTGCTGGATTGCACGCCAAACACACCCGTTGTCCCTGCCGCCGCCGGCCTCTCAAGGCGGAGATCACGGGTTCGAATCCCGTACGCGCTACCAGCACGCAACGAGCACCCCGCCTTTCCGCCTGCGATCGCGGCAGAGAGGCGGGGTGCTTTCGTCCGCACGGGCGCCAGCACCGACGGCGCCTGCCTGCACGCCGCTCATGTGCTATCGTCGCCACTCGTGACCACCCAGACGACATCCGCGCCCGAGCACAGCGACTTCCTTCGCGACATCGTCGCCGACGACCTGTGCGAAGGCCGCGTGGACGGCGTCGTCACCCGCTTCCCTCCCGAGCCGAACGGCTACCTCCACATCGGCCACGCGAAGTCGATCTGCCTCAACTTCGGGATCGCCACGGAGTTCGGCGGTCGCTGCCATCTGCGCTTCGACGACACGAACCCCACGAAGGAGGAGCAGGAGTACATCGACTCCATCGAGGCCGACGTCCGATGGCTGGGCTTCGACTGGGGCGAGCACCTGCACTTCGCCTCCGACTACTTCGAGCAGCTGTTCGAGTGGGCCGTCGACCTCATCAAGTCCGGCAAGGCCTACGTCGACGACCTCTCGGCCGAGGAGACGCGTGAGCACCGCGGCACGCTCACCGAGCCGGGCCGCGACAGCCCGTGGCGCGAGCGGTCGATCGACGAGAACCTCGACCTCTTCGAGCGCATGCGCGTCGGCGAGTTCCCGGACGGGGCGCGCGTGCTGCGGGCGAAGATCGACATGGCTTCCTCCAACATCAACCTGCGCGATCCTGTGATGTACCGGATCCTGCATCGCGAGCATCCGCGTACCGGCGACGCCTGGTGCGTCTACCCGAACTACGACTTCGCGCACGGCCAGTCCGATGCGATCGAGGGCATCACCCACTCCATCTGCACGCTCGAGTTCCAGGACCACCGGCCGCTCTACGACTGGTTCCTCGAGAACCTGCCGGTCCCCTCGCGCCCGCGCCAATACGAGTTCGCCCGTCTCAACATCACATGGACGGTCCTGTCGAAGCGGGTTCTCCTGCGCCTCGTCGGCGAGGGCCACGTCCATGGATGGGACGATCCGCGCATGCCGACCCTGTCGGGACTGAGGCGGCGCGGCTTCCCCGCGGAGGGGATCCGCGACTTCGCCGCGATGGTCGGCGTGGCAAGGGCGGACAGCACGGTCGAGGTCGAGATGCTCGAACACGCCGTGCGCAACGTGCTCAACCGGGACGCCCCTCGCCGATTCGCGATCCTCGATCCGCTGAAGGTAGTCATCGAGAACTATCCCGAGGGCCGGATCGAGGAGATGGACGCGCCCAACAACCCGGAGGATCCGCGTGCCGGTACCCGAAAGGTGCCGTTCACGCGCGAGCTGTGGATCGAGCGCGACGACTTCATGGAGGACCCCCCGAAGAAGTTCTTCCGCCTGGCTCCGGGACGCGAGGTGCGGCTGCGCTCCGCGTACTTCGTGACCTGCACGGACGTCGTCAAGGATCCCGACGGCAATATCGTGGAGCTGCGGTGCACGTACGACCCGGCGACGCGGGGAGGCGACTCACCCGACGGCCGTCGGCCGAAGGCGACTCTCCACTGGCTCTCGTCCGCTCACACCCTGCCCGCGGAAGTGCGGCTCTACGGGCATCTGTTCGTCAGCGCGTTCCCCGGTGCGGACGGCCGCGACATGTTCGACGACATCGACCCGGCCTCCGAGGCCGTGCTGCGGGAGTGCCTCGTCGAGCCGTCCCTCGCCGACGTGCCGGTCGGTGAGACCGTCCAGTTCGAGCGGCTCGGCTACTTCTGTCCAGACTCGGACTCGAAGCCCGGTGCGCTGGTGTTCAACCGTACGCTCACGCTCAAGGACACATGGGCGAAGCTGCAGGCCCGCGGACGGCTCGACACGCCCTGACGGCGACCCGGCGCGGCCGGCCGCGACCCGGCATGCCCGCCGACCTGCTAGACTACGCTCTGGAGTGGGCCAGACGGCCGCGCGACCGCGCCTCAAGCCGGCCGGTCGTGAGGAAAGTCGGGGCTCCACAGGGCAGGGTGCAGGCTAACGGCCTGGCGCGGCGACGCGACGGAAAGTGCCACAGAAAAGAAGACTCCCCCGATACCGCCCGGGCCCCACGAGGGTCCGGTGCAGGTCGGGAGAAAAGCTGAAACGGTGCGGTAAGAGCGCACCAGCGCCACGGAGACGTGGCGGCTTGGCAAACCCCACCTGGAGCAAGGGCGAATAGGAGCGGTCAAGGCCTGCCCGGCCGGCGCTCGGGTACGCCCGCGAGAGGCCGCCGGCAACGGCGGTCCCAGATAGATGGTCGTCCACGACAGAACCCCGCTTACCGGCCCACTCCAACCGGAAACGACAGAGACCCGGTCCATTCGGACCGGGTCTCTGTGCGCGACGCAGCTCGTTGAGCCTAGCTGAAGACCACGCGCACGCGGCTGCGAGAGATCCGCTTCAGATAGAACGCCCTGATCTCGGTGTAGCCGCGGCCGGTGACGGAGATGTTGTATGCGCCGTCGTTGGCTACCAATCGGTAGGTGTAGCCACCCACTTGGGTCGTGCCGTCGGCCCGCTGGCCGTTCCAGACGAAGGAGTTCGACCCCTTCTTGCGCCAGCCGCCGATCTCCCTGACGAGGACACCGCCCGCGTCGAAGATCTGCAGCGTCACATACGCACGCTCGCTGAGACGGTACGAGACCTTCATGGTGTCGCGATAGCGGTCACGGCGCAGAGGGTAGAACGGCTGCGGCGCGCCCTTCATGCGAGAGATGGACGGCACGGTGAGATCCGCGACCCAGATCCCGCTGGAAGCGTTCGCGGTCCTGCCGGCCATGTCGGTGACGACCGCGGTCACGGTCTTGCCGCCGGTCCCGAATCGCGCCAGGTCGCCGACGATCGCCCATGGCGCGGAGCCGGCGCTCCCGACGAAGGAGCCGTTCACGTAGTAGCTGACACTCGCGACTCCGGCGCCGTCGCTCGGAGTGCTGGTGAGCGTCGCGTACCGGCCGACGCTGCCCGCCGACGTGCTGACGATGGTCGGCACGTCGGGGTCGGCCAGGACCGTCAGCAGCGCCTCTCGTCCTCGGTTGCCGGCGTTGTCCACTACCGAAACCCCGATGGTGTTGCGACCGGGGAGCAGGCTCTCGATGCTGTAGCTGTTGAGCGGCCATCCCGCCACCGGGGGCTGCCTCGCCACCTCGGCACCGTTCACAGTGATGATGTAGAACGCGTCCCCGCTCAGGGCGTCATATTGCACGAGCCCGGCGGCGCCTGGGTTTCTCCACTGGATGTCCCGGCGCGCGGACGGCGCCCACGCCCCGGCGGCCGGTGCGCCGACGACCCCCAGGCCCGTCGGCACGCGAGGCGCGGTGACGTCCACGACGAACTTGACGCGCCGGTACGTGCTCGACAGCGGCGGGAACTCGCTCGCGATCATCGCCTTCGCCGTCAGATACCACACGCCCTCGATCGGATCGGTGAGACCGACCAGCGACTCGGCGGCCGACGTCTGCACCCTCTGCCATGACGCGAGGTCCAGACTCATCGGGCTGCTGAGGCCGGTCGGCGCAAAGATCGCGGTCGGCGGGTCGGCCGAGGTGCCCGGAACGCTCGGGAGAGTGGTCGCCGAGCGGCTCAGAACGTAGGCGAAGCCGTCGACGCTGCGGCTCGCTTCCAGACCCACAGTCACTGAGCGAACGGAGAAGTAGCGGAGCGGCGATGACCCGTCGGCCCCGGGGTACCTGAAGCCCCCCAGGGTCGTGAAGATGCCCGTCCTGAAGGCACTCTCAGGATCGGTGACGCTGTCGGTCGACGCGGTCTCCGTCCTCATGAGCATGTCGGTGACCCGAGCCGAGAATGTGTGTGCGGCCGGCCCGAACGGCGTCATGTCGACAGGCAGGTTATACGGCGGGGATGAGACGCGCCCCACCGGGTTGTCGTCCACGAAGAAGTCGACGTAGCGGATGCCGCCCGCGTCGGCCGGGACAGCCATGGCGGTCGCGAAGCGGCCCACGATCGGCGGCACCGACAGCGAGATTGTCGGCACGTCGGGGTCCGAATTGAAATATGTGTCCGTGGTCGGGCCCTGGTTCGTCGCGCGGTCCACGACCGCGACAGAGATCTTGTGGCGGCCGGGCGGCATGTCCTCGATGGTGACCGAGCTGGGCATCACCATACCCGGGATCGCGTAGACACGACCCTGCGAGGGGTCGATCTCGGTGTTGGGGATGGCCGGCTGACCGTCGATGAGGATCTGGTAGTAGGCATCACCGGACAGGGCATCGTGGGATCCCGCGTCCCATGTGACGTGGGTACGCTTGCTCGCGAACCATGCGTCCGGGTCGCCAGTCACTCCGAGAGCGGGACTCGCCGAGAGGCCGGTCACCCTACCGGGAGGAGTGACGTCGATACCGATCGGGACGTTCACCTGGCTCGACGAGTACGCGTAGTTGCTGAAGAAGCGGTAGTGGTAGTACCACAGCCCCTCGACCGCAACGCCGGGAGGGGGGAATGCGGCGATGCCCGGCAGGTCGATGATCTGGCTCAGATGCGTGCCTTGCGGCTGCGCGCTGCGGTAGTAGCCATCCGGGTGCGACGTGTCGATGACGGTGGCCGGAGAACGGTCCACCGTGTACAGGGTGCCGATGACGAACGCGGGAGACACCACGCTTGGCGGCAGGTTGAGCACGAACGACGGATACAGGGCGTTGCCCCAACCCATCCGCCACCACGTGTCCGGGGTGTCTCCGGCCCCGGCGATCGCACCCGGGTTGGTCGACGACATGAGAACCGGAGACGGGATGTCGTCGATGGATGCGTGAACCGCCGAGACTCCGACGCCGAACACGAATCCAACGGTTAGGACCCCAGCCGCGATGGCTCGCAAAGCACGGAGCCGATATGTCATCTCCGGTCCCCCCTGACTGCGATGTAGTGGTGCGTGACCATGTCGATGAACCCGAAAACCATACAACGTGGCGGCGCCTCAAGCCGAGCGCGCGAGGCACGCGACTAGACGGCATCTCCAGACACCGTCCACGATCTCTATCGGACGAGAGCGCGGAAAACCTTAACCATCGAACGCTAGACCGCCTCAAGACGGTCCTTGACGGCGCCCGCCATGGCCCCCGGTTCGATGCGGGGAAGTCGTATGTACTCGCCCCCCGCGGACCGGGCGAGGTCGCGCGCGGCCGCTCCCGGGCCCGAACCCTCCGTGGTGTCGATGACCAGCACGTGCACCTTCGCGGCCCGCACGCGCGTGGCCAACGTCTTCGCGTCATCGCTGCCGAGGCCGCCGCCCAGGCCGACGTTGGCGCGACCGTCCGTGACGAGCACGAGCCACGGTACCGTCTTCGGGTCGCGGCGGACCTCGCCGGCGATGATCTCGAGGGACCGCTCCATCCCCGCCGCCAACGGTGTCGCCCCGCCGGTCTCGATCGAGCGCAGGCGGAGTTGCGCGAGTTCGACACTCGCGGTCGGCGACAGCAGGACTTCGGCCGAGTCTCCCCGGAACGACACCACAGCCACCCTATCGCGTCGCCGGTACGCGTCCACGAGCAACTCCACGACGGCCCCCTTGGCCACCTCCATGCGGCGAGTCGCTCCCATGGACCCGCTTGCATCCACGCAAAACACTATGGAAGCGCCTACGCGCCGCTTGCGCACCTTGGAACGGACGTCGCCTGGCTCGACGGTTATCGCCATGTCCGGATCTCCAGAGCGGCCCTTGGCCGCAGCCTGCCGGATGGTGGCGTCCATCGCGACGTCGGTCGGATGTCCCGGCTTCGGCGTCTCCGAATGCGAGTACCGCCCCCGCCGGTCGTCGGAAGTGGTCTCCTGGCGTCGGCCGGGCCCGGTCCGGCGGGCCCTGTCCAGAGGGGTCACGAGCCGGCCAGCCACGTCCGGCGACTCGTCGACCTCCGTGCCGGTCGAGTGAACGATTCCGATGACCGTCCCGGCGCCGTCGCCCGGCGCGTCACCTGGTCGCCCGGACGCGCCGTCCTCGCCTTCCTCGCCGCAAGACGCCGTCATCAGGCTGTCCAGCCTGAGCTGGTCGAGCGAGACATCGTCGAATGGGCCGCGGCGCATGCGGTGCGCCAGCACGAGGGGTGCGACCGAACGGATGTCCTCGACGCTGGGCTCGGCTCGGCCGTCCAGAGCCGCGACGGCGCCCGCCGCGCGCGCCATGGTGAGATCCGCCCGGTGGCCGTCCACTCCCATCTCCGCGCAGACGTTCGCGATCAGGAACAACAACGGGCGAGGCATGACCACGGCCGCGACCATGTCACGGGCCCGCAACAGGGACGCTTCGAGCGCGCGTTGCTCATCCGCCCACGTGCGTGCGCATCGCTCTGGATCATCCTCGAACGACGCGCGTCTCTCGAGGACCAAGACTCGCTGTGCGGGGATCGACAGACCCGTGACATCGACGCAGAGGCCGAACCGGTCGAGCAACTGGGGGCGCACCTCGCCCTCCTCGGGGTTCATCGTCCCCACGAGGATGAAGCGTGCGGGGTGCGAGAACGCCACACCCTCCCTTTCGACGGTGTTCACACCCATGGCGGCGGAGTCGAGCAGGGTGTCGACCAGGTGGTCATCGAGCAGGTTGACCTCGTCGACGTAGAGGATCCCCCGATTGGCCGTGGCCAGCAGACCGGCCTCGAATCGCTTCTCGCCGTGCTTGAGCGCGTGCTCGATGTCGAGCGTTCCGACGACGCGGTCCTCCGTCGCTGAGACGGGCAGCTCGACGACGCGCGGCCGGCGGGTCACCGCAGCCAGCGGGCCCGTCTTCGCGCGCTCCAGACACTCATCGCACAACTGGCTCGGCTCGTCGGGATCGCACGAGAAGCGGCATCCCTCGACCACGTTGATCGGCGGGAGCACGTCGGCCAGCGCTCTCACCGCCGTGGACTTGGCGGTGCCCTTCTGCCCGCGGATCAGAACGCCGCCGACGCGAGGGTCGACGGCGTTGATGAGGAGCGCGTTCTTGAGGGTCTCCTGCCCGACGATCGCGGAGAAGGGGAATGTCCGCCGACGCGCCGTCACACGGACTTCCACTGGAACGAACCGCAGGTTTCGGGACCCTCTTGGTGGTGCTTCGGACAGGTTGCGACATAGACGCAGTCGTCGCAGGTGTAGCCGGACATCTCCTGCGACGCGGGCTCGTACCCCGCCTGCTCCCCCGCGGAGGTTCCGGCCGCGGCATCGGACGACGGGACTTCGCCCGCGAATGCATCATCCGGCATGGTCGGGCTCGTCGTCTCCTCGGCGGCGGGCGGGGCGTACGGCTCGGTCGTGTCGGGCTGTGTCTCGATCTCGACGGGTGCGTACTCCCCCATCACGACCGTTCGCAGAGAGTACGGCATGTCGTCCGGCGCGTTGCTGGGCGCGAGCAAGGTGATGTCTTCAAGCCCTGCCTCGCCGAGGTCCGTCGGCTCGAATGCGCCCGACGCCTGTGCGGGGTCGCCCGCCTCGACGGCGCCTTCCGCGACCTCCGCCTCCCACGGCCACGCCGGGATCTCGGCGTCGAGGACGTCGGAGGACGGCGTCGGTGAGGCCGCGTCCTCCGGTACCGCGCCGACCGGATCCACGGGCAGGTCAGCCGCGTACTCCTCCACGCTGGGCGGCGCCACGACGCCTTCCTCTTCCAGCCGGAACGCCGCCCGGCGCAGGGCGTCCGCCAGGCCGGCTCCAACGTCCTCGGAGGCCTCGGCAGTCACCTCCGGTCGTGTGGTCTCGACAGCGACCTCAGCCGCGTCGTACGCGATCGGGGCATCGAGGACCCACGATCCCATCTCCGCGAGGTCCGGCTGTCCGGGCGCTGCGCTGTCAGCCGTCGAGGGCGTGTCGGCCGCCGGGGGAAGGCTCGACTCGCCCGCGAAGGCATCGACCCCTGGCGCCGCCTCAGGCGTCGGTGTCTCGGCCGCGCCAGCCTCGGCGGTCGCCGGCTCTTGCCCGACTGCCGGCACGATCGCGGGAGGCACGAACACCACCACCGGTGTGGCGACGTCCAAGTCCACGAGGAACACGTCACCGACCCCCGCCGCCGATCCGTCGGCCAGCAGCGATCCCAGCGCATCCAGAGCACCCTGCCGCGACACGAACGTCGCCGATGACACGAGACGCACTTCAGCCGTCTCCTTGTCGCGTCCCACGAGGAAGAACCGCATGTGTCGCACCTCTCGAGCGTCGCCGTCGGGCTCTATTGAACGCTTCGCACCGGAGGAACCCCGCGCGCCCCCTCATGCTATCCCCGTGCCGCGCCACCGGCAATACGAGCATGAGCGTGTGATACGATCGTGGTGCCCTCCGACGACTGCCAGACCCTGAAGGGACTCGGCGCACCTCCCGCATGCTGAGCGGACTGACTCTCTCCGATTGCGAATTCGTGGCCGTCGACCTGGAGACCACGGGTTGCACGCCGGGTCGGAACAGCATCATCGAGATTGGGGCCGTCCGGTTGCGTGGCGGGCATGTCGTCTCGGAGTTCTCCAGCCTCGTCCGGCCTACCGACCCTCTGCCGAGGGCCATCTCCCAACTCACGGGGATCACCACCGAGATGCTTGGGGCCGCCCCGTCCGTCGACGAGGTCGTATCGGCCTTTCGGACTTTCGCGGCCGGGGCCGTCCTCGTGGCGCACAACTACCGGTTCGATCTGGGCTTCCTCGATTATGAAGCGGAGCGACTATGGGGTGAGCCGTTCCCGCGGCCGGCGCTCGACACGCTGTCGATGGCGCGCCGACTGCACCCGGGACTG
This sequence comes from Coriobacteriia bacterium, assembly GCA_025361335.1. Classification (GTDB taxonomy): domain Bacteria; phylum Actinomycetota; class Coriobacteriia; order Anaerosomatales; family PALSA-660; genus JANYAK01. Next base: position 9,159 of record JANYAK010000013.1, read on the forward strand.
CCGCGCTACAGCTTGTTGCATCTGGCCGAGCGCTTCGGCGCGACGGTGCGGCCCGACCATCGTGCATCGCATGACGCTCAGGCCGCGGCACAGGTGCTGCAAGCGATGCTGCCCGACCTGGTGCGCGGCGGGATCGTCACGGTCGGGGAACTGGCAGCCTATTGCGGCCTTCCGCACCAGCAGGCGCTCGCCTCCCATCTGCCCCTGACGCGCGGCATGCCGGACCGGCCCGGCGTCTACCTGCTCATCGGACAGGACAGCAGCGTCCTTTACGTCGGCCGCGCCAAGAACCTGCGCTCGCGCGTCCGAAGTCACTTCTATCCCGTCGCCGATCCGGCCCACATGGATCTTGGCCGCAGTGTCGAGGGGGTCCGGTCACTGACCGTCGACTCCCCTCTCGATGGAGCTCTCCTGGAAGCCAAGCTCATCTCGCGCTACGATCCGCCCTTCAACCATGCGGCCGTCCGTCCTCGCGCACTATTCTTCCTGCACATCGACACCACCGCGCCATTCCCCACGGTCCGCGTTCTGACCGTCCGCCGCAAGCGCGGCGTACACCTCGGACCATTCACCAGCAGGTGGGCCGCGTCCGTCCTGGCGGACCGCCTGGCTGAGGTCTACGAGCTGAGGCGGTGCGGCCATCGCCTTGACTCGCGCCTCGCGTTGCGTGATTGCGAGCACCGTGGCAACGGCTGTCCGGCGCCGTGCGTGAACGACGTGGACCGTCTCGACTACGCCGGGCGGGCCCGGCAGGCCCTGTCGGTGTTCGACGGCGGGGAGGCCGATGCTCGGGCGCGGCTTGAGGGGCTTCAGTCTCTCGCGGCGGGCGAGACGCGCTACGAAGATGCCATCCGCTATAGGGATGCCCTGCGCGCGCTCGATCGCGCACTCGGTACGCTCACGACGTTGAGGACGGCATCCACGCACGACGCGGTGCTCGTGGAGACGTTCGAGCAAGGAGTCAGCGTGCACCTGGTACGATCCGGCCTGCGCGCGGCCACCCTGCGAGGTACTGCCGCGGAGATCGACAGCCGCTTGGCACGAGCGATCCGGAGGGTGTACTTCTCGCACGCGTCCGCGCTGGACCTGCAGTCCCTCGGGCCCGCGAAGGTGGCTGAGCTGCTCACCATCGCGTCATTCTCCTCTGGGGACACGCACATCGAGGTGCCCGTCACCGCGGAGGCCGCCACGGCGGTCGCGGTCAGGCGGAGTCTGGGGCTCGATCGCAGGCGGCCGCGCCGGCGTCACGCAGCCTCCTGAGAACGTCAAGGTTCACACGGTCCTTGTCGGGTGGCATGCCCGGCATCTCGAGCACCACGGGGACGTCAGCCATCCGAGGCTCACGAAACATCGCCGCGAACCCCTCTTCGCCGACCCCTCCCTCTCCGATCCACGCGTGGCGATCGCGATGTTCGCCGAGCCCCCCGGTGCAATCGTTGGCGTGAACCAGCATCAGCCCCCCGGCGCCGAGGACCTCGTCAACGATGTCGCACACAGCCGTCCAACCCTTCGGCCGCGAGACGTCGATCCCGGCCGCGAATCCGTGACATGTGTCGAAGCAGACGCCCGCACTCACTCCCCGCGCCCGCGCTTCGGCCGCGGCGGCGCACAGGTCCGCCATCCCCGAGCCGAAGGCCCGGCCCGCGCCCGCCGAGTTCTCGATCAGAACCGGGGGGACGTCCGCCGCTGACTCCGAGGCGGCGCGCCAGGCGAGCTCCACGCCCGCCGCTACCCGCCCCACAGGTGTGTGGTGCGCGCCCGCGTACGTCGTCCCCGCATGGACGACCACACCGTCGGCGCCGAGCATCGCGGCCCTGGTCAGCTCGTCCGCGAGCGCAGAGCAGGACCGTTCCCACAACAACGGGTCGTCGGAGCCCAGGTTGATGAGGTAGGCCGCGTGGGTGAACAGCGGCCCGAGTCCGAGCCGTGCCCGCTCAGCGCGGAACGACTTCGCCTCGGACGGGTCCCTCGGGGGGCCCGCCCACATCCTCGGGCTCTTCGCGAAGACCTGCAGGCACTCGCAGCCGACATCCGCGGCGTAGCCGCACGCCTCCACCCATCCATCCCCCACGGGCACGTGAGCCCCTATCCGCATGACGCCGCCCCCTGTCGCCGCTTCGTGCCGGGAACCCCCGGTCGTGCGCAGTATCATCGTCGCATGGAACCGTCCGATGGCTACATGCCCGCCTCAGCCGAGCCCGCTCCTCCATGGAAGGGACCGGCGGTGCTCCACGTCGACATGGACGCGTTCTTCGCGTCAGTCGAGCAGCTGGACCACCCGGAGTGGCGCGGCCGGCCCGTCGTCGTCGGAGGAAGTCCCGACAAGCGAGGTGTCATCGCCGCCGCTTCCTACGAGGCGCGCGCGTATGGGGTGCGCTCGGCCATGTCCGCCGCGCGCGCCGCGAGCCTGCTGCCTCCTGACGCCGTGTGGACCCGTGGTGACTTCGCACGCTACGGCGAGGTCTCGCGCGCCGTGTTCGACATCCTGCGCTCCGTGTCTCCGGACGTGCAACCCGCGTCCATCGACGAGGCCTATCTCGACGCGACGCCGGGCGAGAACGGAGAGCATCCGGTCGCAGTCGCCCGCCGCATCATGGCGGCCGTCGCGGCGATGGGTGTGACGTGCTCGGTCGGCGTGGCGACCTCGAAGACCGTTGCCAAGATCGCGTCCGACCGCGATAAGCCGCGCGGGCTCACCGTCGTGCTGCCCGGCGAAGAAGCCGCGTTCCTGGCGCCCCTGCCTGCGGGGGCCATGCCCGGGATCGGGCCCCAGACGGCATCGCGCCTGCACGCGCTCGGGATCCGCACGCTCGGCGACATCGCCGCACTCGACGACGAGACCGCTCGACACATCCTCGGGTCGCACGGTCCTGGCCTGATCAGCCGTGCGCGCGGCGTGGACCCGCGGCCCGTCCGGGATCGCGGCGACGTGAAGTCCGTGAGCAACGAGCGGACATTCTCCCGAGACATTCGCGAGAAGCACGCCCTCGACGAGGCCGTCTCATCCCTCGCCGAGCAGGTCGCTGTCCGCCTTCGCCGCAAGGGGCTGTGCGGGCGCACAGTGCACCTCAAGATCAGGTTCGCCGACTTCACCACTCGGACCGCCCAGGAGACGTTGCCGTCGGGGGTCGATTCCACCGCCGCTGTCACGGCGGCCGCGCTCGGGCTGCTGCGTGCTCAATGGACGCCCGGGGTGGGCGTCAGGCTCGTCGGCGTGGGTGTCTCGGGATTCGACCGTGTCGCGGAACAGCTGGTGCTCACCGGCGGGGACGCGGAGGGCGACGAGCGGCGCCGGGCGCTGGAGCGGACCGTGGACGACCTGCGCGAACGCTTCGGAGCGGAGGCGGTCCGCTTCGGGACCGGCGGGGGCGTGTCGGAGGACCCCAGGGACCGCTACGGACCGGGCGAGGGGTAGCCGGCTCGCGTGGAGCGGGTATGGTCATTTACGGAAGATGTCCACGGTGATCCAGGGAGGCTCCCAGATGGCAGGTCTGATGCGGATCGTCGGTGTCCTGTGTGCGGGCGCGCTGCTGCTGCCGATCGGGTGTGCCGCCGCCCCACCGACGCCGCCGGCTCCCCCTCCGCAAGGCCCGAGGGGCGGCCTGCCTCCCAAGACGGGCGTCGAGACGCTGCCGGGCGGCCGCGTCATCGCGCGCGGCTGGGTGAACGAGACCGACCTCGAGGGCGGCACGTGGCTGCTCGAAGATCAGCCGCCCGCGAGCTCGATCGAGCACACGACCGTGGCCGTCCTCCTGCCGGGGACGGTCACCGTGGACGAGCTGAGCCGGGTCCGCGGCACGTACGTCGGCGCGGAGGGCGTCCTGCAGCAGGGCGTGTCCATCCGCATGGCAGGCCCCGAGATCGTGGTCGATGTGTTGCGGCTCTACTGAGCGGACGTCGCTTCGACGGCGCTCCATTCCTCCTCGTCGGTGTGTCCCGCTCCCCCGCGCAACGGGCCGAGCGGCGCCGCCCCGACGCCACGGCGCAGCCTGACCGCCTCGCCGTGCTCACTGCGGACCGTGTAGGGCGCGATGTCCTCGGCGACGATGGCCAGCCCACGCTCGGCGTTGTTCTGCAGGACGCCGTCCACGATGTAGCAGCGGTGCTTCACGATCGTCTCCCCACTGCGCTCGAGGGCGTCGGAGAACACGACGACGTCGAGCAGGCCGGTCGGATCCTCCAGGGTGAGGAAGCACGTGCGCTTCCCCGAGCGCGTGGGGGGCGTCTGCGCGCGCTCGCGCACCCCCGCCACCCGCACGCGCGTGCGGTCCTCGAGACGGGGCAGGTCGCGCGCCCATGTCACGCCGCGTCGCTTCAGGTCCACCGCCGCGAACTCCAGCGGATGACACGTGACGGCCAGCCCGAGCAGCTCGAGCTCCGCGCCGAGGCGGCGCACCGGCGACCATCCCGAGACGTGCGAGAGGTCCTGAGCCGGCCGCGCGCGTGACGGCGCGATCACGAGCGCGCGCTCCCCCGCCGGCCCCTCGCGCGCCAGCACCGCCTTGAGCTCCGGCAGGAGGGCCAGCAGCTCGTCGCGCGTCGGCGGCCTGCCGGCATCTGTCACGCCCAGCCCGTCGCAGGCTCCGACGCGTATCAGGCTCTCCGCCGCGGGGGCCTCGGCACGCGTGCGGCGCAGGAAGTCCGCGAGATCGTCGAACGGACGGACGGCGAGCTCCGTCTCCATCGCGCACAACAGCCGCTCCGTCATGCGGTGGAGCCCCTTGAGCCCCACCCGCACGGCACGCCCCTCCTCCTCGACCGAGCAGCCCGCGTCCGACGCGTTCACGTGCGGCGGCAGGATGCGGATCCCGTGGTGCCGCACGTCGTCGAGCACGAGCCGCGGGCTGTAGAACCCCATCGGCTCGTTGTTGAGGATCGCGGCGGCGAACTCGGCGGGATAGTGCACCTTGAGCCACGCGCTCGCGTAGCTGACGACGGCGAAGCACGCGGCGTGGGCCTTGTTGAACCCGTACGCGGCGAACCCCTCCAGTTGGCGGAACACCTCCTCGGCCGCCGCGCGCTCGCTCCCCAGGGCGCACGCGCGGCGCACGAACTCGCCGTGGAGCGATTCCATCTCGGCGCGGCTGCGATCCTTCGTCATGGCGCGCCGGAAGGAATCGGCTTCCGCGAGCGTGAACCCCGCCACCGCCTTCGCGATCTGGAGGACCTGCTCCTGGTAGATCACGACACCATAGGTATCGCGCAGGATCGGCCCCATCCCCGGATGCGGGACGACCACCGGCTCGAGCCCGTGCCGCCTTCGGATGAACGGCACGATCATGTCCGCCTCGAGCGGTCCTGGGCGGAACAGCGAGATCGCCGCGATGATGTCGGAGAACGTATCCTCCCGCAGGCGGGTGGCAAGGTTGCGCTGTCCCGAGCTCTCGAGCTGGAACATGCCGACTGTGTCGGCGGCCGCGATCGCCGAATAGACCGCCTTGTCGTCGTGCGGGAGGAGGAAGGGCTCGGGCACAGCCGCCTCGCCCACGCGTTCGCGTGCGAGAGAGACCGCCTCGGAGATCGCCGAATGCATCCGCAGCCCCAGGATGTCCATCTTCACCAGGCCGAGCGCCTCGACGTCGTCCTTGTCGTACTGCGAGACCACGACGCCCTTGGCCGCCCATTGCAGGGGCGTCCACGTGTCGATGGGCTCCCGCGTGATGATGAACCCCCCGAGGTGGGTGCCGAGATGCATCGCGCAGTGGTCCAGCTGCTCGGTGATGTCGAGGAGCAGGCCGTACTCGGGGGACTTCAAGGGGTGGTTGCGACACTCCGGATACGTCGCGAGCACCTCTCGGATGTGCCTCGCCGACACCCATGGCAGGTCCCGTGACAGGGAGTTGACCCGATCGGGCGCGTGCCCGAGCGCCTTCGCGGCCGTGCGGACCGCGCTCTTGGCCGTCATCGTGCACACGGTGGCGACCATGGCGACATGGTCGGAACCGAACCGGCGGTAGATGTAGTCGATCACCTCGTCACGCCGGGCGGAATCGAAGTCGACGTCGATGTCGGGCATCTGGCGCCGTGCGGGGTTGAGGAACCTCTCGAAGAGCAGGTCGTGCTCGACGGGGTCGGCATCGGTGATGCCCAGCGCGTAGGTCACGATGGAGTCACCGGCGCTCCCCCGTCCCGAGAAGCGGATCCCCTTCGACCGCGCGAAGTCGACGACGTCTCTCACCACGAGGAAGTATTCGGCGAATCCGAGGTCCTCGATGACCGCCAGCTCGTGCTGGACACGCCGGACGGACTCGGGGGTGACCGGCCGGTAGCGCTCCTCGATGCCGCGCCATGCGAGCTTCGACAGCACGGAGTAGGGCGTCTCCCCCCGCGGGACCTCCACCGTGGGGAAATGGAACGTCCCGAGCCCCAGGTCGAGGTCGCAGCGCTCGGCTATCTCGATCGTGGCGTCGCACGCCCGCGGCACCCCCGCGAACAGGCGCCGCATCTCGGAGGCGCTCTTGAGGTACAGCTCGGCGTTCGGACGGCCCAGCGGACTCGGCAGGGGCTGTCGCGCGCCCACAGACGAGAGCACGTCGTGCAGACGCGCGTCCTCTCGTCTCAGGTAGTGCACGTCATTGGTCGCCACGACCGGCAGGCCCAACGCGTCGGCCAGGTCGGTCAGCGCCGCGACGTAGCGGGGGGACCCCGGCGTCATCGTGTGCGTGAGCTCGATGTAGAAGTCGCCGCGGGCGAAACAGCGACACAGTCGTTCGGCGGCCTTCTTGGCGCGCCACGGCAGTCCCGCCAGCAGCGAGGCTCCGACCTCCCCCCGCTCGCAGCCCGATAGGGCGATGAGGCCTTCGCTCATGCGCGAGAGGTCGGAGAGCGGGATGACGGATCGTGCCGGTCCCGTGCCGCCGTCCGCGTCGCGCAGATGCGCGCGGGAGAGCATGCGGCACAGGTTGCGGTAGCCGGTGATGTCGCGAGCGAGCAGGGTCAGGTGGAAGCCCGGGGCGGCCGCACGCCCCAGCCCCGTGGGAGCGGGGACCTGGAGCCGACGCCCGGGCGGTTGGTCGCACTCCGAGCCTTCGACACCGCACGCCTCGACGACCACCTCGGCGCCGACGATCCCGCGGACAGGCGCGGCGGCGGATGCGCGGTAGAACCTCACCGCGCCGTACAGGCCCTGATGGTCCGTCAGCGCGATGGCCGGCATGCCGAGGCGATGGACGTGTTCCACCAGGCCGTCGAGACGGACCGCTCCGTCCATGAAGCTGAAGTCCGAGTGGACGTGGAGGTGGACGAAGGGACCGGACATGGGACGCGCGCTCCGCATCTAATCCACGACGCCGATCAGCAACCACGCCTCACGCGTGCGGTCGTAGGCGAGGTCCCATACTCCGCCGCGAGCGAGCACCCGGAAGCAACGGCGGCTGACCGCCCGGGGGCGGTCCCACCATGCGCTCTCGACCGCCCATTGCTGGACGACGGTATCGACGACGTGTCGCTTCCCCTTGTAGAGGAACGCCGCGGGTCGGCCCAGGGCGCCATCCCACTCGACATCGACCGCGACCTCGGCACGCTTGCCGGAGCCGTCGCCCGACGGGAGGTCCGAGGCACGTCGCACCCAAGGCGTTCGGAGCAGCTCGCGAATGACCGGGAGTGCGCCATGCGCCGAGAGCAGGTCCATCGGCTGACCTGCCGGAAGAGCGTCGAACTGCCTGATCTCGGTGTTGCGACCCACGCGCGTCTCCTCTTGGAAGGACACTCGGGGCCGCTTGTCCCGCCGCGGCCCCGCGACCGCAGTATATCGAACATACGTTCGGTATACAACACGGCTGCGACATGGGGTCTGCGTCGTGGTGGGGATCTCGCCGGAGTCTTTTCGCGAACGATCGAAGACACGGAAAGGCCCGGTCCGAATGGGCCGGGCCTGCCGCTACATAGAGGTGTCCCAAGAAACCTCGCCTGCGGAGTGTCTAGTCACCGACTTCCCGTTTCACGCCTCCCCGAAGGAGCGGTACTCGGGCCAGCCTCACGACGGAGCCCTTTCGCGCGCCACCCGGTCGGGCAGCTACTG
>JANYAK010000028.1 GCA_025361335.1 Coriobacteriia bacterium
CGCCGGGCGGCCGCTTCAGGTTGCTTCGGTGAGAGCGACGCTAGCGGATGTGCCCGAGGAAGTCCTTCGTGCGCTCGGACTTCGGGTGGTCGAAGACCTCCTGCGGCGTGCCCTGCTCGTGAATGATGCCCGCGTCCATGAAGACCGCCCGGCTCGCCACTTCCCGGGCGAATCCCATCTCGTGCGTGACCACCAGCATGGTCATGCCGCCGGCCGCCAACTGCTTCATGACGTCGAGGACGCCGCGGACCAACTCGGGATCGAGAGCCGAGGTCACCTCGTCGAACAGCATGACGTGCGGGTCCATCGCCAGCGCACGGGCTATGGCAACCCGCTGCTGCTGGCCGCCCGACAGCTGGGACGGGAAGTAGTCGGCGCGGTCGCCCAAGCCGACCTTGTCGAGCTGCTCGATCGCGATCCGCTCGGCCTCCGCCTTCGAGCGCCCGAGAACCTTGCGCTGGGCCAGCAAGACGTTGCCCTTGGCGGTCAGGTGGGGGAACAGGTTGAAGCTTTGGAACACCATGCCGATCTGCTCGCGGACCTTGTTGATGTTGGTCTTGGGATCGGTGATCTCGATGTCCTCGAGGAAGATCTTGCCCCCGGTAGGCTGCTCGAGCTTGTTGATGCAGCGCAGCATGGTCGACTTGCCCGAACCGGACGGCCCGAGGATGACGACCACCTCGCCCTTGGTCACCTCGAGGTCGACGCCCTTGAGCACCTCGAGCGACCCGAAGTTCTTGTGAAGGTTCTGGATGCGGACGATGAACTCGCTCACAGCCCTCCCCTCCTCTGCAGCACGGCGGCCGGTGGGTTGCTGCCCGACACGTCTTCGGCCGGCGCGGCGCGCCAGAACAGGCCGCGCCGTCCGGGCTTCTTCGCGTCGGGAGGCGCCTGGCCATGCTCGGAGATCGCGAGGCGCACCTCGAGCTTGCCGACCAGGTTGATGAGCGGGATCGTCACGAGCAGGTAATACGCCGCGGACACCACATACGGGGTCAGGTTGGCGACGCGGGCGACGTAGTTGTTCGCGTACATCATGAGCTCGAACACGCCGACCGCCGACAGCAGCGCCGTGTCCTTGAACAGCAGGATGAACTCCGACGTCATGGTCGGCAGGACGCGCTTCACCGTCTGCGGGATGATCACGTATTGCATCGACTGGCGATACGTCATGCCCAGCGAGCTGGCCGCTTCGAACTGGCCCTTGCTGATGGACTGGATTCCCGCACGGAAGATCTCGGCCAGGTAGGCCGAACTGTTGATGGCGAGCACGAGCACGGCGCTGACGTAGTCGCTGGCCCGCAGACCGGCTATGCGCAGGCCGATGAAGGTCACGAATATCTGCAGGAACAGCGGCGTTCCACGGATGACGTTGATGTAGGCGCCCGCGATCCAGCGCAGCGGCGGGACCTTCGACATCTTCATGAACGCGACGGCGAGTCCGCCGGTGATCGCGAGGGGGAACGCGAAGAGGACGAGGCCGATGGCGAGCAGCCACCCGAAGAAGAGTAGCGGGATGGACGTGACGATGAGCTGCGGCTTGAAGAAGATCCCGAGGGCCTTGACCGAGTTCCAACTCTTGACCGCCGGCTGCTTGTCCAGCCACCGCGAGATGACCTCGCTGGTGGGCGGCGTGTTGTACGAGAAGCGCATGCTGTCGTCGGCGCGCCGCACGATTTTGGCGCCGGCCGACCCGGTGGTCTCGGCCGAGTAGACGACCTTGAGCGGATATGTCCCACCCTTGATGAGCGTCTCCACGCCGTATACCTGGATGCGCAGGGTGTTCTTCGCCGCGATCACGGGCTTGAACCTCATGGACAGCGTCTCGCCCGATGCGGAGCCCTTGGGGCTGTTGGGTACGCGGACGAGCCCCTCGAGCGTCACGACGTCGAAGGTGACCTTGCTCAGGTCGAAGCCCTTCGGGAACACGAGGTCCATCGAGTCGATGGACGCGTCCGTGTCCGTCACCATCACGACGGTGAACCGTGTCGGCTGGCCGCCGGTCTGCTGGTCGACGGTCACCGTCGGGTTCATCAGCGCGAACGCCGGGACAGCCAGCATCAAGAAGACGAGCGACGTCACAGCGAGCGTGACCGCGAACCGTGCCGAACGCGAACATCGGTCCATTCGTACTCCCAACGTGCGGCTGGCGACACGGGAGGAGCCCCCGCCTAGGGAGGGGGCCCCTTGCCGTGCTACGTATGCTAGCGTTCCGACGCCGAGCGCGAAACCTACTTCGGCAGGTCGCCGAACCACTTCTTGAAGATCGTGTCGTACTCGCCGGAGGCACGGACCTTGGAAAGCCCGTCGTTGACGGCCTTGAGCAGAGCCGAGTTGTCCTTGCTGACAGCGAAGCCGTACTGCTCGCCGGTCGGGATCTGCGCGATCATCGAGAGGCCCTTGGCCGGGTCCTTGATGACATCCGCGCTGACGGGCAGATCGTTGACGACGGCGTCGACGTTACCGGCCTGCAGGGCGGTGAACGCGGAGACGGCGTCCTTGAAGGGGACGAGTGTGGCGCCCGCGGGCACCAGGTTCTCGGTGGCCCAGGACTCGCCGGTGGTACCGGACTGCACGCCGACCTTCTTGCTGGCCATGTCGGCCGGGACCTTGTAGACGCCGCCGGTCTTCATGACGAGCGACTGGTTCGAGTCGAAGTACGGCGTGCTGAAGTCGATCTCCTTGGCGCGATCGGCCTTGATCGTCATGCCGGACGCGATGACGTCGAACTTGCCGCCGGCCTTGAGGGTCGGGATGAGCGTGTCGAAGATCTCGGTCTTGAAGACGACCTTGGCAACGCCCATCTCCTTGGCGATGGCACCCATGAGGTCGACGTCGAAGCCCTCCGCCACGTTACCGTTCATCGACTCGAACGGCGGGAAGGCGGTGTCGGAACCCACCGTCAGCTGGCCGGACGTCACGAGCTTCAGGTCGACCGCAGGCTTCTCGGTCGTTTTGGCGGGCGTGGCCGCCGGCGTGCTGCAACCCGCGACACCGAGGACGGCGATAGCGAGAACGCCGATCACGATGAGTGCGAGCAGCTTTCCGTACTTCGACATCTTTCCTCCTTAGAGTGGTACCCCCGGTCGCATAGGGCGGACCGCGCCCCCATGCCGACCACAATCGCAACACGGATAACATACACCAGTTATGCCAAGTCGTGCCAAGCATGGGCGCGGCCGGGGTCCATCGTACGCGACGCTGCACCGGGCTTGGATCTCAGGGAGTCGTGCTGGGCTCCGACGTGGAGCTGGACTCGCTGGTGCCGCTCGCGTCCGTGGAGCCCTTGAATCGCGGCAGGGTCCCGACCCACTTCATTCGCAGGTTCTCGAGGATCCCCTCCCCCGAGAGCCGATCCAGAGCTGCCCGAACGGCGGTCTCCAGGTCTGGATCGTCCTTGCCCACCATCACGCCCAGGGGCGTCGCGGGCGCGATCTGCCCGTTGAACCGGAGCCGAGCGAAGTCGCGGAGCATGTAGCCGCCGACAAGTCCGTCCCCCGCCGCGAAGTCAGCGGCCCCGGAGTCGGCCGCGGCCATGGCCTCGCGCAGCGTCGGGAACACGCTGAGCGAGGCTTCCCCGTAGTCCTCGACCAGCAGCCAGTAGGCCAGCGAGTCCTTCTGGACGGCGATGCTGTTGCCGGACAGCGAGTCGAGCGTCACGGTCGTCGCGGATGTCGAGAACGCGCTGGGCGCATCGTTCACGTAGGAACCGGCGAACGCGACCCCGGCTTGGACGGCAGAATCGATCGACATGCCGGCGAGCATGATGTCCGCCTTGTGATCGCGGAGCATCTTCGTGCCGGCGTCGGGCTTCGCGTCCACGATCTGGAGCGTGAGGCCCAGCTCCTGCGCGACAGCTGAGGCGACGTCGATGTCGAGGCCCGCCTTCACGCCCTTGTCGGAGCCGCCGAAGGGCGGTATCGACAGGTCGATCGCCGCGCGAAGGACGCCGGCCTTGGCGATGGCGGGGGGCTTCACTTTGGGCGTGGGTTTGGCGACTCCCGACGTGGGGCCGCAACCTGACACCGCCACGAGCGAAGCGGCCAGAACCGTGCTGACCATCCACACAGACGCCGTACGCCTCATCCCGCGTCCTCCCCCGTCGCTTGCGCGCTTCCACCCGGCTGACCTGGTCTTTGGCCCCACACTCGCGTACCGGAGCTTCCGCTTGATGCTATCTCACTACCGGCCCTCTCGCCCGGGGCCACGGGATGCGACCCGAACGGGCAGTACGACTTACCCCTAAGGCGCGCCATGCTCGCGCGGAGGACAAGCCCCCGGCTTACGTGGGTCCTTTCGGCCGCGCCTACCTTGGACTAGGGTCCGTAAACGGACCCGCAACCACAGACCCGGGTGGAAGCGCGACAGAAGTGTAGCACCTACCCCACCGCTCGACCGACCGTCAGGGCGCGCACCTCCGCCACCCCGGCCGCCAGCAGCGCGCGAGCCGCCGCGTCGACCGTCGCGCCGGTGGTGAACACGTCGTCGACCACCAGAACGCGAGGGGGCGGAGACGCGCCGCGCACCACCCTCAACGATCCCGCCGCATTCGCGAGCCGCTGCCCTCGCGACAACGAGCGCTGGTCCCGGCGCGGCCGGCCGACCAGGGCCTCCACCGCGGGAAGCCCTGTGAGGCGTGCGACGTCGCAGGCGAGGCGCGCGGTGTGGTCGAACCCGCGCCGCGCGAGAGCGGCCGGCGATGGAGGTACCGGCACGACGGCGTCGATCCCGTCGAGCCACCCCGCCGTCGCGTCGGCCGCCAGCTCGGCCAGCAGCGGAGCGAGCCGCAGCTCCCCGGCGTCCTTGTACAGGGTGATGCAGCGCGACAGCGGCGGCTCGAACGCCCCAGCGCAGCGGACCGTGCTGAAGGCGAAGTCCGACTCCCAGCACTCCCCGCACCACCGCAGCCCGCCAGGGGCCCCGCAGCGCGGGCAGGCTTCGCCGGGCTCGATGAGCGGCAACGAGCGCCGGCATCGGTCACACAGGATGACACCCGGCAGATCGCAGCCGGCGCACCGCGTGGGCGCGACGAGCTCGGCCGCCCCCTCTACCAGCGCGGCGGCCAACGAGCGGACCCCGGCGGGGAATGCCAGGCGTCTGCGGTCCTGCACCGTGCCGCCCCCCTCCCGGGAGCCCGCGCGACTCCTTTGGTGCATGACGGTCTGGACGGGTCGGCCGCGACCGCGCCACGCCAAGCCAAGCCGCCGCCGTGACGACGAGCGCGATCATCGCGCGCGGCACGTTCATCCTGGCAGCGACCTCTGACCGATCCATGACCCGGTTCGAAACGCCGCCCTGAGCGGGCGAGACGGCACGCAAGTGCGCTACCCCACCTAGCCGCGCTAGAGCTCGTGGATGGCGCCCGATCCCGCGCACGCGATCGAGAGCGACTCGCCGTAGGGCGGCCGCGACACTCCGGTCTCGGTGATGATCGCCGTCACGTACTCGGCCGGCGTGACGTCGAACGCGGGGTTGTAGACCTCGACACCGGGTGGGGCGATACGGACCCACCCATCCACCTGGTAGCCGCCGCCCTTGCGCGAGATCTCGATCGCATGCCCCTTGGCGAGCGGCATGGAGTACGGCCCCTCCGACGTCAGCGACTCGAATGCGCGCGTCTCGGACGGGCTTCCCGGCTCGAGCACGCCGGAGAACGTGACGCCCTCGACCTCGCGGGGGTCCCGCTGTTCGATACGGATGTCGTCGCCGCTCTCGAGAGTGAGGTCGAAGGTCGACGTGGGGGCGGCAACGTAGAACGGTATCCCGTGCTCCTTGCACAGCACCGCGAGACCGTACGTCCCGATCTTGTTGGCGACGTCTCCGTTGGCGGCGATCCGGTCCGCGCCCACGATCACGGCGTCCACCATGCCCGCCCGCATGACCGAGGCGGCCATGTTGTCGGTGATCAGGCGGAAGGGTACGCCCGCCAGCTTGAGCTCCCATGCCGTGAGGCGGGCGCCCTGCAAGACGGGCCTGGTCTCATCCACCCACACCCCGGCCACCTTGCCCTGCTCATGGGCGGTGAAGATGACGCCCAGCGCGGTGCCGAAGTAGACGGTGGCGAGCGAGCCCGCGTTGCAGTGCGTCAGCAGTCGGGCGGCCTCAGGCAGGAGCGCGGCGCCGTTGCGACCGATCGCGCGGTTGCGTTCCTCGTCCTCGGCGGCCATCGCGAGCGCTTCCTCCACCACCAGGTCGCGCAACTCGGCCAGGGGCAGGTCCGCGTTCTCCCGAGCGAAGCGCTTGATGCGCTCCACGCCCCAGAAGAGGTTGACGGCCGTGGGCCGCGTCGCCGTCACGGTGTCCGCTGTCGCATCGAGTCCGGCCAGGAACTGCTCGGTGCCGTCGATGGAGCCGCTCTCGTTGGCGACCCAGACGGCGAGCGCCATCGCCGCCGCCACGCCCAGCGCAGGCGCCCCGCGCACGGCCATACCGGTGATGACGGCACAGACTCCTTCCGCCGTCGTGCAGGCCAGCACGTCACCGACCAGGGGAAGCCGCGACTGGTCCACGAAGTAGACGGTACCGTCCTCCCACCACAGCGTGCGGGGGATGTCGTTGATCGCCATCGGGCTCCGATCGTCGTCGCGGGAAGACCCGCGGGGGGCACGTTGCGTAGTGTGGACGAGCCGCCCCCGGCGCACAACCGGCACCCGAGCGCGCAGGTGCGCCCCCGCGGAATCGCGAGGGCGCACCGGGAACGCTTGCAGACTACTGCGGATCCCTGCCTACGGAGCGAGCCGGAAGGCCACACCCTCGTACAGGAATGTCGACCTGTGGACCTTCTGGACCTGGGCCTTCTCGCCCTCGCTGGCCGTGTAGAAGTGGCCGCCGGTCCGCCTGTTGAGGAATCGGTGCACAGGCGCGCCCGATGCCGAGGCCACCCTGTAGGCGATGCCCTCGTAGCGCCACGCGCGGGCCGCGCGGGCGGTCATCAACGTTGCCTTCTCCGCCTCCGAGATCGTGTAGAAGTGCGTCCCCGTACGGACGTTGTAGAAGCGGTGAAGGGGCATGTTGTTGCTCGGGTTCGCGACATTGACCACGTAGGCCACGCCCTCGAGACGGAAGCGCGAGCGGGACGTCCAGACGGCGGCTGTCGCTTCAGCCATCGATGCGGTATAGAAGTACTCTCCCGACCGCGTATGGCGCAGCCGATACACGGCGACCCGCTGATCCGCATCCCGAGCGAACGAGACCGCGATCGTGTGGTTACCCTTCACGTTCGTGCAGTCGTAGCTCATCACCGCTCCGACCGAAGCATCGTCCACCAGCACGTCGAGAACGTGGAAGCCGGGGTTCGGGGTGATCGCGAACGTCTGCGAACCCCCGTATGGGACGGTCTGCGGGCCGAGCGGCGAGATGGAGCCGTTGCTGCCGGCGGACGAGGTGACGGTGAAGGTGTCGATGGCGAAGCTGGCCTCGATCGTGTGGTTCTTCACGACGTTGGTGAAGTCGTAACTGGCGACAGCGCCGACCGAGACGCCGTCCACCAGCACATCGGCGACGTGATAGCCCGTGTCCGCCGCGATGGTGAAGCGGAGGTCGGTGCCGAAGGGCACGACCTGTGGGCCGTCCGGCGAGATGGACCCGTTCGTCCCCGCGGAGGAGGTGATGTCGAAGAGCGAGGACGCAACGAAGACGTCTTTCGCGCCGTTCGTGTCGTCGGATACCACGTCAGTGGCGGCGGAGACATAGACGACGACCTGTCCGTCGGCGCTGATCTGGGGATCATAGCTGTCGTCGTCTGGCCCGTGACCCGTGGGGGCCACACTCGCGCACGTCGTGCTTCCGCTCAGCATGTCGCGCACGAAGACGTCCTCAGCCCTATTGGTGTCGCCGGGAAGGATGTTCAAGGGGTCCGCGGAGTCAGAGGAATTCGCACCGGCCACGAATGCGACGAAGCGGCCGTCCGCGCTGATGTCGGGGGACCCGGCCCCAGCGCCAAGGGTCCCCGCGCCGGTGACCGACACGCACGTCGTCGTACCGGCCACTATATCGCGCACGAAGACGTCATCGTTGCTGTTGCTGTCGTCCGCCACGAGGTTGCCCGCAGAAGACTGGAAGGCCACGTACCGGCCGTCAGCGCTCACCGACGGCTTGAAGGATGAGTCGTTCGCCTCCTGCCCATCGTTGGTCATGCTCACGCGCGTCGTCTCACCCGTGAGCATGTCGTGCATGAAGATGTCGCTCTGGCTGTTCGTGTCGTCCGCGACCAGGTTCGACGCGCCAGACCTGAAGACGACGTAACGGCCGTCCGTGCTCATTCCGACGTCATCACTGTCGGCGCCGGCCTCGGTCCCGTCGGTCGCAACGCTCACGCGTTCGATGGTCCCGCCGACCATGTCGCGCACGTATATGTCGGGCTGGTCGTTTGTGTCGTTCGGAACCAGGGCACTGTCTGTACGGAACGCGACGTAGCGGCCGTCATCGCTGATCGCAGGTGAGCGGCTCCCATAGGTGCCTTGGTTTCCATCGGCGTCCACACTGACACGCACCGTGCTACCGAGGAGCATGTCCCGGTAGAATATGTCGGCCTCACGGTTCGTGTCGCCGCCGACAAGGTTCGTTGAGAAGTCAGTGAAGGCGACGTAGCGGCCGTCGGTGCTGACGGCGGCGCCTTCGGTTTCGGACGCCCGGAGTGAGTTGCTCTGCGCACCGTCACCGACGCTGACGAGCGAGACTCGGCCGGACTGCATATCCTTCAGATACCAGTCCTGTCCCACGTCCTTGACGCCACCGTTCGTGTCCTCTGCAACGAGGCCGTTGCCGGTATAGAAGACCACGTAGCGTCCGCTCGAAGAGATGTAGCCCTCCCTGCTCCCTCGCGCCGACGGCGGGATCTGGTTGTCCCGGCCCTGGGCCCCTGCTGAATCGACGCTGGCCCGAACGGTGAACGCGACTCGCGAGGCGAACTTCGGGATTGAGTCGAGCGCCGCATCCGCGTCGGTCTTCGGGGTACTCGCGTCGATCGAGAACAGCGTTCCGCCGGCGTAGGTCTGGCCGACGTGGTCGCCGGTGGGGTCGACGAACTCGACGGAGTGAGCGCCGCTCTCGGCGGGCATCGCGTATGTGCCGTCCAGACCGGTCGTCGCGACGCCCGCAGGGGACAGCCATCCGGCCGCGAGCGACTGGAACCACGGGTCGAGGTACATGTCGGTGACCCTGACCCCGGCCAGCGCGGCGGTATCCGTGTCGGTGACCACACCGCCGATGCTCGACCAATCACCCGAGGGGATCGAGAGGTCCTTCACGCGGATCCCGTAGTTGCCCGTGTAAAGATAGTCGTACGAGCGGGTCAGCACGTAGACCATGCCGTCGGCGCGCGCGGTGTATCCGATGCGCGAGAAGTTGCTGCAGCCGCCGTCGTCATCCGAGGCGAGGCGCGTGGCCCCGTCGGCCGCGTACACGTCCAAGAGGGTATCCAGGTTCGAGGCGAGACTGGCAAGGTCCGGGCCGGTCTCGATCACGTAGGAGTGACCAGCGACGACGTCGACCTGGTACCAGTCGTCGTCGGATCTCGTCCCGTACGAGGCGGTCATGATCGTCCCGTCCGCCGGGAGCGCGTTCGCCGTGGCGTACGTGCCGTTCGGTTCCGTCTCGGACGGAGGCGTGACAGGCGGGAACGCCGCCCAAGCGCTCATCGGCCCCATGAACATGGACACCAATGCGGCGACGACTGCGACGCTGGTGATCCTTCCGAGCGATCCAAGCATCCTTCGCGACCTCGAACGTCCCATCTAGATCCCCGTTCCCCGATGTGCGGACCCACGTAGGCCGCCGCTGCTCCTGTCGCCATTGCGACGCACGAGCATCATATCAAGATGCTGGCAACGTGCGGACCTGAAACACAGCGAGGTCGGGCCCCATTTCGTGATGCCGCCACTCCCTGCTGAGACCCGAGCGCGCAGGTGCGCCCCCGCGGAATCGCGAGGGCGCACCGGGAACGCGAGAGAGCTACCGCTGGTCGCGGCCTACTGCGCGAGCCAGAAGACGGCGCCCTCGTACACGAATGTCGAGCGAGGAGTGGTCTGGATCTGGGCCTTCTCGCCCTCGTTCGCGGTGTAGAAGTGGCTGCCGGTCCGCCGGTTGAAGAAGCGGTACACGGGCAAGCCCGAGGTCGAGGACACCCTGTAGGCGATGCCCTCGAAGCGCCACGTGCGAGTCGCGCTCGGGGTCATGAGCGACGCCTTCTCGCCCTCCGAGATCGTGTAGAAGTGCGACCCCGTGCGGATGTTGTAGAAACGATACAGGGGCATGCCGTTGTCGGGGTTCGAGGCGTTGTAGGAATACGCCACACCCTCGTAGCGGAAGGACCTCGAGAGGTAACGCATGACCGACGTCTTCTCACCCTCTGAAGCGGTGAAGAAGTGGACCCCCGTGCGCAGGTTGTAGAAGCGGTACACAGGACGCATGTCCTCGACGACGGGCGCGAGGTCCGTGACGAAGACGTCCATGCAATCGTTGGTGTCGTCCTTGACGATGTTGGTGGCATACGAGCTGAACGACACCCGCAGGCCGTCGGCGCTGATCTTGGGCTCGTAGCTGTACTCATCCGTCGGACCCCTGTCGGCGTTCACGCTCACGATCGCCGTGGTCCGGTGCAGCATGTCGCGCACGAAGATGTCGCCTTCGTCGTTGCTGTCACCCGGCACGACGTTCAAGTTCAAGAGCGCTCCCGGGTCGTCCGATACGAACGTCACATACCGTCCATCGGCGCTGATGTCAGGTTCCTCGCAATAGTCGTCGTTGGGGACGCCTTCGCTCGTCAACGACGCGCAGCTTGTGGTTCCGGCCTGAAGGTCGCGCACGTAGATCTGCTGCGCGTGCGACGGCCCCCCTGTGAACCCGCCGAGGTTCGTGGCGTACGACGCGAACGCGACGTAGCGACCGTTGCCGCTGATCGCCGGCTCGTCGCTGCTGTTGTTGGCCTGGACGGCGCCGGCGCCCACGCTCGCCCGGGTCGTCGTATGCGTGTTCGTGTCGTAGACGAAGACGTCATCCTCGTTGTTCGTATCGTTCTCGACGAGGTTGGAGGCCTCGGACTCGAACGCGATACGACTTCCGTCGGCGCTGATGTCCGGCTCCCAGGAGCGAGCGTTGGGGTCTGACCCGTCCGAGGCGACGCTGACCCGCTCGATCGTGCCCTCCACCATGTCGCGCAGGTAGATGTCCTGGCTTCCGTTCGTGTCGTCAGGAACGAGTGCCGCGCCCGACAGGAACGCGACATAGCGCCCGTCATCGCTCATCGACGGCGAACGGCTACCCCTGGAACCCTGCTTGCCCTCCGCGTCCACGCTGATCCGAGTCGTGATCCCGGTCTCGAGGTCGCGATAGAAGACGTCCTTGACCCCGTTGTCGTCGTCGCTCACGAACCCGTCGGAATCGCTGTCGAATACCGCGAAGCGACCGTCCGCGCTCACGTCGGCTTCGTACGTGTCCGATCCAGCGCCCGGCTGAGCGCCATTGGTCGCTTGGCTGACCAACTTGACCCCTCCGCCGGCGGTGTCCTTGACGTACCAGTCCTGGGAGTTGTTATGGTCCCAGCCGACGAGCGCGTTGCCAGTGAGGAACATCACGAAGCGGCCATCAGAGCTCATGGCGGAGCTCCGACTGCCCCGGACGTTGCCGCCGCTGTCCGTGCCCTGCACGCCCGCCGCGTCGACGCTCACGCGAGCGGTGCTCGTCGCGCGGCTGACGATCGATCCCATCACGGCGTTGATGCCGGTCCTGGGTATCCCGGCCTCGACCAGGAACTGCGTGGCCTCGGAATAGGTCCACTTGCCGTCGTAGGCCTGCGCGGGGTACTTGCCGCTCGGATCCTGGAACGTGACGGTGTGGATGCCGTCGAAGGTCGTCCGCGTGTACAGACCGCTCGCGTTAGTGACGGCCCGCGAATCGATTCCGTAGTCGGGATCCAGCTCGTGGAACCATGGATCGTAGTAGCGGTCCGTGACCGTGATCCCCGCGAGCCCGACGCCGCCCGGCCCGGTCACCTTGCCGCTGATGCTCGAGTTGGGGGCGTTGAGATCGGTGACGCGGATGCCGTACTTGCCGCTGTATGACATGTCCTGGGACTGCGCGGCGATGTAGATCGTCTTGTTCCTGTTGGGCGCGTAGAACATCTGCATGAAGCCGCCGGGGACGGACCCCCAGTAGTCCGGGGAGAGCCCAGTGCTGCCGTCGGCGTCGATCATGGACACCTGCATGGGCAGGCCCTGGCCGAGTTGGGTCGTGTCCGGCCCGGTCTCGATCCGGTACGTGTGGCCCATGATCAGGTCGACCTTGAAGAAGTCGGTATCCCACGCGGGGCTGATCTCCGCCAGCGTGATAGACGCGTCCGCGGTGATCGTGGTGGCTTCAGAAGCTAAGTCGTTGGGCTCGACCTCGACCGCCGGCGCGGGCCGCACCGCCATCGCGGGCAGCGGTCCCACGCAGATCGACACGAGCGCCATCACCAGCGCGACGCTCATGAGCCTTCTAAGCGATCCGAGCACTTTTCGCGACGTCCCGTGTTCCATGACGTTCCCCGTTCCCCCGATGCGCGGACCCACGTCCCGTGGCCCCGCCGCGCCATCGTCGCTGATGCGACACATGTGCATCATATCGAATTGCCGGCGATGTGCGACCGAAAATGTCGGGACGAGCGCCCCTGTCAGCCGAGGCGCCAGGCCGCCGACGAGGAAGGGCCCCGTCCGCGATCGGACGGGGCCCCGCTTGAGAACGGATGGCAGCGAGGAACAGGGGCCTAGACGGTGCCCTCGTTCCAGCTCGCCAGGTACTTCTCCTGCTCGGGGGTGAGTGTGTCGATCTTCACGCCCATCGTCTCGAGCTTCAGCTTCGCGATGCCCGCGTCGATGTCGGCCGGCACGGGGTAGACGCCGGGCTCGAGCGAGGCGTGATTGGCGACCATGTACTCGGCGGACAGCGCCTGGTTGGCGAACGACATGTCCATCACCGAGGCAGGGTGGCCCTCGGCGCACGAGAGGTTCACCAGACGGCCGTCGGCCAGCAGGTAGACCTTGCGGCCGTCGGCGAACACGAACTCCTCCACGAGCGGACGGACCTCGCGGGACGAGACCGACTTCTCACGAAGATGCGGGATGTCGATCTCACAGTTGAAGTGACCGGAGTTTGCGAGGATCGCGCCGTCCTTCATGGCGTCGAGCGCGCCGGAGCC
Source organism: Coriobacteriia bacterium (assembly GCA_025361335.1). Taxonomy (GTDB): domain Bacteria; phylum Actinomycetota; class Coriobacteriia; order Anaerosomatales; family PALSA-660; genus JANYAK01. The sequence continues at coordinate 13,175 of JANYAK010000028.1, forward strand.
GACGACGTTGATGTCACCGGTCACGGTGAGCCAGATGTCGGCGAGCGCGGCGGCCTGGGCCGCGGGCATGACGCGGTAGCCGTCCATGACGGCCTCGAGCGCCTTGAGCGGATCGACCTCGCAGATGATGACGTTGCCGCCATGACCGTCGGCACGCATCGCGATGCCGCGACCGCACCAGCCGTAGCCGGACACGACGACCGTGCGGCCGGCGATCAGGCGGTTGGTGGCGCGGATCACGCCGTCGAGTGTCGACTGTCCCGTTCCGTACCGGTTGTCGAACAGGTGCTTGGTGTTCGCATCGTTCACCGAGACGATCGGGAACTTCAGCGCGCCGTCAGCGGCCATGGCGCGCAGGCGGATGACGCCGGTCGTGGTCTCCTCGGTGCCGCCGATGATGTCAGCGAGCGCTTCGGGCCGCTCGGCGTGCACGCGGCCGACGACATCGGCGCCATCGTCCATGGTGATGTTGGGCTTGTGGTCGATCGCGGCATCGACGTGGCGATAGTAGGTCTCCGTGTCCTCGCCCTTGATGGCGTAGGTGCGGATGCCGTAATGGGCCACGAGGGCGGCCGCCACGTCGTCTTGCGTGGACAGCGGGTTGCTGGCGCACAGCACGATGTCGGCGCCGCCGGCCTTGAGGGTGCGCATGAGGTTGGCGGTCTCGGTGGTCACGTGCAGGCATGCGGAGACGCGCATTCCGGCGAGCGGCTTCTCGACCTCGAAGCGGTCGCGGATCGAGGCGAGTACCGGCATGTCGGCATCCGCCCACTCGATGCGCGCCTTGCCGGCGTCGGCCAGCGTGAGGTCCTTCACGTCGTGGTCCATGGGAACTCCTTCGATACGCTTAAGCGACCGCCGCACTACAGGGCGAGCGGAAGGGCTGCTCTGTCCGAGCAACCGGAGAAGTATAGCAGTCGAGGGCGCGCTCGCGGGACCGCGAGCTCAGACAGCCGCCAGCCGGATCGGCTCAGATACGCTGGAGAACCGCCGCAAGGAGTCGCGCGAGTGAAGCTTCCGCCTTCGCTCCGGCGTCAAGGACCTCTTCGTGGCTCAGCCCGACGCCGCCGGCCGCGTTCGCGACCAGCGAGAAGCCGAGGACTCGAAGGCCGAGGGCCCGCGCGGCGATCACCTCGTGCACGGTCGACATCCCGACCACGTCGGTGCCCAGCCTTCGCAGCATCTCGACCTCCGCGACGGTCTCGAAGGCGGGCCCAAGGAGGCCCGTGTAGACGCCTTGGTGAAGAGTCATCCCCTGTTCGGACGCCACCTGAAGGGCCAACTCGCGCAGGGCGGGATCGTATGCATCCCGCATCGGGACGAACGGCACCCCGCCGGGAGGGCCGGGCCAACCCACCAAGGGGCTGTCGCCGGAGAGGTTGATCTGGTCCGCGATCACCACTACGTCGCCGGTGGCCAGATCCGGCGAGACCGCGCCGGCGGCGTTGGTCACGATGAGCGTATCGGCGCCGAGCGCCGCGGCCAGCCGCGCGGGATACGCGGCCTCAAGGGCGGTCACCCCTTGGTATCGATGCACGCGGCCTTGGAACAAGGCGACCGGGATGCCATCGGCCTCGCCGAGCAGCAGCTGCCCGGCGTGGCCGCGGACGCCCGATGGCGGATGAGGGAACGAAGGCAGGTCCGCGTACGAGACAGTCTGCGTGACCCCGATGGCGCTCGCCAGCCCGCCGAATCCCGAACCGAGCACCACCGCGGCGCGAACGCGGCCCGCCCAGGGCGCGAGCACGCGATCGGGCACGACCTCAAGCGTCGACATCGGCATCCCTCGCTCCTTGCCGCTCACGCGTTCGATATGCGCTCGTACACGCCGGTCAGCACGGCAGAGGCGGCGTGCCAGTTGTATTCCCTCATCACGAGCTCGCGGCCGCGCGCACCCATCTCCTTCGCCTCATCGGCGTGGTCGCGCAATCGGACGAGAGCCTCTGCAATGGCGGCCGGGTCGGTGCAGTCCACCGCCAGCCCCACACCCTCGCGCCCTACGAAGTCCCGCGCCCAGGTCCCTGCGCTCACTATGGCCGGCCGCGCGCATGCCATGGCCTCCAGCAGCTTGCCCGGCGTACCCAGGGCGACGTTGCCGACGGCCGCGTCGTAGCCGGCGAAGATGACGTCGGCCGCGGCGTAGAGGTTGGGGATCGAAGCATACGGGACGCGGCCCAGGACCTCGACCGCCGCCCTGCCCCGCGCGGCGTCACGGACCGCCTGTTCCTGCGGACCATCCCCGGCGATGACGGCGCGCACGCCGGGAGCAAGGCCCGTGGCGTCCATCAGAGCGACCAGGGTGCCCAGATAGCGCAGGCGACCGACGAAGCATACGGTGAACGGGCACCCGTCCGCGGGGCGATCCTGCGGAGTGAACAGATCCGCCTCCGGCACGTTCATCACGATCGCAACGGTGCCGGGACGCGCCATCGCCTCGTAGTGCGGCGCGATACCCGGCGGCGCCACGATCACGGCCGAGCTGCGATCCACGGCCGCGCGCTCGAGCAGGCCGATGGCGACGCGAGCCGGCAGTCGCGCGGGACCGCGCTGGGGGACCATCGAGCTGAGCGCGTACATCTCGTGAAGATCGAGCACCAGGCGCGAGCCGGGAAGCCGTCGCTTCACACGCAGACCGACGACGAACGTGTCCGTGTCGTGACAGTGCACCGCATCGGCGCCCATCGCCACGACGCGAGCGGTCGCGGCCCGCCAGAAGGACATGAACCGGGGCAGACTCGCAAGACCGCCGCCGTAGCGCCCCCTTGGGCCGATCCGCTCGATCACGAAGCCCTCGCGGCTCTCGCGCACGGGGAGCCCGCCAGCGCGGTCCCATGCGACGACCACGACCTCGTGACCCGCCCTGCCGAGTGCCGCGGCTTCCTTCTCCACGCGAGGGTCGGGAGCGCACGCATTGCTGAGAACCATGGCGATCCTCACTCGGCCACCGCCTCGGGTCCGAGCAGTCCCAGGCGGCGATACTCCCCGACGAGCGACTCCTGCTCGATCGTCCAGTTCAGTCGATTCAGCGCGGCCGCCCGTGCACGCGCACGCATGGCACCCAGCTCGTCTTCGCCCAGATCGAACAGGCACCGGACCGCGTCCGCGATGCTGGCGGGAATCGAGGGGTCGGCGATGAGGGTTCCGACGCCCTCCGACCTCACGACTTCAGCCATGTCGGGCAGATCGCTCGCCACCGACGGGATGCCGACCATCATCGCTTCGTACAGCTTCTGGGGAACGGCGTGCACGTAGCTGAGGCACGTCCCGAGGATCGGCATGACCGCCGCATCGGCCGACGCGGTCCGGCGCATCAGCTCGTCGAGCGGCACCGCGGAATAGACCTCCGCGCGTCCCTCGAGCCCCCGCTCCTCTATCCGTGTTCGTATCGCGGCCTCAAGGTGGCCCGAGCCCATGATCGCGAGCGCGTAGCCGGGCAGCAGCTCGAGGGAGTCGACGAGCGCCTCGAGCCCTCGATTCGCAACGATGCCGCCCGTGTAGAGCAGCAACCGCTCCTGCCCCTTGAGCGCCATGGCGCGAAACGCATGGTCGGGCTCGACTTGCTCCAGAATGTTCGCCACGTTCCTCACGACCAGGGCGTCGACGCCATACAGGCCGCGCAGGATGACCGCCCTGCCCGGATCGCTGGTGATCACCGAGTCGGCCCGCCTGACGAAGAAGCCTTCGTATGCCTTCGCGAGGACCTGCCACCACCGAGTCGAGGTCCACGGCCAGTTGCGATACAGGTTCAGCTCGTCCGAGTCGTAGATGAACCGCGCGTCGTTGGCCCGCGCGGCCCTCCAGGCCACGAGGAGCGGATAGATGTCCCTGGCATCGTACGCGTCCGCTTGCTCTCGCAGCGCGGCGACCCACGTTCGGGCCACGGCCTCGACCCAGCGGATCGGCCGCGCCCAGGAGGGCCACCTTCGCGACACGACGTCCACCCGCTTCACGACGTAGCCGGAGCGCTGCTCGAAGGCCTCGGTGCCGGGCTCCTGGATGGCGATGAGCACGACCTCGGCCCCCGCACCCGCGATGGCCCGCGCCGCCCTGTCCACCCGAGCAAGGTATCGGGATGCGTTGTACTGGATCATGCAGACCTTCGGACGGGTCTCGGCGGCCGCACGCCGGCGCACCCTCTCCGCTGCGATCGATGCGGCGCACAGGCCGAGGAAGAACCACAGGGGTTTCGACGTCTCCATGCTGTACGTGGTGGACTGGATCAACAGCACGACCGTGGCGCACACGGCCGCCAGGGTCTCTGGAGCGATGCCCGACCGCCTCGTCCGGAGGGCTCCGATGATGGCCGATGCCCCGGCTCCGACGATGCCGAGCAGTCCGAGCAATCCGTCCTCCACGAGAACGGTCACGAGCGTCATGTGCGACTCGATGGGACCGCTGGCGACCGGTCCGAACGCGGCCTCGATGGCCAGCCGCCAGTTGCCCGGCCCCACGCCCAGCGGCCTCGCCGGGAACAAGCGGAGCCCCTTCACGATCAGGCCGAACCGATCCGTCGCCGATGGATCGCTCGCCACTCCGACCACCCGCAGCGCCACCCAGGCCGGCCCCAGGATCGCCAGCCCGATGCCCGCGGCGACCAGTGCGACGGCCGCGAAACGCAACTTCACCCGGCGCGGTACCGGAGACAGCGCAGCCCCGAGCACAGCGGCGATAAGGAGGCCGAGCAAGGCACCGCGCGACTGCGTCGCGACCGCGCCGCCGGCGCACAGCACCGCCACCGCCCACAGGACGCCGGCGCGAACCCTCACCGCGGACCCGAGGGCCAGAGGCACCGCAGCCGCCACGGCTGCCGCGAGCAGGCCCCCGAGGATGTTCGGGTCGTTCAGCGTCACGCGCGCCCGTATGGCGCTCTCCCAGAGCACGGCCTGAGGCTGAACCGCAAAGATGCCCGCCGATTCGAGAAGAGCAAGGACCGCCAGTACTCCACAGAGCGCCAGCACCCCCGAAAGGACCGCGCGCATCCGTCCGGGCGTTCCGCACAGCCACCCCACAAGGATCCCCAGCCCCACCGAGGACACCAAGCTGAGGAACTGCACCACGGCCGTCTTCACCGACAGCGCCGACGGGATAGCCAAGCCCGCCCCGAGCAGCAGCAGGGCGATCCACGGGGAGAACACCAAGCGCCGCACCCGCACGCGCCGCACGACCACCAGCCATGCCGCCCAGCCGAATGCGAACGCGATCGCCACCTGGTAGATCGTGATCTGGGCGCCTCCGACGACAGCGAGCCGGCCGAACCGGTCGAGGACCGACAGCGCGAGGAGCCCCACGAGGCCCGCCGCGATCGTCGGGCTCGAGACGCCGCCACCGCCCGGGCGCGAGAACTCATGTGTGAGGATCGGCAGGCTACGCGGCAAGGCGACCTCGCGTCAGAAGTGGACCTTGATCGCACCTCCGACTCTTGGACACGAGCGGTGCGTCGAGGCGGGAAATCATGGTAGCAGTCGGGCAACGCCGCAGCCAGCGGGGTGGGAGCGGTGTTGCCATGCTGTACCCTGAGGCAGCACGGTTGACCGAGCGACCGCGAAGGAGATGACGTGACCGGCACTCCCGGCGAGATCCCCCGCCCCGGCGACGAGCAGCCGGCGAGCGAAGGACCGGATCTCCTCCGAGGCGCGCTTCGCTCCGCGGGCTCGGATGCCGCCAAATACCTCCCCGTCAGACTCGTCCCGGCCCTCACCTCGCTGATCACGGTGCCCGTGTTCACAGCGGCGATCGGCGCCGCGGACTACGGAGCGTTCTACCTCGTCAGCTCCGTCGCCACTCTCGCCGCCAACCTCTCGACCGGCTGGATCTCGGACTCGCTCATACGCTTCTACTGGCCCATGCGCAAGGAGGGCCGGCTCGACCGCTACATCGCCACCATCGTCTGGGGCTCCGTCGCGGCCATCCTCGCGACTGCGGGCATCGCGTACTCCGCCACCGCCCTTGGCATCGGCGCGCTGCCGGGGGTCATCGCCCGGCTCGTCCCGGCCGGGATCATGTTCTTCATGTTCAACACTCTCACGAACATCTTGGTCCAGATCCCACGTGCCGCGAACCGGGCCGGCGCCTACGCTCGCCTTCAGGTCTCGGGCGTGGTGGCGACGACGGCCATCGCGGTGGCGCTGGTGTGGTGGGGGCGCATGGGGGCCGCCGGCATCCTGTGGGGCGTCGCGGCCGGGTGGGCGATCCTCGTCCCGTTCATGCTGCGAGACGTCGCCGGTGAGGGTTCGCTGTCGCCGGCCGGGATCGACGGCCCCACGGTGCGGGAGTTCCTGTCGTACGGCCTGCCCCTCGTGCCCGTGAGCGCGGCGGCGTGGGCGCTCTCGCTCATCGACCGCTTCGTGGTCGGCGCGTTCCGCGGCACTCTGGAGGTGGGACTCTACTCGGTGTCGTACTCGCTGGGCGATCGGCTCATGGGACTGGTGACGTTGCCGCTGCTGCTGACGATGACGCCGTCGCTTATCAACGCCTTCGAGCGCCGCGGCCAGCATCTGGCTGAGAACGTGCAGACGCACTTCGTGCGGTACTTCGCCCTCGCGACGGTGCCCGTGCTGGTGGGCATGTGGGCGGCATCGAGGCCGTTTCTGGAGGTCTTCACCGCGAAACAGTACTGGGTGGCGTCCCCGGTTCTGGCCATCGTCGCCGGCGGGACCATCCTGTCGGCGTTCGCGCAGGTCGCCGGCACGGGCCTCGCGCTGCACAAGCGGACACGCACCATCATGGAGAACACCCTGGCGGCGGCGGCGTTCAAGTTGGTCTCGAGCATGCTCCTGGTCCCCCGATGGGGCTACATCGCCGCGGCCTACAGCACCCTCGCCTCGTACGGGGTCCTGCTGGGCCTGACGTGGTGGCGGTCCAGGCGGTACATGAAGCTGACCCTGCCGTGGCCGGCCTTGGCGCGGATCGCGGCGGCCGGCATCGGAGCGGGCGCGGTCCTTGTCGTGGCCTTCGGAAACGCGACGCCCAGCGGCAGGCTCTCGACTTTGGGCCTGCTGGCGGGCGAGGCTGCCGTTCTGCTGGCGGTCTACTCGGCGCTGTGCACGCTCTTCGGCGCCGTGCGTCGCGATGAGTGGGCGTTCATCGGCGAAGTCGCCGCCCGCGGTATCGGGCGTCTGCGCCGGGGCGGAAGGCCTCGGGTCTGAGCGCGAGGGCGCTTAAGACCCTGTGCTAACCTGTCTGGTGCGCCGGACTCGGGGCGCTGAGGAGCGGAGGGGTCCGGTAATGGCGAGAGTCACTGTCATCGGCGCGGGATACGTCGGTCTCGTGACCGCCGCCTGCCTCTCCGCGTCGGGTCACGAGACTCTTTGCGCCGACATCGACGCTGCCAAGATCGCGGCACTGGACCAGGGACACAGTCCCATCTACGAGCCGGGGATCGACGCCCTGCTGACAACGGGTCTTGCCTCGCGCCGGTTGCGGTTCGCCTGCCCGACCCACGGATGGGGCCCCCTGCTCGGCGAAGTGGTCTTCATCGCAGTCGGCACTCCCGCCACGAGCGACGGATCCGCCGATCTGACAGCTGTCCGCTCGGTGGCGGACGCGATCGCCTCCGCGGCCGACCACCCCCTCGTGGTCGTCATGAAGTCCACGGTGCCGCCCGGCACGGGGGCCTCGCTCATCGACGAGCACCTGTCCCGCTCCGCCCACGACATCGCCTATGTCAGCAATCCCGAGTTCCTGCGAGAGGGGCGCGCCCTGGAGGACTGGTACCGGACCGACCGCATCGTCCTTGGCGGAAGCGATCCGGCGGCGGTCGAGACGGTCGCCGCCCTGTACGCCGGTATCGACTCGCCGATCATGCGGACCGATGTCGCAAGCGCGGAGACGATCAAGTACGCCTCCAACGCGTTCCTCGCGACCAAGATCAGCTTCATCAACGAGATGGCGAACGTGTGCGACGCGGTCGGCGCCGATATCGACGCCGTCGCCAGCGGACTCGGTCTCGACGCGCGCATCGGCCCCGCCTTCCTGCATGCGGGGATCGGCTACGGCGGGTCGTGCTTCCCGAAGGACGTGCGAGCCCTCAGCGCCGTGGCCGCATCTTCGGGCTACAGCTTCGAGTTGCTCAAGGCCGTCATCACCGTCAACGCGCGGCAGAGGCTGCTGCCGGTGCGATCGCTGGAGAAGGCGTTGGGGGGCCTGAGCGGCCGGACGATCGCCGTTCTCGGCCTGACCTTCAAGCCCGACACCGACGACACTCGCGAGGCACCGGCCATCGACATCATCGCCGAGTTGCTGGCGCGCGGCGCGTCGGTCCTCGCGTGCGATCCGGTCGCGGGGGACATCTCGCTGCCGGAAGGCGCGCGCCGGGTACCCGACGCGGTCGCGGCGCTGACCGGTTCCGAGGGCGCGATCCTGGTCACCGAATGGCCGGAATACGTCGCCCTCGACTGGGAGGCCGCATGCAGGCTGATGGCTCCGCCGCGGGCCGTGTTCGACGGCAGGAACGCCCTCTCGCCCGAGCGCATCCGAGCCGGTGACGGCACGTACATGGCGGTCGGCCGCGACGGTCACCATCGCGGCGACGTGGACTGAGGGTCCCGTGCGGATCCTGTACATCCACCAGTTCTTCGCGACACGGGAATCCGATCTCGGACTGATCAGAAGCTACGAGTTCTCGAGACGGTGGGTCGCCGAGGGCCATGACGTCACCGTGATCACCAGCTCGTCGCGCCTCCCCACGTCGTTCGGGAAGCGCTTCTTCGCCCGAGGAGTCGTCGACGGCATCGATGTCCGCTCGGTCCGCGTGGCGTATCGCAACAGCATGTCGTATGGGCGGCGGCTCTGGTCGTTCTGCGTCTTCGTTGGCGGCTCCACGTGGCTCGCCCTGCGCGCTCCTCGGCCCGACGTCATCTTCGCGACCTCCACGCCGCTCACCGTCGGCATCGCGGGAGTGGTCGCTTCGAAGATCCGCCGGATCCCCCTCGTGTTCGAAGTGCGAGACCTGTGGCCCGAGGCCGCGATCCAGATGGGGGCGCTGCGCCGCGGGAGCCTGGGCGCTCGACTTGCCAAGGCGCTCGAGCGGGCGATCTATAGCGCATCGTCTTTCGTGATCGCCCTGTCTCCCGGCATGGCCGAGGGCGTCGTCGGCGAGGGCTTCCCGGCCGACCGCGTCGCCGTGATACCGAACTGCAGCGACCTGGACCTGTTCGGTCCCGGCGAGAAGGACCCGGAGATCGTCGCGCGATACGAGCTCGACCGGGCGCTGGTGGTGGGCTACACGGGTGCCATCGGCCCCTCCAACGCTGTGGAATCTCAGCTGCCCGGCGCCGCCCGAGAGCTCCGTGCGCGCGGCCGAGACGACATCCGGTTCCTGGTCGTGGGAGACGGCAAGTCCCTGCCCGCCCTTCGCGCCGCGACCGAGGGACTGGGCAACGTCGTCCTTGCCGGCAGCCTTCCCAAGCGCGCCATCCCGAGCATCACGCGTTCCGCCGACGTACTACTCGTACTGTTCGCGGACGTGCCGATCCTGAGCACCAACTCACCCAACAAGCTCTTCGACGCGCTCGCGTCGGCGCGACCGGTCATCGTGAACTCACCGGGTTGGACGAAGGATCTGGTGGAGTCGAACGAATGTGGACTCTACGTCCCCGCGGGTGACGCGCGTGCCCTGGCCGACGCGCTCGAGGCGTTGGCGGACGACCCTGAGCGGCGAGTCCGTATGGGCCGACGGGCACGAGAGCTTGCGGAATCGCGCTTCGCCCGCGACACCCTGGCCACGGAGGTGCTCGCCGTCCTGACACGCGCCGCGGGCGATGCCGCGTCGCGGTAAGGGTCCCGCCGCGACTATTGCCTGACCGTCGCCTTCGTCGGATCGTGCCAGTCCTTCCCGATCACGACGAGGATCTCCGAGCTGAACTTGTACATCCCGGCGGCCGGCACGACGTCGCCGTATCCCAGCGCCTCGCGGACGATCCCTGCCTCCGCCTCCCTGCCTTTCGGGAAGACGATCAGCGATCTGCCATAGACGAACTGGCTCATGTTGGCGGACTCGGTCACGACGAACCCAGCCTTCGTGAAGAGATCCGACCCCGCCTTCGCCAGACCGGACACCCCGGCGCCGTTGCGCACGGTGAGCGTGATGTCGGACGGCTTCAGGCGCACGGCCGGCACGTCGGAGGCCGCGACGGTCGATGAGCCCTCCAGGCTGCTCGCCGGATCGAGCGGCTGGCCCTTTCGCATCCGCGCGATCATCTCGTCCATCTTGGGCTTGTTCGGGATCACGTAGGAAAGGCCGTTGATGTAGTCCGTCCCGCCCGGCATCGTGGCGGACTGGATGTCGCCATCCTTGAGGCCCTTGAACTGCTGGACGAGCGCCACGAGGTCCGCGGTGGTCATATCGGTGTCCAGGTTGTCCACGACGGCGCCGATGATCGCAGGCGCGCTGAACACGTTCTTGAAAGCCAGCGCCTGCTGAGCGAGCGCCTTGATGAACGCCTGCTGATTGCGGATGCGGGCGAAGTCGCCGTCGGCGAACTGGTGGCGCGATCGCACGAGGACCAGCGCATGGAACCCGTCGAGCTTCTGATCGCCCTTCTCGACGACCGCATGTATGCGGCTCCACGCGGGGGCGTCCGGGTCGTAGATACGCTGCTTGACATCGAACTGGACGCCGCCGATCGCGTCAACCACGGCGGAGAAGCCATTGAAGTCGACGCTCAGGTAGTGCGAGATCGGAAGGCCGGTGAACGCCGTCACTGTCTTGAGAGCGAGCTTGGGGCCCCCCCATGACGGCGCGGCGTTGATCTTGTCCAGTCCCCGTCCGGGGATGTTGACCCGTGAGTCGCGAGGGATGGACATCATGTGCACCTTGCGGGCCTTCGGGTCGACTCGGGCCACTATGAGCGTATCCGACCTGGCCCACTTCTCTCCGGGGCGACGGTCGGAGCCCATGAGCAGGATGTAGAACGGCTCGCCGGGGGCCGGCACATTCTGCTTCAGCAGCCCGGCGAGTTCCGAGTCCGAGCTGGTGACACGGTTGATCTTCGTATCGGCGCGGCGCATGTAGGCCAGCGCGGACGCAGCCCCGGCGGCCAACACCAGGACCAGGGCCAAGACGGCGACGACGGCGCGGCGGCGGCGGCGCATGCGCCGTATGCGCGGGTCCACCATCCGGCCCGACTCGCGACGCCGGCGGGTGGCCTCGGCGCTGGTCTCCGACGTCGTGGAAGCCGGATCCATCCGCCGTATCTCTTTGGGACGCGCCTTTCCGTGCCGGGCGCTCCTGCGTGGTCGCGATTCCATGAGCCTCGTTTCGTTCTACTTCAGGTGGCCGGACTCGCTTTCTCCACCGACCGACCGTTCCAAGTCAGTCAGTATAGCGTGGCGTCCCGACACCGAGACGCTGCGCGCGCAGACCGTTGCCGGGTCGCAACCCAGCGAATCTCAGGCCGTCTGGGGGCCGGCCTCTATGGCAGAAACGATGGCCTCGGCCGCATGCCCGTCGCCGTAGACATCCGGGTGCGACACGGGCCGCGGGAGGTCGGACGCCGCGGCGACGATCCGCTCCTCGTCGGCGCCCGCCAGCACGTTCCACCCCAGTTCGACCGTCTCGACCCACTCAGTGGCATCACGTAACGTCACGCACGGCACGCGGAAGAAGTAGGCCTCCTTCTGCATCCCGCCAGAATCGGTCAGCAGGGCGGCCGCCCCCTTGAGCAGGGCGATCGTCTCGCCGTACGGCACGGGGTCCACCATGCGGACGTTGCCCGCGGCACGCGCGACGACATCGAGGCCGAAAACTGCCAAGTTCTTCGCGGTGCGAGGGTGGACGGGCCAGATCACTGGACGGGCCACGCGTCCGAGCGCGCGCACTATAGCCGCGAGCCTCTCGGGGTCGTCGCTGTTGCCGGCGCGGTGCACCGTGGCGAGGAAGTAGCCTCCGGGTTCGACCCCAAAGGCGGCCAGGGCGTCCCCGGCCGGCGCGATCTCGGCCTGATAGCGCGCGGTGTCGAGCATGACATCCCCGACCAGCGCGACCCCGCACGTGATCCCCTCGTCACGCAGATTGGCGACAGCAGCCGGCGTCGGGCAGAGCAGGAGGCTCGAGACGTGGTCGACGACCACCCGGTTGACCTCCTCGGGCATGCGTCTGTCGAAGCTGCGAAGGCCCGCCTCCACGTGGGCGACGGGTATGTCGAGCTTCGCGGCCGCCAAGCCGCCCGCCAGCGTCGTGTTCGTGTCGCCGTAGACGAGCACCCAGTCGGGCGCCTGCTCGACGAGCACCGCCTCGATGGCCGCAAGCATCTCGGCGGTCTGATGCGCGTGGGACCCCGACCCGACTCCGAGGTTGAAGTCGGGCTCGGGGATGCCCAGCTCCTCGAAGAACACGCCGCTCATTGCGCGGTCGTAATGCTGGCCCGTGTGGACGAGTACCTCTTCATGACGCGTCCGCAGCGCCCGGCAGACGGGTGCCGCTTTGATGAACTGCGGCCGGGCTCCGACGATCGAGACGACTTTCATGGGCGGCCCTAGTGGGCCAAGGCCTCCTTGACGGCGGCCACTACCTCATCCTGCTGCGCGCGGGTGATCCCGGGGAAGCACGGCAGCGCGAATGTCCGGCCGTCGCAGCTCTCGGAAACGGGAAGGGACGGGAGGGCATCTCCTGTCTTGGTGAAGACCTCCTGCTCGTGCAGCGACAGCGGGTAGTAGAGCGCCGTGCCGACGCCGGCCTCACCCATGGCACGCGTCACCTTCGACGCGATCTCGGCACTGGCGGCCTTGACGATGTAGAGGTGGTAGACCATCTCGCCGTAGGTGCGCTCCACGGGAAGGTCGAGACCGACTCCGGCCAGCGCCTCGTCGTAGATCGCGGCGGCCGCGCGACGGCTCGCGTTCCACTCGTCGAGGTGAGGTAGCTTCACCGACAGGATGCCGGCCTGGAGCGAGTCGAGCCGCGAGTTCGTGCCGAAGGTGTCGTGGTAGTACTTCTTCGAGGAGCCGTGGCTCGCCATCTTCCTGGCCGAAGCGGCCAGAGCCTCGTCATCCGTGGTGATCACCCCGCCATCCCCGGCGCAGCCCAGGTTCTTGCTGGGGAAGAACGAGAAGGCCGCCGCCCGTGCGAGCGAGCCCGCACGGCGTCCCTTGTAGGTCGCGCCGATGGCCTGGCAGGCGTCCTCGACGACGACAAGCCCGTGCGCCTCGGCGATGGCATTCAGCGCGTCCATGTCCACGCACTGGCCGAAGATGTGCACGGGCAGTATCGCCTTGGTGTTGGCCGTGATGGCGGCCTCGACCTTCGTGACGTCCATGTTGTAGGTGCCCGGCTCGATGTCGACGAACACCGGCGTCGCGCCCACGTGGGCGATGCACTCGACCGTGGCGAAGAAGGTGAACGGGGTCGTGATGACCTCGTCGCCGGCGTGGATCCCGAGCGCGTGCATGATGAGGAACAGCGCGTCGGTCCCGTTGGCGCAGGCGACGGCATACTTCGTCCCGCAGTAGGCTGCGACCTGTTCCTCGAGCGCCTTGACGCGCGGCCCGCCGATGAACCCGGCGCTGCCCATCACGTCGGACCACACGGCGTCGAGCTCATCCTTCAGACCGACGTACTGCGCTTTGAGGTCGAGAAGCGGGACTCCCACGTTGATGTCTCCTTCGCATGGTGCGGGGACGTGCGTGCTACTGGTTCTCGAGCAACTCGTTTTCGGGCACATCACGCACGACCTTGGCCGGGACGCCCATCACGAGCTTGCCAGCCGGTACGTCGCGCGTGACCACCGACCCCGTGGCCACGAAGGCCTCCTCGCCGATCTCGATCCCCGGCAGGATGTGGCTGCCGCCGCCCACGCGGGCTCCGCGGCGGATGGTCGCGCCCTTGAGATGCCGATAGCGTTCCTCGGTGCGCCCCATGAAGTTGTCGTTTGTGGTCACGACCATCGGGGCGATGAAGCAGTCCTCCTCGATCAGCACGTACGCGGTGATGTAGGCGCCCGACTGTATCTTCGTGCGCGCGCCGATCTCGGTGTCGTTCTCGACGGTGACCGAGCGGCCGACCACCGCGTCGTCGCCGACGCGGCAGCGCTCGCGCACGCCGGCGCCATCGCCGATGGTGCAGCCGCGCCCGAACACGGAGCCCGCCATGAGCACGGTGTGGCTGCCGACGGAGCATCCGTCGCCCAGCACGAGACCCTTCAGGTCGCCGGTCTTCGCCGTCGAGCTCGGAGCGAGACGCGGCCTCTTGCCCACCTCCGCGAAGTCGGACACGGTGCAACCGGCGCCGATCTTGGCGTCGGCCGCGATGGTCACGTGGTCGCCGATGACCGTGCCCGCTCCGATGACAGCGTCCGCGCACACGTGGACGAATGAGCCGACCGTGACGTCGTCGCCGATCACGACGCCCTCGTCGATGACGGAGAATGGCGAGGGGGCAAAGCGCTCGCCCAGCTTGGCGGTGGGATGGACGTAGATGCCGGTCGACATCGCGCTACACCTCCACGATGGTGGAGACGGGCGCCCCGCCGGCCGCCATCGATTCCCCGACGGCCTCCAGCACCCTCACCACGCGCAAGCCGTCGCGGCCGTCGCTGCGGGGGGTCTCGCCGCTCGCGCAGCAGTCGAGGAAGTGCTGGACCTCCAGCGAGAGCGGCTCCTTCATCTGGATCCACGGCACCCGGATGTCCCCGAAACGCAGGGACAGGTCCTCGCCGTAGGCCAACGCCTCAGCCGGCTCGACGCCCTTGTCGTAGATCCAGATCTTCTCGGTCGCCTCCATGTCGTCAAAGACGAGCATCTTCTTCGAACCGACGATGGTGAAGCGGCGGACCTTGTGGGGATCGAGCCAGCTCACGTGGATGTTGGCCATCTTCCCGCTGGGGAAGTGAAGGCTGGCGAACACGGTGTCCTGGACGCCGTCATGCAGATAGGCAGCCCCCGTGGCCGAGACGTAGTCGGGTGTCTCTCCCAGCAGGTAGAGCACGATCGATACGTCGTGGGGGGCGAGCGACCAGAAGGCGTTCTCCTCCGCGCGGACCTTGCCCAGGTTGAGTCGCTGGGCGTAGAGGTAGAGCACCTCGCCCAGGTCGCCCGAGGCGATGTAGTCGCGGATCCAGTTGATGCCCGTGTGGTACTCCATGAGGTGACCCACCATGAGCACGACACCCGCCGCGTCGGCGGCCCGCACGAGCGACTCGGCGTCGGCCGAGGTGAGCGTGAGGGGCTTCTCCACGTAGCAGTGAAGGCCCGCCGCGATGACCTGTTCGGCGATCGCGTGGTGTGAGGGGGCCGACGTGGCCACCACGACCGCATCGAGCCCGAAGCCGGAGAGGAACGCGGTCAGATCGGAGGTCGTCGCCACACCGGGGTAGAGCGCCGCCAGCTTGCCCAGGTTCTTCTCGTTGGTGTCGCATGCGGCCACGAGCTGCGCATCGGCGAGCCGGTCGAGGTTGCGAACGAGGTTCGGTCCCCAGTAGCCGAACCCGACCACACCGACGCGGACCGGCTTGGCCGTCACAGGCGCACCACCTTGTTGTCGTCGAACGTCTTGAGGGCGTTGCGGGTGTCGAGGATGAGCGACGCGTTGCGCACCACGCAGTGATAGTCGACGTTGCTGTGGTCGGTCACGACCAGCACCGCGTCGGTGGAAGCGAGCAGCTTCGAGGTCAGCGGGACGCTCTCGAGCGTGTCGCATCCGACCTTGAACGACGACACGAACGGATCGTGATAGACGACCTCGGCCGACTTCTCGAGGAGAAGCTCGGTGATCTTGATCGCGGGGGACTCGCGCATGTCGTCGATGTTGGCCTTGTAGGCCACGCCGAGCACGAGGATCTTGCTGCCCGCCAGCGACTTGTGGTGCGTGTTGAGCGCGTCCATCAGGCGCTGGACCACGTAGTAGGGCATCGCCTCGTTGGTCTTGCCCGCGAGCTCGATGAACTCCGTGTGCAGGTCGTACTGGCGCGCCTTCCAGGACAGGTAGAACGGGTCGATCGGGATGCAGTGACCTCCCAGACCGGGACCCGGGTAGAACGGCATGAAGCCGAACGGCTTCGTCTTGGCTGCCTCGACGACCTCCCAGATGTTGATGCCCATGCGCTCCGACACCATGAGCAGCTCGTTCATGAGAGCGATGTTCACACAGCGGAAGATGTTCTCGAGAAGCTTGGTCATCTCGGCGGCGCGCGTCGAGGAGACCGGCACGACCGTGTCGATGAAGCGCGAGTACATCGCGACGGCGACCTCGGTGCAGTCCGGAGTGACGCCTCCGACGACCTTCGGGGTGTTGCGCGTCTGGTAGACCGGGTTGCCGGGGTCGACCCGCTCGGGGCTGAACGCGAGGAACAGGTCGTGCCCCACCTTGAGCCCGCAGCTCTCGAGGATCGGCTGGACGACCTCCTCGGTGGTGCCCGGATACGTGGTCGACTCGAGCGTGACGAGCACGTCGGCCTTCAGGTGGGGCGCGATCGACGAGGCGGCCGCCTCCATGAACGAGGTGTCGGGCTCCTTCATCGCGTCGAGCGGAGTCGGCACGCAGATGGCGATGCCGTCGCACTCGGCCGCGCGGGCGAAGTCCGTGGTCGCGGAGATGAGGCCCTTGCTCACGAGGCCGGCGAGCTCGTCGGTCGCGACGTCGGGGATGTAGCTCTCCCCCGCGTTGACGAGGCGGACCTTCTCGTCCGTCACGTCGAATCCGATGACCGTGAAGCCGGACTTGGCCATCTCGACCACGAGGGGCAGACCGACATAGCCGAGGCCGACGACGCCCAGCACGGCGCTGCCGTCGGCGAACCGATCCTTGAGTGCCATCCTCGCGCCTTCCGCTCGTCCGCGTAGCGGCCCGCATATGGTCCGACACCGGGCTCGTGGCCTAGTGGACCGACCGCGCCATTGTACCCAAAGCAGCCCCGCGCCGGGCCGGAAGCGTCGGCTACTTGACGGCGAACATCAACTCGCCCGCGCACGCGAGCTGGTCGCCGACCCACGCCTTCGCTGTCCCGAAGCCTATGGGGCCTCGGCGCTTCGTGATGGTGCACTCCATGCGAAGCGTCTCGCCCGGGACGACCTGTCGCTTGAAGCGAACGCCGTCGATCCCCCCGAAGAACGCGAGGCGCCCCTGGTTCTCGGGCAGCGAGAGCAGGGCCACGGCGCCCACCTGGGCACACGCCTCGACGATCAGCACGCCGGGCATGACCGCGTGCTCGGGGAAGTGGCCGGGCACCCAGAACATGTCGGCGGTCACGTCCAAGTAGCCCACCGCCGACTCGCCCGGCGTGAACTCGGAGATGCGGTCCACCAGCAGGAACGGGTCGCGATGCGGGATGATCGCCTTGATGCCCTCGCGGTCGAGCTCCATGGTCACCCAGCCCTCCTCGGTCGTGGGGTCACTCGAACAACTCGTCGACGATGTGCACGCTCGCGCCGAGTGCCCGCAAACGCGGCACGAAGTCCTCGTAGCCACGCTCGATGTGGTGGATGTCGGTGACGACGGTCTCTCCCTCGGCGACGAGGCCGGCCAGCACGAGGGCGGCGCCACCGCGCAGCTCGGGGCTGCGGACCGGCGCCCCCGACAGGCCCGGCACGCCGCGTATGAGCGCGTGATGCCCGTCTATGCGGACGTCCGCACCCATCCTCCCGATCTCGTCGGCGAACATGAACCGGTTCTCGAAGACGTTCTCCGTGATGACGGAGTCCCCATCCGCGATCGCCATCAGTGTCATGAACTGCGCCTGCATGTCCGTGGGGAACCCGGGATACGGGAGAGTGGCCACGTCCACCGGGCGGATGGCGCCGACTCGGCGCACGGTCACCCGCTCGGCGCCGACCTCCACCGCCGCGCCCGTGTCGCGCAGCTTCGTGAGCACGATGTCCAGGTGGCGCGGGTCGAAGCCGACCACCGTGACGGGTCCGCCGCAGAGGGCGCCGGCGACCAGGTACGTGCCGGCCTCGATGCGATCGCCGATCACCGTGTGCTCGGCGGGGTGCAGTCCGCTCACCCCTTCGATGGTGATCGTCGGAGTCCCCGCACCGTCGATGCGGGCGCCCATGGCGACGAGGAAGTGCGCCAGGTCGGCGATCTCGGGCTCGCGGGCCGCGTTGTCGATCACCGTCGTGCCTTGGCCGACGGATGCCGCCATCAGCAGGTTCTCGGTCGCTCCGACACTGGGGAACTCGAGCGAGACGGTGGAGCCGGTCGCGCGGCCAGTCGCGTCGATGAACCCGTGCTCGGTGGTGATCTGCACCCCGAGCTGGGTGAGGCCGTGGATGTGGATGTCGACCTTGCGCGAGCCGATGTTGCAGCCGCCGGGCATGGCCACGTGCGCGCGCCCGAGCCTGCCGACCAGCGAACCGAGCACGCACGTCGACGCGCGCATGAGGGCGACCAACTCGTAGGGCGCCTCGTGGCCGGTCAAGGTGGTCGCGTCGATGCGCAACGAGTGGTCCGCGCGCTCGACCTTGGCGCCCAGATGCTCGAGCACCTGGGACATCACCGCGACGTCACTGATGTCGGGAACGTTGCGCAAGGTGGAGACCCCCGGCGCCAGAAGCGCGGCGGCCATCAACTTGAGCGCGGAGTTCTTGGCGCCTCCGACGCGAACCTCTCCGGAAAGCGGACGTCCGCCCGTGACGACGATGCTGGACACTGCGATGGGCTCTCCTTGGGGGGTGGGCCGGACCCACGCCGATGCGCGCGGCGGCCGTTCGGTCGTCGCTACAGGGTAGCCCGTCGAGCGCGGCCGGACAATGCGAACCGGGGAACGGACAAGCGTCAGCCGATGAGCTGTACGCCGGGATGGGCGCCATGCGCGCGCGCGTCCGCACTGACCAGCGTGGCGCCGAGCAGATGCGCCACAGCCGGGGCAAGCGCGTCGTAGAACGTGCAGCCGAGAAGCTCGCACTGGCGCGCGGCCCCCGCGACCACGTCCCCGGTGAGGGGAACGACATCGAGGCCCGCCTCCACGAGACACTCCCAGGCGGGCACGACCTTCTGGGAGCCATGCTCACGCCTCACCACGGCCAGCACCTCGTGGACGAAATGGGCCGGGGCCGCGATCCCGATCTCGCCCGCAGCGCACGACTGCAGCAACTGCATCGCCTCGGCGGTTCCCGACTCGGTCAAGAACCACTTGCAGCCGACGCTCGCGTCGAGCACGAACAGGCCGTTGCCGGTCACTCGTCGTCCTCCGACTCGCCGCGCGGCGGGGAGGAATCGCCCGTTTCGCGGATCTCGCGCAGTATCTCGACTGACGGTCGGCCGTCGTGATGCGGGTTGCGCGCGGCGATGTCGCGCATCCCCTCGATGGCGCGCCCGATCCTGGCGCGTCGTGCGTCGTCCGCCCGCTGCTCGAGCGTCTTGCCGAGATAGCCGACCATGGCCTCCTGCGCGACGAAGCTGCGGGACCGGCCCAGCGAGCTCGCCTCCGCATCGAGTTTCTCGAGTAGCTCCTCGGGAAGCGATATCGTGACCTTCGCGACCATCGATTGGCCTCCGTTCACACCGATGTTCATACCGCAGTGTGAAGCAGATGCGGGGTCGGTGTCAAGCCGCCGCGTTGCCTCATAAAGAATGTACTCGAAACCGATTCGATGCCTCAGAAAGGAAGGTACTCGAACCGGCCCTCGCCGGATCGACCGGCGAAGGGCCAAGAGGATGCCGCTTTCGATGACTGAGAAGCAGGCAA
>JANYAK010000029.1 GCA_025361335.1 Coriobacteriia bacterium
CGCTCTCGGCCGCTGCCGGCTCGTTCAACGCCTCAAGAATACCCCTAGTGTTTCAATCCCCGGCCGAGATCGCTCTCGGCCGCTGCTAGCGTTCGCAAGTGACGAAGGCAGCAACGAGCAGGTTTCAATCCCCGGCCGAGATCGCTCTCGGCCGCTGCGGCTTGTCGTCACCGAGGCGTATGTGCCGCAGGCGTTTCAATCCCCGGCCGAGATCGCTCTCGGCCGCTGCGACGCCCGCGAAGGACCGCAGCGCCTATGTCGAGGTTTCAATCCCCGGCCGAGATCGCTCTCGGCCGCTGCGGCCGCGATCCACGCGTTCGCCACCCACGCCTCGTTTCAATCCCCGGCCGAGATCGCTCTCGGCCGCTGCGTGGGGCATCGGGCACGTGCTCGGGCTCACCCTGTTTCAATCCCCGGCCGAGATCGCTCTCGGCCGCTGCGGGCATTCACCTGCCCGTTCACTTCACTGAGCCAGAGGCGGTGGCGTGGGTCATCCTCTGGCATCGGCATTATCGCAGGTGGCGAACAGCGAGACTCACCACCTGCGCTCAGCACCCGAGGTTCGCGGTAGTCACATGACCATCGGTCCAGACATGTCGATCCACTGATCTCTCCCAAGGACCTCGACGATGCGATCCCGACGCCCCGAAAGATGGTATATCCGCAGACTATCCAACTCAACGCTGACGATGTCGCGCAGCCTGGATCGAAGCCTCTCGAAATCTGTGCGGGTTAGGGAGCACTCGAACACCGACAACTGGACGCGCTGGCCGAACCCCTCGCATGTCTTTGCGACACGTCGCAATCGCTTGCGACCAGCAGGCGACTCAGTGTTCACGTCGTAGGCGACCACGATATCCACTGATTACTCCCAGGTGAATGGAACATACACGGATTCGGGCTCCCTGAGATGTCTGGCCAAGAGCCTGGCCTGCACGAATGGAACCAGCCCCAGGGGAATCGCGCGATCGAGCACGTCGTGTCTGACCGACCTCAAGGCTCGCTCCCGAAACGCCGTGATCAGCACTCTGCGGCCGCCTTCCGTCAGTTGAACGCTACCACCCATCTCGACCCACGCCTCGAAGTGTTCGGGCCGAATCTGCCGGCGGTTGATCAGCGTGAGCACGAGACGGTCACCCCAGCCCGCTCGGTACTCCTCCATGAGATCGAGCGCGAGCGCCGGCCTGCCCGGCCTCAGCGCATGGAGATAGCCGACCTGAGGATCCAGCCCGACCGTCTCCAGAGCGCTGATGCACTCCCCCAACAGGAGCGCATAAGCAAAGGACAGCATGGCGTTAACACGGTCACGCGGCGGCCGACGAGTCCGAACGGTGAAGGAGAATTCCTTCTTTGGCACAGCAATCAGGGTTCCGAACGCGCCGAAGTACTCTCGAGCAGCCTCACCCTCGATACCGCGAATCTCGTCCAGGCTACCGACTGCCTGCAGCTTCTCCAGGACGTCGCGGATTCGTCCTGCGCCTGCACGCACGCGGGCGGCGGCATCTTCCGAATGCAGGTCCCGGGCCCCTCTCATCAGGACTGAGCGTGATGTGCGGGCCTTCGCCCCCACGATGCGTCTAGCGATCTCGGCCGTGCGCTCGTCATCGCGCATTGCGTCGTGTTGGGCAACGCGCAGCAAGACGTTGCCGGATGTCGGCCCGACGAACCGCCCAGCGAAGCGACCTCGGTAGTCGAGGAAGCTGACCGAACACCCCTCGGCGGCACACCGCCTGAGCGCGGAACCGGTGATGCGCGCGCGATCGAACAGCACCACGCCGTGAAGATGCAGAATCGGCACACGCGTGGGAGGTCGCTCATCAATCTCGACCACGAGAGCATCGTGATCAAGCCTCACTTGAGCCTCCGGTGTTTGAACGTACAGCGTGTTCTGCAGATGGAAGGTCATTCCGACTCCACCCAACCGTGGCTGACCTCGACGTCAAACAGTTCCCCCGGCGCTGTGGCCGAAATCCGCGCAGCCGCCATCGGCAGGCACCGCTCCAGCAGCGAGCAATCATCGCACCGGTGGTCGTAGATCGGGGCTGGGAGATGACGGCCAGCGAAGCACGCGTGGACTTCGAGCGCGGCCCGTTCCGTTTGTGCGCGCAGGCTCTCGGTGATCTCGACGCGAATCAACCTCTTGGACGCGGCGTGGTAGAGGGCTCCTTCGGAGACTGTGGTCCCAATCATCTCCTCGAGACAGAGTGCTTGAGCGCAGACCTGTATCCGCTCATGCTCATTCGGCCTGCGCCCGGCTCGCTTGTACTCCACCGGCACAAGCGAGCCGTCGTCGAGGACTTCGACCACATCGGCACGGCCGAACAATCGCAACCGCCGACTCCAGAGTGTGACCGCCCGCCACATCTCTCTGCCACGCTCGTGCCTCACCGTCGCCTCATCGGCTCGCCGATGCACGTGGTCCCCCTGCACCGTCATGTAGTTCTCGGTCCACACCTGCTCGATGTGAATCAAGCCGAACTGCCGCGGGCAGTATGAGTAATGTTCCAGCGCTGAGAGGGCGATGTCGTCGTGATCGTCCACTTGATCGCGCCTAACCCACGACCCGCGTCAGAGTCACACCCGAAGGCAGGGCCGCATCGTCCACCACGACCTTGTAGTCAGCGAATCGACGCGCGGCGGCCGAGGCGTCCAGACGCTCCACCGACACGCGGTCGAACAGATCCTGGGCAGGCGCTGAACCAAACGCGTCGTCGTGGCTGAAGACATGCAGCCCGCGGAGTGCCATCATCCCGCGGCTCGCCGAGTGATCTAGGTCCCACATGCCCCGAAGCGCATCCCAGAACACAGACAGATCCTCGGCGCTGACGCCGGTCTTCTTTGCGAACGGAGCCGAGAAGAATCCATGACCAACGTACAGACCGTACGGAACCACCGACTTGCGTCCGATCTCGGTGGTCTTGCCGCCCTTGGACTTCCCATCCTCACCAACGACCACATCGGCGTGCTCCGGCTTCGTGATCGCGACACGCGTGATGGCGACGTCCATTGGGAAGATCGAATCCACCGAACGGGCGAAAGTCAGCTGCATGGGCCCCCGAACCTGACCAGAGTTGTCACCGGTGGTCATGACCGCACCGAACATCCTGACGTCGAAGAACCGGCCGCACATGTAGTCCCGAGCGGAGTTGACGTCTTCGCGTGGCCGTTTCGTGCCGCGCGACTTCAGGTCCAACACGTCGGTCGCCTCCGCGTGGAAGGTGTTCAACGCGATGCCGCGGTCTTGAATGTAGATCTCCATGCCGGGCTTCCCATCTTGGGTCAGCTCGACGAAGTCCCGCACCTTGCGCTTGATGCACACGTCGGTGACGAGGCCTTGGTTGTTCTCCGGGTCGAGTCTCGGCATGTTGCCGGCATCGGGATCGCCGTTTGGATTACCGTCGATGACCTCGAACAACATCACGAAGTCGTGGCGCCGAGTGGGGTCGGTGATGATTGATTTCGTCATGGCTCTACTCCTCGATCTCGTCGGCGCCGGCGCTATCTGCGCGGCGTGTCTTCGAGGCGCGCAGATCCGCACGCTCGTGGTAGTAACCCAGGGCGAACATCCCCTGCTTCTCAAGGACGAGGGTCTTCGGGAAGGCGTCTAGTGCAGCGAGAAGATCCTCCATGCGTCGCTCAAGCACGACGTAGAGACCCACCCTATCCTTGCGGATCTTGGAAAGGTGGTGCTGCGCGTCGCCGACGAGCTTGCCAAGCACGCTCGCCGGCGTCGCCGACGCGGCTCCGTAGTACTTGTCGACTACCGTGGCGCCGACGTTGCCGAGCGCCGCGTACTGGACGCCCTCCAGAAGCGCCATCAGGCGCCCGCAGACATACGCGGGGTCCTTCTCCTCTTGCTCAAGCTGTGACATGTAGTGCTCCTCCCAGTCGTACCTGGATGCCAGCAGAGTCTTGATGAGAACCGCCCGCTCTCGAGTCACAGGCCGGTCCTTCGACTTCGGGTCGTGGTCGAGCCGACATCGCTGGACCACCCGTGGAAGCAGCGATCCGGGTAGCCGTGTTCCTTCCAGCGCACTCCTGATGAGCGCTCGCGGTACGTCGGTCGTCATGTCCGCTCGCGCGTCGCGATAGGCAGCAGCGGCCAAGCGCCAAATCCCCAGCGGCTCGCCGTTGCCGCCCCACGCATCGATGAGGTCTTGAAGGGCGAACCACTCGGACAGGGAACGGGTGATTTGCTCGCCGCTCACATGGATCCAATCGCGAACAGCCGCCCGCGCGGAGCGCGCCCTCCCACTGTTGGCGGACAGCGCGACGATGTTGAACTCACTGGTGTCCACCGCCCGTGCGCGCCCGTCGTGGACCGAGTCCAGCAGATGACCGACTTGCGCCGCATCCGGCCGGCTGAGAAGACCGAAGAGATCAAGTTGAGCCGGGCCACTGGCCCAGTAGACGTAAGCCAAGTTGCCCATGTTCATGTGCCGGGCATCATCGGCCAACAGCGCGTTGAGCGACTTCATCACGCTCTCGCCGCAAGAGCGACAGACTCTCGATCCGGCCCCCCTGGAGAAGCCGTGGGATTCGAAGGCAACGTCGTTCATGCCGATGAGGGTCGTCCCAGCAGGCTGCCCATTCGGGAGACCTTTGAGCTTGAACGAGATGATCTCGTCGATGGGCCCGCGGCTGCCGCACGCCAAACACTGACCCAGCGGCGACCCGGCATCTCCAGCAGACGGCACTCCATCCCAGTTGCGGGCCCACCACGCGCGCACGTCGGCCCGCTCCGCGGGCATCGTCCCCGCGATGCGAAACGCCAAGACATCGCCCGGGGGGATATCGGACGGCACGTCGATCGAGCCGTCGTCCCAACGAGCAAGGAAGCCCAGAATGGCGTCAACGCCAGAACTGGGGAGATCATGCGCTGCTCGCGTGTGCAGATCCGCGAACCGCTTGTGCTTCGCACGGGAGGCTTGATCGTCAAGCGGCAAACCAAGGACGAAGGCGGCGGTATCGGCCAGCAGTATCGCCGGTGGAGCGATTCCCGAACGGCCCCGATGAGGAACGAGAAGTGGCTTGCCGCGGTCGCCCCTGCGCCCGTCGCCGACCATCGGCACACAGCCGAGAAGGCCGCCGGCGGCATCGACATCGATGAGCCACTTGACCGGCTTCCAGTCGTACTTCTCGGGTGAGGCATCGTTGATGATGAGATCGGCGTCAGCGATGAGGCGCTGCAGCAGCATCTTCCGCCTCCTTGTGGTTGAACCGAACCTCCGGGACTTCCAGAATCCCGTCCTCGACTCGCGCCTCGAAGAAGTGCGGCATCGGGCCGTCCTCGGAGCGCTCGATGTCGAGGAGCATCAGACCAAGGTCCTCTGTCCAGCCGACATCCGGGCGCTCGTCGCCCGAGGGCTCAGAGAACATGGCGGCGAATTCTCGACATCCCAAGTATGGCCTGTGGAAACACTGGCCGCGGGCGACGCGGCGACGGAACTGGTCGCGGTACTTGGCCACGTCATGCTGACTGCCGTCGCGGAGTTCGACATCCGCCTCGATCACGTAGTCGACTCCCCGCAACGCCAACGTGTGTCGCTGAGTTCGCGCGTCCCCGATGTCGATACCGTCCGACCTCGGACTCATCCGGCCGGTGACCTCATTGCGCTGAATTGGGAAGAACGTCCCCCGGCTGAGCACAGCGACCCGTCGGATCCTCCACGTGAACTCAGGCTTCCAGAAGATCGCTTCGAGCGCACCGCGCGCCGCCGATGGTGTGATCATCGGATACGAAACCCTTTCGACCTTGAACTCCGGACGCGTGAAGCACGCCCAATCCCCCCACACCTTGACGCGCACCGGTGGCGATTTCACAAGCTCCCCCTTCGATTCGCTAGGTGATGAGCGCACCCGATTCCTCGGTCATCCTTCCGAGCCCTCGAACCGAGTCGTACTTCGTCCCAACCCAACGGTACACCGATGCTCTGACATCGATGGGAACGACGAGCACTTCGCGTTCGAGACGGCTGAGCTCGCGACGTCGGACCGACACCGAGTTCGCCTGAACCTCGGCGCGCTGATGCGCGTCGAGTTGCCAGCCGCATTCGAGCGCGTGTTCGGCAGACTCCGTGGAAGCGCCAGGGATCAACACTGGAATCGTGTCCTCTGAGATCAGATGGAAACGCTCGTCGACCGTTCGGAAGGAACATCGCATGCGTTCGCGTTGGATTCCCTGGGCGTCGGTATCCACGCTCTCATACAGGCGCTGGAAGTACTCCGTACTGACCGTCGGCGAGTGAAGCGACGAAGGGTCATCCCGCAGACGCATCCGCGCCAACTCGGTGCCCGTGCGGTAGACGCCGGGAGACCAGTGCCCGTCGGTCGGCTCGAACACGACCACGCGCCCCATTGAAAGGCCCCCCTCGCGGTTGCACCGCCCCGCCGCTTGGATGATCGAGTCGAGTGGTCCGACGGCGCGAAGCACCAGCGGGAAGTCGATGTCGACGCCAGCTTCGACCACCTGTGTGGAGACTACGCGACACGGATCTCCATTGCGAAGTCGCGCAAGCATCAAATCGAGAACGGCCTTCCGATGGCGCGGCGTGAGCAGCGTCGACAGGTGAAGCGCGCTCGGATCATCGAGCGCGTCGAGCAGATCCAAGGCGTCCGCCCGCGTGTTCACGATGGCAAGCACCGTTGGGGACGACCGCATTTCCTCGGCCACCCGGGACCAAGACCACGGCTCCTCCGGCACGACGTATTGGACACGTTGAAGCGTGCGAAAGTGGTCTTCTGGCGACTGGACTATCTCGCGAACGCCGGGAAGAGCCGCACCCGCGCGATCCGCGTCCCCGACCGCCGGCTGGGTCGCGGAGCACAGGACCACGGTGGTTCCCCATTCGTCGATCAGACACCTCAGGGCGTCCAGAATCGGGTCGAGCAGCGCTGGGGGCAAGGTCTGCACCTCATCGAGCACAATCACAGATCGCGCGATCCGGTGAACCTTCCTGCTACGCCCCGGTCTGCTGCCCAAGAGGCTCTCAAAGAACTGAACGTTGGTAGTCACGACCACCGGCGAGTCCCAGTTGTCGGCCGCCAGACGCGGGCTCGAATCACCATCTGCTTCGCTCTGGTCCAGGCACTCGAACGCGAACGCGTGATGCGCGAGGACAACACTCTCATCCGCGAATACCGAGCGAAACACCTCGACAGTCTGATCAATGATGCTCGTGTAAGGAATTGCGTAGATGACCCGATCAAGACCATGAGCTGCGGCGTGGCTCAACGCGAATGCGAGCGATGAACGCGTCTTTCCTCCTCCGGTAGGCACTGTCAGCCGGAAGCAGCCGGGCTGGAGCTGCGCGGCCTTGAGGCAGTCGCCGTAGACCTGCGCCCGAACGCGGTTCACCTCGGATGGCTCGGCGTCAGCCATCAACGCATCCTGATTGGCGAGCAACTGGGCGCAAAGCGACGAGATTGTGTCAGAGTGCCCGCGGCGGACAGATCTGGACGGGCGGTCATGAGCCTCCGTATCCAGCGCATCTGCGTCGACCAAACACGAGTATGCCATTCGCAAGAGAACGTCGGCGGACCCCGGCGCGCCATGTCGACTCGCCTCATCCCTCAGGACATCGCCCTCCACAAGGCTTTCGAAAACACCGTCGCGAGTGGCTCTCTCCCGAACCTGCGCGGAATCGAGCGCACGCCACAGAGCCTGCGAATCGGCCAGGTCGAGGAGGCCACCATGATGACCCGCGATGACGGGGGCCAGCATACCGAAGACATCACCGATTGCGGAGACCGCACTTGCCCCGAGCAGCTTGTGGTCGACTCGCCAACCCAGACGAGCCTGCGGGCCTTTCGTGCGTCGCAGAGCATCCGAGGCGACCAAGTACCGCTGGAACTCGTCTGAGTACTTGCCGACATCGTGGAGGAGACCTTCCGCCCGCGCGAACTCGGGAATCCCGATTCGACTCCCGAAGAGGTGGGCCAATCCGGAGGTGCGCGCTAAGTGCTGGCGCAGGCTCTGCCAGCCACCATCCCCCTCGGAGGGACCCGTGTGAGCCCAATACTCCTGCACAGCGCCCCCCCCGCGTGTCTGGATGACTTGCCCCACAAGCAAGATAGCAGGTCGGTCTGACAGCGAGACGACGAAGAGGGGCGTTCGAGGGGGCCTCCGCTACCGCATCCCTGCAGTCGGTCCAGCACCGGCGGGCTTCCTGTGGCGTAGGACAGATGCACAACGCAGGGGCTTCCGGCACAGCCCGTGCGCTAATTGCCCTCCTTCAGCCACCGTGCGGCGTCCTTGGCGTGATACGTCAGGATAAGGTCCGCCCCGGCCCGCTTGAATGCCGTCAGCGTCTCGAGGACCACGCGCTTCTCGTCGATCCATCCGTTGGCTGCGGCCGCCTTCACCATCGCGTACTCACCCGAAACGTTGTACGCCGCCGTCGGCATGCCGAACGTGTCCTTCACCCTGCGGATGACATCCATGTACGCGAGCGCCGGCTTGACCATCACGATGTCCGCGCCCTCGTCGATGTCCAGCTCGGTCTCGCGGATGGCCTCGTCGGCGTTCGCCGGGTCCATCTGGTACTGCTTCCGGTCGCCGAACGCGGGGGCCGAGTCGGCGGCCTCGCGGAACGGCCCGTAGTAGGCGCTCGCGTACTTGGCCGAATACGCCATGATCGGCACATCCGTATAGCCCTCGGCGTCGAGTGCGGCGCGAATCGCGGCCACGCGACCATCCATCATGTCGGAGGGCGCCACCATGTCGGCGCCGGCCTCGGCATGGCTGACAGCGGTCTGCGAAAGCATCTCAAGCGTCACGTCGTTGATGACGCAGCCGCCTTCGTCGACGGCACCGCAGTGGCCGTGCGACGTGTATTCGCACATGCAGACGTCCGTGATGACGTAGAGGTCGGGCGCCTTCGCCTTGAGCTCGCGGATCGCCTGCTGAACGATGCCGTCCGATGCGAACGCTCCGGTCCCCGCCTCGTCCTTGTGATCCGGCAGGCCGAAGAGGATGACGGCCGGGACGCCCAGGTCCGCCAGCTCCTTCGCCTCGGCTTCGAGCTGGTCGAGCGAGAGCTGGAAGACGCCGGGCATCGACGAGATCTCGTCACGCGCGCCCGTCCCGAACTTCACGAACAGCGGGTAGATGAGATCGGACGCATCGAGCCGCGTCTCCCGCACCATCGAGCGAATGACCTCCGTACGGCGCAACCGCCGCATACGCACGGTGGGGAACTCCATCTCGGCACACGTCCTTTCACAGCCGCCTTATCGGGCGGTCTAGTCGACGAAATCCTCGATCTCGATCTCGACCTCGGGCTTGGGCTGCCTTGGCGTCTTCACCGCGACGCCGAGGGTGAAATCGACATACCGCTTGAATTGGATCGCCGCGAACACCACGGCCCCGGCCACGATGATCCAATACAGCATGTTCACAGCCGCGTAGCCCACCTGCCCGTACGACTGGAACCACTCCAAGAAGCTCGGCGTCGCAGCCGCTACCGGCACATTGCCCATGTCCGCCACCTTTCCGTCAGGCACATCCTTGCCCGGCCGGTCGACCGGGCCTCTCACAAGCCGAGGCGCAACCTCATGTCGGCTGCGCCTCGGCATCACATCCTTGGTGGAGACGAGCGGATTCGAACCGCCGACCTCTGCCGTGCGAAGGCAGCGCTCTCCCAACTGAGCCACGTCCCCATGCACCTGGCCGTCAAGGACCGGCGACAAGGCCTACATAGGATGCCGAGCAAGACGCTCTTTGTCAATCTCCGAGGAGCCCCGGGGTTCGTCGCCCCGACGTGCTGCGCCGCAGGTCGCGGCCCCTGTCGGCCTCCCGACGAGGCCGCTTAACGGTCACCTATCCCGACCCGGCGGCCATCCCGGTCTCCGGCGGGGGACTGAAGTGGTCCCCCAGCGCCCGTACCAGCTCAGGGACCGTGGACTCGGCGGGCTCGACAGCCACGTCCAGTCCCAGCCCTCGCAGGGTATCCGAGGTGACAGGGCCGATGGAGGCGACGACGACTCCGCGCATGAGCGTCGGAAGGTCGAGATCGCCGGTCAGCTGCGCGAAGTTGCGAGCGGTCGATGACGAGGTGAACGTGATCGCGTCGACCGTCCCCGCCGACATCCGATCGATGACGCCCGGGCGGCCGACTCCACAGACCGTCCGGTAGACCGGGACCACGTCGACCGTCGCGCCGCGCCCTCGCAGCGTGTCGGGAAGCACCTCCCGGGCCTCGAGCGCCCGCGGGACCAGCACCCGGCTCCCGGGACCGACACCGCGCTCGACGAGTCCCTCGAGCACACCCTCGGCCCGATGTTCGTCGGGCACGAGACAGGGCCGAATCCCGCGCGCGATGCACCTCGAAGCGGTCGCGGGCCCTACCGCGACCACGCGGGCATCGGCCACGACCCTCTCATCGACACCGGCCGCACGGACACGATCCATGAAGTGGTCGACGGCGTTGGCGGAGGTGAGCACGATCCAGTCGTACGTCTCGAGCCGCGCGATCGCCTCGTCGGCCGGTTCCCACGACTCTGGGTCCGCGATCTCGATGGTGGGGAACTCCAGCACCTGGGCGCCGGCGGCCGTGAGCCGGTCCGCCAGCTCCGCGGCTTGCGCGACCGCCCGCGTCACGACCACGGTCCGTCCGATGAGCGGAGTACCCGGCGCCTCGGGCATGTCAGGTCTCGAGGAGTATGCTGACCGAGCCGCCCGACGCTTCCCGCACCGCGGCGAGGATCTCCCCCGCTCCCAGCTCGCGCAGCCGGTCCACCATCATTGCGCCCAGCAGCTCGGGCTCGGCTGGGCTCCCCTCGAGCCGGTAGCGCACGACCTCGGCGCCGTCGATGCTCGCGACCACCGCGTCCATGACCAGCATGTCGTCCTCGAAACGGCAGTACGCGCCGATGGGGACCTGACATCCGCCCTCGAGAAGGCGCATGACGACGCGCTCGGCCGTGACGCAGGCCATCGTCTCCAGATGGGTGAGGCGCTCGCACACGTTGAGCATGAACGCGTCGTCCTCGCGGACTTCGACGCCGATGGCGCCCTGCCCGACGGCGGGACACATCTGGTCGGGATCGATGTAGTGGGTGATGCGCTCGGCGAAGCCGAGCCGCGTGATGCCGGCCGAGGCCAGTATCACCGCGTCGAGCTCACCGTTCTCAGCCTTGCGCATGCGCGTGTCGAGATTCCCGCGCACGTCGACGATGTCGAGATCCCCCCGCAGGGCGAGGACCTGGGCCCGGCGGCGGAGAGACGACGTCCCGAGGCGGGCGCCCTGCGGCAGGGTGTCCAGATCGTAACCCGCTCCCGAGACGACGACGTCGCGCGGGTCGACCCGCTCGGGCATCGCGGCGATCATGAGGCCTTCGGGAAGCTCGGTGGGGACGTCCTTCATCGAGTGCACCGCCAGGTCCACCGTGCCCGCCTCGAGCTCGACTTCGATCTCCTTGGTGAACAGACCCTTCCCGCCCACCTTGGCCAACGGCACGTCCAGGATCTTGTCGCCCGTGGTCTTGATGACCTTGATGCAGACGGGCAACCCCGTGAGGCGCTCGATCCGCGACTTGATGTACTCGCTCTGCCACAGGGCCAGCTTGCTGCCCCGGGTGCCGATCGTCAGACTTCCGCGTTCAGCAGCCAAGCGACTCTCCTGTCTCATCCTTGCGAGCCTTGTCTGTCAGTCCCAACAGGCCGCGCAAGCCGTGTGCGTGCCGCGGCTTGGCGTCCTGTGAGTCCAGGCCCCACAGGTGGCGGGCTGAATCGACGTATTCGTAGCCGTCCTTCTCGGCGGCGGCCGCCTTGAGCCGCGCCGTCGGACCATGGAGCATCTTGTTCACGATGGCCTGGGTGAGCGCCTCCACTGTGGCGATCTCCTTCTCCGAGAGTCCGTCGAGCCGCTTGAGGGCCTTCTCCATCTCCTCGGCGCGCATCCGCTCCGACTTCGCGCGGATGGCTGCGATGGTCGGAACGACCTCCATCGACTCCAGCCATCGCTCGAACGCGGCGATCTCGTCCTCGATGATGATCTCGGCCTGCGCCGCCTCGCGCATGCGCTCCTCGAGGTTGGACTCGACGACCCCGCTCAGGTCGTCGATGTCGTAGAGGAACACGTTGTTCAAGTCGTTGACCGCGGGGTCGATGTCGCGCGGAAGGGCGATGTCGATGAAGAACAGCGGCCGCCCCGAGCGCTTCTTCATGACCTCTGCGACGTCGCCTCTGGTGACCACGTAGCCCGGGGCCGCCGTCGATGAGATCACGATGTCGGCGTCCCGCATCCGGGTGAAGAGATCCTCGTAGCGGATCGGCTCACCTTCGAAGCGCCGCGCAAGATCGACCGCTCGCTCGTAGGTGCGGTTCGCGACCAGGACGGAGCGCACGCCCTGCGAGACCAGGTGCTTGGCCGTCAGCTCGCTCATCTTGCCTGCCCCCAGCACGAGGATGGTGCGGCCGTCCAGCGTGTCGAAGACCTTACGGGCCAGCTCCACGGCAGCGTATGAGATAGACACCGCGGACTCGCCGATCGCCGTCTCGGAGCGCACCCGCTTGCCCACCTCGAAGCTCTGCCGGAACAGCTTGTTGAACACCCGCCCGGACGCGCCGTTCCCGAAGGAGTGGTCGTAGGCCTCCTTCGCCTGCCCGAGTATCTGTGCCTCGCCGACGACCATGGAGTCGAGGGAGGCCACCACGCGGAACAGGTGGCGGACGACCGCCTCACCCTCGGACGCGTACAGGTAGGGATCGAGTCCGGCCCGATCGAGGTGGTGGAACGAGCACATGCAGTCGATCACGGAATCGATGCTGTCGGCCCCTGAGGTCGTGACGGCATAGATCTCGGTGCGGTTGCACGTGGACAGCACCACCGCCTCCGACACCTTGTCGGAACAGGTGAACGCTGCCAGCGCCGCAGCCTGCCGATCCGCCGGGAAGGTGAGCGTCTCCCGGATCTCGATCGGCGCGGTCTTGTGGCTCAGTCCTACCAGGATGAGGTGCATGCTGGGTCGTCAGGCTTCCGCGGGTGGACGGCATGTCGTGGGCATAGGTCGCCCTCGCCGGGACGGTGCGTTGTTGTTCAGGCAAGCAGGGCCGGCGAGGGCGGTGTCCAGCACTCTATGGACGCACACCTGCTGTCTGCCTGAACGCGGACCATGGTAGCACCGTCCCTCCCGCGCGGGCAACGCGTTCCCACCGCGCTCGCAACGCGCTCGCAACGCGCTCGCGCCGCCGGCCGGGGGGCTACCTACAGCCCGCGAGCCTTGCGTGCGGTGGCGACGTCGCCGTCGGTGATCGCGAAGAACAGCCACAGGGCGTTGGCCTTGAGGACCCGGTAGAACTTCGAGAGGACGCCCGGAACGATGAGGTAGGTGCCCCTGCGCACGCCCCGCACCAGTGCACGGGCCACGATGTCGGCAGGCACGGGGCTGATGTTGCCCGCCACCTTGTCGGTCTCGGCGGGGCGCAGCGACTTCTCGAGTGTCAGCGCAGGCGTGTCGGTGTCGGGGGGGCACACGACCGAGACCGTGATCCCCAGCGGATGCATCTCGCTGCGCAGGGCCTCGGACAGTCCCATGACGGCGTACTTCGCCGAGGAGTAGGCGGTGTAGCCGAACACGCCCATGAAGCCGGCCACCGACGACACGTTCACGATGTGACCGCTCCCGCGTGCGATCATGCCCGGAACCGCGGCGCGGCACATGAAGACACACACGCGCCAGGAGTCCATGCACTCGTCGAAGTATTCGACCGGCATCGACTCGAAGTAGCCCGGGAGGATGGCCCCCGCGCTGTTGACAAGGAGGTCGATCGGGCGCGCTCCGTCCCCCGTGGCGGCGGCCACTGCGATGCGCGCCCCATCCTCGGTCGAGGCGTCACCCGAGACGCTCCGCACGAGTTGGCTGGAAGCGCGGCGTCGGGCGGAGACGGCCTCGCACGCCGCCTCGAGGCGGACTTGATCGCGCGCGACGAGAGTGACGTCGGCGCCGGAGGCCGCCAGCAGCTCGGCTGTGGCGAGGCCGATGCCGCTGCTGCCCCCCACGATCACCGCATGCTTTCCCGTGAAGTCCCGGATGCCGCTCACAGGCCCTCGTCCCCGCCCGCGGGCGTCTGGTCGGCTTCGTCATCGTGGTCGGGGTGCGCGAATTCCTCCAGAAGTCCTGCCGCGGACGGGCACGCCCCCGCGCGCAGGCGATCGAGCAGGTCGGAATCGGCCGCACGGCCGAGGATCGCGTCCACCTCGCCAGGGTCGGAGACTATCGCCAGCGCCCGGACCTCGCCGAGCAGGGCGACATAGTCGGTCCACTCGTCGCCCAGCTCGTCGCCCAGCATCCGCTTGAGGCGCCTGGCCGCGCCGGGTGCCACCCCGCCGGTCGAGATCGCGACCTGAAGACCGCCCCGGCGGATGACTGACGGCACTATGAAGGAGCACAGCTCCGGCGCATCGGCGATGTTGATCAGGCAGCCACGCTCCTGTGCCTCGGAGTGGATCGCGCGGCCCACTTCTCCGGAGCCGGAGGCGCAATGCACGAGGAACGCCCCATCGAGGTCGCCGCGCACGTAGCCGCGCTGCTCCACGGTGGCGACGCCATCGGACTGCAGAAGGAGAAGCTCCTCGGTGGCGTGAGGCTCGATCACGACGACGTCGGCGCCGAGGGCTGCGAGCGAGCGGGCCTTGCGAAGCGCTGCGGCGTCACTGCCCACGATCACGCACAGGCGCTCGCGCACATCCAGGAAGACGGGGTAGTGCGACGCGGTCCGCGCGTCGCTCATGGTCGGGCGATGCCGAACACGTGGAAGCCCTCCGGCAACGTTCGCGCCACGACCGCCAGCGCGATGACGAACACGACCCCCCCGAGGGCGACCCACGCGGTCGTCCGCCCCGAGGCGCCGCGCCCGAAGCGCAGGTAAAGGTACGCGGCGTAGACGACCCACACGACGCCGGACAGCATGACCCGCGGGTCCGACCACCATCCCGAGACGTCGGTCTCCACCGCGCGCAGGACGCCCAGCAGGAGCCCCGCCGAGTACGCGGGGAACGCCCAGCCGATGGCGCGACGCGCGATCAGGTCCGTCTGGGCCAGCGAAGGAAGCCTCTTGAACAGGGTGCTCGTGCGGTGCTTCTTGAGTTGCTCCTCCAGCACGAGGTATGTCGCGGACGCGGCCGCGCCGATGGCGAATCCGGCGTTGGCGAACACGATCAGGATCACGTGCATGGTCACGCGCCAGCTGTTGAGCTGGACCATCTCGACGGCACCGGGCTGTGCGCCCGCGGCCGCCGGCAGCAGGACCTGCGCCACCGCCAGCAGGACAAGGGCGAGCGGCAGGAGCACGACCCCGTACACCTTGAGCTTCACGAGGTGTTCGACCACGAAGTAGACCAGCACGAGCGCCCACGCCGCGAGCACGAGCGAGTAGGGACCGAACAGCCGGCTGCCCTCGCTGGCGCTCGAGTACAGGCCGATGGAGGCAGTCAGGAGGATGAACGCGGCGCCCGTGAGCAGCGAGGCCATGAACGAGTGCGCCGGCTTCTTCGACAGGAAGAAGTACCCGTACAGCACCGTGGCGCCTGTCAGGAGCGACATCGCGAGCCACATGGCCACGTTCTGGAGAATGACTGTCACGCATACCTCCGTCTGTCACGCGACTCACACGCCGCGCGACGCCACGATTGTAACCGAAGAGCTAAGACCTTCCCGCCCCCGCCCGCTACGAGCCGGCGGTCACTCCCTTGCGGGCCACGGCTTCCTCGACGACGTGGAGCTCGCGCTCGATCCGGCCGAGCCGCCCGAGCACGACCGCGATGTAGCCGAACAGCCCGACCCACAGGACCGCGTACGCGGCGATCACGTACGGCGCGGCCGGCACGACCAGCGAGTAGATCTCCTTCAGCACAGGGTCCATGAGACTCCAACCTTCCCAGTCCGTCGGTCCTTCTCTCAGTCCTCGAGCGATGCCTTCAAGGCCTCGATGCGTTCCTTGGCGCGCTCCTCACGGAAGCGCATCTGGTAGATCGCGTAGCCCAGGCACAGCATGCCGAGCAGCGCGACGACGGACGTGGTCACCTGGATGGCGTCGAGCCCGCCGCCCACCTTGAACACGACGGGGTGGTTCCCGCTGGGCACGAGCCGGGTTATCAAGAACGACAGCGGTGCGTCCAGAAACGCCAGGATCCCGAAGGCCGCGGCATAGACGGCCCGGCGCTCCTCGTCCTCGATGGACGCCCGCAGGACGAAGTAGACGATCACCAGCATCATCATGATGAAGTAGGTCGTCAGCCGAGGTTCCCACACCCACCACTTGCCCCACTCGAAGCGCGTCCACAGGTCACCGGTGATCATGGTGAGCACCACGAAGACCAGCGTCACCTCCGTGGCGATCCGCGCCTTTGTGTCGAACGCCTTGTCCTTCGTCATGAGGAACCGGAGGCCGTACAGCGCCGTGAAGAAGAAGATGATGAAGGACGTGATCGCCACCGGCACGTGGAAGTAGAAGATCTTCTGGCTGAACAACACGGGGTTGGCGATGAGCTCTCCGCCGATCATGGCGCCGCCGCCGCTGGCCAGCGTGGTGTCGGCCAGGACCGGCGGGGCCACGAGGAAGGCGAGCACGAAGCCGACGGTCGTGAGGACCGCTCCGGCGATGACGGCGGCGAACGTGAGCCGTTTCTTGTCCACTCTCAACTCCATCCTTCGACGCCCGCCCCGACGGAAACGGGGGGTGCGCGATCGACCTAGGCGCTGACGATGAACTCGTAGAGTCCGTAGACCGCGAGAAGCATTATCGCATCGATGCCCGCGCCCATGCCCACCGAACGCCAGAACATGTCCACGTAGCCTGGACCGCCCAGCACGGCCGCCGACGTGCCCGCGACCGCCGCGAGGAGGGCCGGATACATGAGCGGGATGAACAGGACGGACAGTATGAACGAGCCGCCACGCGCGTTGACGGCCATGGTGGCGAGGAACGTGCCGACGCCCGCGATGCCGATAGATCCGACGAGGCCGGACAGCACGATCATCCAGAACGGCCCGGCGATGGGCCTTCCGGACATGAACGCCACGGCGAAGATCGGCACCGTGATGATCTCGACGATCAGCAGGAAGATCAGGTTCCCGATCGACTTGGCGAAGAAGATGACGGGGCGGTCGACGGGCGAGAGCAGCAGCGCCTCCAAGCAGCCCTGATCCTTCTCGTGCACCAGGGACCGGTTGAGCCCGAGCATCGAGGTGAAGACGAAGGCCAGCCACACGAGGCCGGCGGCGATGAGCCTGATGTCGAAGCCCGAGCCGCTCTGCGACAGGGCGATCTGGTAGACCACCAGGGTCAGCAGGGCGTAGAGGGACATGGAGGTGAGCATCTCTTTCGTGCGCAGCTCCATGACGATGTCCTTGCGCAGGATCGCCTTGAACTGGCGCCAGGACGACACGCGCCTCGCGGCGGCGGCGGCGTCAGGCATCACGCCACCCCCAGGCCGACGGTCGAGCGATACAGGGCGGCGAAGGCCGTTTCGTCCACGTTCTCGCGAGGCTCGAAGAACACCACGCGGCCCTTGGCGAGGATGAGCGCGTGCGTGCACAGCTCGAGCCCCTTGGCCAGGTCGTGACTCACCATGACGAACGTATGCTGCTCGCGCACCTGCGCCACGAGGCTGTCCAGGATGTCGGCGGCATGAGGGTCG
This sequence comes from Coriobacteriia bacterium, assembly GCA_025361335.1. Lineage (GTDB taxonomy): Bacteria > Actinomycetota > Coriobacteriia > Anaerosomatales > PALSA-660 > JANYAK01. Next base: position 17,643 of record JANYAK010000029.1, read on the forward strand.
AGGCCGGAGTACGGCTCGTCGAGGAACAGGACCTCGGGCCGGTGGAGCAGCGCGCGCGCGATCGACAGCCGCTGGAGCATGCCGCGCGAGAACGTCCGCACCAGGTCGAAGCGCCGGTGGTCGAGCTCGACCGCCGCCAGCAGCTCGCGCACGCGCGTCGCGGGCTCCTCGACCCCGTACATCTCGCTGAAGAACAGCAGGTTCTCCTCGGCGCTCAGGTCGGGGTAGAGCAGCGGGTTGTGGCTGATGAGCCCGATCTTCTCGCGCAGCTCGACGGCGTCGGCGACGACATCGAGGCCCGCCACCTTGACGCTGCCCTTGCTCGGGTTCGTCAGGGTCGTGAGCACGCGGAGCAGCGTCGTCTTGCCGGCCCCGTTCGGACCGAAGATGGACAGGAAGGCGCCGGCGGGCAGTCGCAGGGACACGCCGTCGAGGGCCTTGCGCGCCCCGAACGCGCGGACCAAGCCCTCGACATCGACCGCCAGCGCGGGGCTGCTGTCCCCGGTCATCGGCGGCTTCCTATGCTTTCTTGCGCTTCGGCGCGGCGGTGACCGCAAGCCGCTCCTGGCGCTTCTTCGGCCAAGCGGCCAGGGTCGCGCCCAGGATCGTCATGATGAAACCGGCCCATGCCCACGAGATCATGGGGTTGATCTTCACGTCGAACGACAGCTCCTTGTCCGAGCCGCCCTGGAACACCACGAACACGTCGCGGAGCAGCTCCGAGCGCACAGCGGCCTCGAGCCGCGTCTTGTCCTGGGTCTTGTAGTTGAGTTGGCCCGGGCTCAGCCGCCCGATCAGCGCGCCGCCCTTGTTGACATCGAGATTCACGATGGACTCGACGTCGCCGTTGGCGGCCGTCTTCTCGTCGAAGCCGCGGATGACGAACTCGTAGGCGCCGACCGAGAACTTCGAGCCGGGCGTCGAGCCACTCTTGAGCTGCACGTCCTTCACATACATGGTCGAACCGATGAGGCCGAGCAGGATGATCCCGATGCCGAGGTGGGTGATGTACCCGCCCGACTGGGTGCGCGCCTTGGTGAGGATGCCCCAGAGGGAAGCGCCGAACGACTCGCCCTTCGCGGCGGCGCGCTTGCGCGCGCCATCGAAGAACAGGTACAGCGGCAGAGCGATCGCGAACGCAGCCACCAGCAGGCCGATGACGGCCTCGACGTGGTCGATCACGGGCAGCGCACCGGCTATGCCCTTGAGCGCCGTCAGCCGCTTGGCGTCAGGCGTGTAGTTCGGGAGCATGACGGTCGCCCAAATGGTGAGGAACGCCGCGCCGATGACGCCGGCGATGCCCAGCGGCCACTTCGCCCGGTTCCAGAACGCAGGCCCTTCCGTCCGCTTCCACGACAGGATCGGGCAGACCGCCATGATGGCGACGTACATGATGCCGAACGGTCGCGCGAGCAGATCGTAGGACGTCGCGCCGAACTGAAGCCCCTTGAACAGCGCGGGTGCCAGGGTCATGGCCGCCACGAACAGCGCGGATGACAGCATGATCGCGTTGTTGAAGTAGTAGGACGCTTCCTTGCTGGTGAGAGTCTCGAACTCGTCGGCGCTGCCGAACTGGTCCCGTCGCAGGTACAGACCGATCGCGGGAACCACGATGGAGGCGACCATCATGCTGAGGAACAGCCACAGCGACCAGGGGTCCTGGCCGAACGTGTGCACGGAGGCGCCTTCGCCGAGCACGCCCGACCGGGTGATCCACGTGCCCAGCAGAACGAGCACGAACGAGACAGCGGCCATCATGACGGCCCATCGCTTGAAGCCCTCACGCTTGCGATACACCGTGAAGCTGTGCAGCAGGCCGACGCCGGTGAGCCACGGCAGCAGCGACGCGTTCTCCACCGGGTCCCATGCCCAGTAGCCGCCCCAGCCCAAGACGACGTAGGCCCAGATGGCGCCGAGGCCGATACCGATGCCCAGCATGAGCCAGGAGAACACGGTGATCCGGTCGACGAGCTCGACCCAGCGCTTCGAGCCGTCGTTGACGATGAGGGCGGCGATCGCGAACGCGAACGGGATGGACAGGCCGGCATACCCGATGAAGAGCGTCGGAGGATGCAGGATCATGGCCCAATGCTGGAGCAGCGGGTTCATGGCCACCTTCACCAGCAGCTTGCCCGACGCATCGATCCAATCGGCGGGGCTGACCTGGAACGGGTTGTTCGTTGGGATGAACAGCGCGGTCAGGAAGAAGAGCTGGATGAAGTTGGTGACGGCGAGCCCGACGTTGGACAACCGGTCGGTGACCCCCATCCGCTTGAAGGCGACGTAGGCGGCGAACACGGTCAGCACCCACGCCCAGAACAGCAGCGATCCTTCACGTCCGGCCCACCACGCGGACAACTTGTAGAGGCCCGCGAGGCCGGACACGTCCGTCGCATGGTTCTCGGCGACGTACTTGAACGTCCAGTCCTGGCGAAAGAACGCGAGCACGAGCACCAGGCTCGACAGAGTCGTGGTCGCGGCGACGACGAACGTCGCGTAGTAGCCCGCATTGGTCGCGGACTCCCCCTGTTTCTCGCCGAGGCGGTCCCCCATCCACAGGGCGGCGATCGCAAAGATCGCGCCCACCGCGGACGCGGCGAGCAGTAGGTTGCCGAGCGTGGTCATAGCCGCTCCTTCACGTGATAGCGCGTCGGGGG
>JANYAK010000043.1 GCA_025361335.1 Coriobacteriia bacterium
GCTGCAAGGCAAGCTCTACAAGCTCAACGCCCGCAAGAACCCGAGATGGAAAGAGGAGGTGGAGGCACCCGAGCTCGAGTACATTGATTCTGAGGCAGCGAATCAGGTCCTCGAGTACCTTTCATTATGAGGCACTACGCGGCAGGGCGCGGAGCGGTTGTTGCAATGGTCGGTCTACAATCATGTCCGGTATGACGCACAAGGAACGATTCCGGTTCACGGACGGCGGACGGGCGGGACAGATGCCTCACCAGCGCAGCCTCTTCGATGTCGTGGGGCCGATCATGATCGGCCCGTCGTCCAGCCATACCGCCGGGGCGGTCCGTCTCGGCGCCCTCGCCCGGGCGGTCTTCGGTGGGCAGCCGACGGTCGCCGACATCGAGCTGCACGGGTCGTTCGCCTCCACGGGTCCCGGTCACGGCACCGACCTGGCCTTGGCGGCCGGACTGCTGGGGATGGCGCTTGACGACCCGCGCATCCGGACCGCGCTCGCGCTGGCAGCCGATGCCGGCATGACCATCACGTTGTGCGAGAGCGACCTCGGAGAGGTCCATCCCAACACCGCCCGGCTCACCCTGAGCGACGCCGATGGGAACGCCACCACCGTCCAGGGTTCCTCGGTGGGCGGCGCCGCTGTCGTGCTGTCGCGCATCGGCGACTTCGACGTGTCCATATCGGGCGAACTGCCCGTGCTGATCGTCGAGCACCACGACGAGCCCGGCGTCATAGCGGCGGTCTCCGCCTTGCTGGCCGCCCACGGAGTCAACGTCGCTTCCATGGAAGTCTCCCGCGAGATGCGCGGCGCACAAGCGCTCATGGTGCTCGAGACCGACCAGCCGGTGGGCGACGGCACGGTCGCCGAGATGGCAGAGGTGCCGGCGGTGACGAGCATCAGGGTGGTACCCGCCGTCTGAAGGACGCGGCGGGCGGAGTGCGATCCGTCCGCGCGCCCCTACCGGGCCGACTTCCTGCACGCCGCGCAATCGCCGGAGCACGGCCGCAGCTTCACCGCATGGCACCTGGTGCAGCGCACCCCTGGGGCCCGCAGTCCGCAGCGTGGACACGTGAGCTCCATCCCGGCGCCGGCGATCGGACACGAAGGCGGAACGACGGCGCCGGTGTTCTCGGTTCGCTCCCGCATCAGGCCACCGCCTCGAGGATCCGCGTGACGATGCCGCCGAGCAGGAACGCGAGCCCGATCGACCCGGCCAGGAGCCCGACGAGGAAGCGCCAGCCGCGCTCCTTGAGGATCACCATCACGCTCGCGATGCACGGGACGAACAGGGTGATCGTGACCATCGCGACGAGCAGCTGGGGATCGGTCAGGTGCATCTGGAAGAAGCCGGCCGCGCCGAAGTCCCGTCGGACGAAGCCCATGACGAAGGCCGTCGCCGCCCTCGCGGGCAGATGCAGCCAGCCCACCGTGAGCGGCGTCGATACGCGCTGGATCCACGCCAGTGCGCCGGTCACGTCCAACAGCGAGATGAGCAGGGCGCCGACCAGGAAGAACGCCGCGACCTCGCCCATGAAGCCCCACACCTTGAGCGCCGACTTGCGCACGACGTTGCCGATGCGCGGCAAGCGGAGTGGCGGCAGGTCGATCAGCAGGTCGGTCGACTGCCCGGGCGTGAGACGCTGGAGCGCAGTCCCCAACAGCACGAAGATCCCGAACAGGATGCCGAAGTACGCGAGGGAGTAGTACCAGGCGACGCGCGTCATGAGCGCCGCGATCACGGCGATCTGTGCCGAGCATGGCAGGGCGACCGCCATCAGCGCCGTGGCGATGAACCGCTCGCGCTTGTTGCCCAGGATGCGCGTCGTCAGAGTCCCCATCGTCACGCACCCGAGCCCCAGGATGAGCGGTATGACCGCGCGTCCATTGAGACCCACCGCCATGAGCGCCCGGTCCGCCAGCGCCGCGATCCGCGGGAGATACCCGGTGTCCTCCAGGAGCGAGAGCAGCAGGTAGAATCCCGTCACCAGCGGCAGGATGACGCCGAGCAGGTAGGTGGGCGTCATCGTGAGCACGCCGAACTCACCAGCGAGAACCTTGTAGATCAAGCTCCCGACAGGCGCCACATGGGTCACCAGCCCGCGCACGAAGGGCTCCCAGTATCCCTTCATGGCTCCCTCGGTCACGCCCACGACGCCGCCGGCTATGAGCTCGCCGAGCACTTTGTACATGGCGAACAGCAGCAGCCCCAACAGGGGCAGCCCGGTGAGCGGATGCAGCATCCACCGCGACAGGCGGGTGGAGAAGCGCACACCGGACAGGCTCTCGCGCACCACATGTCGGGCGAGGTCGTCCACCCTGACACGCCGCCGGACGTAGATCTCGTCGCGCATCGTCCCGGGCTCGATGCCATGACGCCGCGCGACCACTTCGTCGCCCTCGAGAACGAGGCACGCCTCCGCCCGCGAGCCCGTCCTCGCGGCCATCCGCACAAGGGCCGCCTCGAGATCGTGGTCGGCATGCCCCGGCCGCGCGGTGGCGATGGCCGCCTTGAGCGTGTCGAGTCCCGTCCCGTCCACGGCGACGGTCTCGACCACCGGCACGCCGAGCAGGTCCTCGAGCAGGTCGCGGTCGACGGCCACTCCTTCGCGGCGGGCCTCGTCGGCCATGTTGAGCGCGACCACCATCGGCAGTCCCATGTCGATGAGCTGCAGCGTCAGGAACAGGTCGCGCTCGAGATGCACAGCGTCGACGACGTTGACGACGCGATCGGCGTGCAGGATGACGTCGCGTGCGACCGTCTCCTCCTCGTTGAACGAGGACACGCCGTAGATGCCCGGGGTATCGACCACGTCGCGGTCACCGAACCGGCCGCGCGTGAGCTCGACCGTCGTCCCAGGGAAGTTCGACACGTCGACGTAGGCGCCGGTGAGCGCGTTGAACACGGCTGACTTGCCGACGTTTGGATTGCCGACGAGCACCACCGTGCCGCCTCGGGCTCGCGGGGTGGAGGTGGGGCTCTCAGGAGTCGGGCAGTGGGCCATCGGCCTACCGGGCTTCCGCGAGAGCCGACCCATCCGCCGGCTCGGCGTGCCGGACGCGGATCCTCTTCGCGAGCTCCCGGCCGACGGCGATCTCCTGGCGGCCACTCTTGAGCACGATCGGGCCGGCCGGGATGCGCGCGACGCACTGCACACACGCGCCTTCCGCCATGCCGAACCTGAGCGCCGTGATGCGCGCACGCTCGTCATCGACGGCGGTCACGGTGAAGTGCTGCCCGGCCCGCGCCTCGGCCAGCGTGCAGTGGACGCACGGAGCCTCGGGCAGGAGCAGGGGTGTGGTATCCGTGGTGTTCTCTCTCATGGCAGTTAGCATATGCTAATCCCGTGCCTTTTGCTACCCTAATCCCGTGCCGAGCCGCGCGAGAACCGGCGAACGGCGGGTGCTACCATCGGATCAGTCACACGGAACCGGCGGGAGAGACTCCATGGCGTACGGGACGTTCGTCGAGCTGCTGGTAGCAGCTGCGGAACATGGCTCGCTCGGTGAGGCCGCCGTCGCGCGCGAGGCGGCCGAGCAGGGCACGACCCGCGAAGCGGTCATACGCCGCCTGGACGAGGCGCTCGCCGTCATGGAGGAGGCCGTCGCTGAGGGACTCACCGGCTCCGCTCGCTCGCGTTCGGGACTGACGGGGGGCGACGCGCGGAGGGTCGCGACGAGCGCGCCGGGCTTGGCGGGAGCCCCTTTCGACGAGGCCATCGCGGCAGCGCTCGCGGTCGCCGAGGTCAACGCCGCCATGGGCCGCGTGGTCGCCGCGCCGACCGGAGGGGCCTCGGGAGTGCTGCCCGGCGTACTGCTCGCGGTGGCGCGGCAGGTCGCCGCCCCGCGCGAATCCGTGGCTCTGGCGCTCGCGACTGCCGGCGCGGTCGGCGCGGTGATCGCCGCGCGCGCGGCGCTGTCCGGGGCGGCCGCCGGCTGCCAAGCCGAGATCGGGTCGGGCGCCGCGATGGCAGCCGCAGCGGCGGTCGAGCTCGCGGGAGGTTCTCCGCAACAGGCCGGACACGCGGCCTCGCTCGCCTTACAGGGACTGCTCGGGCTGGTGTGCGACCCGGTCGCCGGCCTCGTCGAGGTCCCTTGCGTGGTGCGCAACGCCACCGGTGCCGCGGTGGCGCTCGCCGCGACCGAGATGGCGATGGCGGGCGTGGAGTTCCCCATCCCGTTCGATGAGGTGGCCTTGGCGATGGGGTCGGTGGGCCGGAGCCTGCCGCCCTCCCTGCGAGAGACCGCGCTCGGAGGCTTGGCCGTGACCCCCACCGGGAAGCGTCTCGGCCTGCGGTAGCGCGGGGTAGCGCGGGATCCCCACGCACGTGCCGAACAGATCCGAGTGGTGCTATCCTCTCCCCGTCGAGGGGGAGTAGCGCCCGGAGCGAACGAGGCTCCGGGAGCAGGCCGACAATCTCGGGTCCGGACATCACGGGCCCCGGCCCTGCACTCACAGTCCGCTGTGACCGCGAGACTCTCGGCCGGCCCGCTTCTGGAGGCCCGCCGGGGGTCTCTTCGTTTCACGGAGGTCTGATGAGCGACTCGAATCGACCGACCACGAACCCGCCGACGTATCACCACACTCGCGCTGGCGCGGAAGTGGCCCGCTCGCTGGGCACGGACCCGGTGGCGGGACTGACGGCGGAGAGGGTGCGCGCGCTGTCCGAGCGCTTCGGCCCCAACCGGCTGCAGGCCGCCGAGCGCGGCGGTGTGCTCAGGATGCTCCTGGGTCAGTTCAACGATTTCATGATCTGGGTCCTGTTCGGCGCTGTCGTCCTGTCGGCCGTCGAGGGGCAGGTCCCCGAAGCGATCGCCATCACCGCGATCCTCCTGCTCAACGGGATCCTCGGCTTCGTCCAGGAATACCGCGCGGAACGCGCGATGGAAGCGCTCAAGGAGATGGCGGCCCCGACCGCCGCCGTCATCCGCGACGGTTCCGAGACCTGCGTGAAGGCCGAGGAGCTCGTGCCGGGCGACATCGTCCTTCTGGCCTCGGGGGACCGCATACCGGCAGACGGACGACTGCTCGAAGACGCCGCCCTTCGCGTCGAAGAGGCGTCACTCACGGGCGAGAGCATGCCCGCCCACAAGCATGCCGACGCCGTGGCCGACGCGAACGCCAGTCTCGGCGACCGGACCGGGATGGTGTTCGCGGGCACATCGGTGACCGTCGGCCGCGGGAGGTTCGTCGTCACGGCGACGGGCCAGGCCACCGAGATGGGCCGCATCGCCCAGCTTCTCGCGGACCAGGAGGAGGAGCCCACCCCGCTGCAGAAGGAGCTGCGCGCCGTAGGCAAGCGGGTCGCGATCGCCGTGCTCGTCATCGCGGGGATCGTGTTCGCCCAAGGCATGGTGCGCGCCCTCCTGGCCCCCGGCCGCACGGGCGCGGACTTGGTCAGAGCGCTCACCGTGAACCTGCTCGTGGCCATCTCGCTCGCCGTCGCCGCCATACCCGAGGGACTGCCCGCCATCGTGACCGTGGCGCTGTCGCTGGGCGTGCGCCTGATGGCCCGGCGCAACGCGATCGTCCGCAAGCTTCACGCAGTCGAGACCCTCGGCTCCACGACGTTCATCTGCACGGACAAGACCGGCACGCTCACGCGCAACGTCATGGTCGTTCGCCGGATGGTCGTCGGCACCGATCGTGTTGACGTGCTTCCCGACTGGGCGCTGCAGCCCGCGGGCGACGTGCCCAACGACGCGGACCGCGAGCTCCTTATGCGCATCGCCGCTTCGTGCAACGACGCCCGCGTCGGCGCGGACGGCATCCTGATCGGCGACCCCACCGAGACAGCCCTCATGGTGGCGTCGGAGAACATGTCCGAGGACCACATCCGACCGGCGCGGGTCGCCGAGATCCCATTCGACTCTCAGCGCAAGCGGATGACGACGGTGCACGACCTCGACGGCGCGCGTGTCGCCTATGTGAAGGGGGCACCCGACGTCGTCCTCGGTCTGTGCATGTCGGCCCGCATCGCCGGCGTATCGGTGCCCCTCACCACCGAGCTGCGGTCCCGCATCCATGCGGCGAACGACGATCTCGCCGGCAGCGGTCATCGCACGCTCGTGTTCGCCATGCGTGAGCTGGCGCCGGACGCGACCCTGGACGAGGCTTCGCTCGAGCGGGACCTCACCTATGTCGGCATCCTCGGCATGGTCGATCCGCCGAGACCGGAGGTGCCTGCGGCGATCGACGCGTGCCACAAGGCTGGGATCCACGTCGCGATGGTGACGGGGGACCACGCTCTCACGGCGATGGCGATCGGCGCGGAGGTCGGCCTCCTCGAGGGCAAGCGTGTCGTCACCGGTGTCGAGTTGGAATCGATGAGCGACGACGAACTCTTCGAGGCAGTCGAGGACATCCGCATCTACGCGCGCGTGAACCCCGAGCACAAGCTGCGCATCGTGGACGCGCTCAAGCGGCGCGGCCACGTCGTCGCCATGACCGGCGACGGGGTCAACGACGCGCCCGCCCTGAAGCGGGCGGATATCGGCGTCGCGATGGGGCTGGTCGGCACCGATGTCAGCCGGGAGGCCGCGGACATGGTGCTCGCGGATGACGACTTCGCGACCATCGTCGAGGCGGTACGCCATGGGCGGACCGTCTTCGCCAACATCCGCAAGTTCATCCTCTTCTTGCTGTCGTGCAACGTGTCCGAGGTGCTGATCGTGTTCCTCGGGTCGTTCCTCATCGACAAGCCGGTCCTCCTGCCCCTCCAGCTGCTGTGGAACAACCTGGTCACCGACGGCTTGCCGGCCCTTGCCCTCGGCGTGGATCCCGCGTCTCCGCGCGTGATGGAGCAGCCTCCGCGCTGCGCCGACGAAGGCGTCCTCACGAAGGCGAGCCAGATCCAGATCCTGGCTCAAGGCGCGTTGATCACGGCGGGCGCGCTGGGCGTCTACATGGTGGGCGAATGGCTCCTGCCGCACCACAGCTACCAGCTCGGCCAGACGATGCTGCTCACGACGATGGTCACGACGCAACTGCTCCACTCGTTCAGCTTCCGATCCCGCACGCGCAGCGTGTTCGGGCCCGAATCGCTCAAGAACCCCTGGCTGCTGGCCGCGGCCGGAGGCTCGTTCCTGGCCCATCTCGCCGTGCTGTACGTCCCGCCCCTCGCGGCGGTGTTCAAGACCGTGCCGCTCGGCGCGCTGGAGTGGGCGGCCGTGCTGGTCGCGAGCCTCGTCCCGCTCGCGCTCATCGACCTCCTGAAAGTCACGACGGCGCGTCGGGCCTGATGGGTCGGGCGGCTCCCGGACGCGGCATCCCGCGCACATCGCGGCGGCGACGCTGAGAGGAGTTCCGTGGTGTCGCCGTTCGACGCGCCGAGTGTGACCGCTGCTGTCGTATTGCCTAGTATGTGTGAAGGGGCCGGTGCGAAGGCACCGTGCGACAGGAGGTTCAGGATGGACCGTTCGTCACGCCCGGGAGACCGGAAGGGCATCCGGTTGATGCCGTCCACTCTCGGCGGCCGCCTCGTGTGGTCCATCGTGCTCATGGCGCTCGTCACGACCACGGTCTCGGTCGTCGTCATAGAGGTGCTCATGGCAACCGGGCGCTCGGCGACGACGACGGGGAGCACCGGGCTGGCGATACGCTCATCCCTGCTCGGCGGGGGGCTCGCGGTCTTCGTCGGCCTGGGCTTGGGCCTCGTGCTGGCCCATCGGATCAAGGGCCCGGTCATCCACCTCGTCGACAAGGTCAAGGAGCATGGCGCCTTCGCCATCGAAGGTGCGGCGGCGCCCGCAGGGGACGGACTCGACGACCCCCGTCTCCCTCAGGAGTTCCGCGAGCTCGGCTCCGTGTTCGAGGGCCTGCTGGACAGCCTCTCCTCCCGCCAGGCGGAACTCCAGGCGGCGGTGCGTGAGGCCGAGAACGCCCGCGAGTCGCTGAGCATGGTCGTGCAGGAGTCGCGTGAGGCGAAGCTCATGATCCGCGGTGGGAGGATCATCGTCGCGAACCCAGCGGCGTGCACCGCTCTCGGCCGTTCGCTCGAAGAGCTGTTGTCGGGGACGGCGAACGACGCTCTCGATGGCACGATCATCCTCGACGAGCAGGACGAGGAACTCGACGTCGAGACGCTTCTCGACCGGATCGCCGAGGGGCCTCGGGTCGTGCGCCTCGCGCGCGGCGACCAGCTGCCGCGGTGGTACGTCTTCCACGCGGCGTCGCGACCCGACTCGCCGCACCCGTATCTGCTCGTGACCGCACGGGACATCACGGAGGAACGACGCCTCGAGCAGGTGCGCGCGGAGATCGTCTCGCTTGTCTCGCACGACCTGCGCGCCCCGTTGTCGGTCATCGTGGGATATCTGGACATACTGCGTAAGCGCCTCAAGGAATCCGACCGCGAGCACGCCATCGACTCCGCTCGGCGCAGCGCCGAGCGGATGGACGTCCTTCTCGAAGACCTCCTGTCGGCGACGCGCGCCGAGCAGCTTCTGGCGCCGACGACATTGTCACCCGTGAGCCTCGTCCCGCTGGCCAGCGAGGTGGTCACCTCTCTAGCCCAGGCGAACCCGGACACGCCTCTCGTCCTGGAGGCGGAGTGTTCGCCGATCGTACGCGGCGAGGAGGGCCGACTGCAGCAGGGGCTCGCCAACCTCGTCAGCAACGCGCTCAAGTACTCGGGCGGCACAGGGGGGATCACCGTCCGGATAAGCTGCCAGGGCGACGTCGCGCTACTGCAGGTGGTGGACCACGGGCCCGGCATCTCCCCGGAGGACAGGGCGTTCGTCTTCGAGCGGTTCGCACGGCTCGACGGATCCCTGGCGAGGCCGGGGGTCGGGCTGGGGCTCTACATCGTTCGTGTGATCTCGGAGAACCATGGCGGGGCCGTGCGTGTCGATGAGACTCCGGGTGGCGGCGCCACGTTCACGATCGAACTCCCGTGCACGGGCCACGTGGTGGACGGCGAACCGGTGCTGGAGATGGGCATCTGCCCGAGGCTGTCAGACCCGGGGGCGCCGGTCCCGGCCTAACCGGGCGTCCGCGCGCTCCACGATTCGAGGGCGTACCCCACCAGTCGCTCGCACAGTTGCGGGAACTCGATGCCGGCCGCGCGAGCCGCGTCGGGCAGCAGGCTCGTCGAGGTCATCCCGGGGATCGTGTTCACCTCGAGCAGGAGAACATCGCCCTGCGGAGTCACGATCACGTCGGCGCGTGAGATCCCGCGGCAACCCAGCGCCACATGCGCGGCCACAGCGATGCGCTGGCATTCCACTCTGGCCTCGTCGCTCACTCGCGCGGGGATGATATGGCGTGACATCCCCGGAACGTACTTGGATTCGTAGTCGTAGAACTCGTTGCCCGGGACGATCTCGAGGGTGGGAAGAGCGACCGGTCCGTCGTTGCCGATCACGCCTACTGTGACCTCGGTCCCTTCGACGAACGCCTCCACGATCACGAGGGGGTCGTAGCGGAACGCGAGCTCGATCGCCGCCGGGAGTCCGCCGACGTCGTGCACGATCGTCATCCCCACCGATGAGCCCTCATTCGCGGGCTTGACCACCAGACGCTCGCCCAGCGAGGCCACGATGGCACCATGATCCGCCGTCTCGCCGGTCCGAAGCGTGATGTGGTCGGGGGTCGGGAGTCCCTCCATCGCGAAGATGTGCTTGCTGAACACTTTGTTCATCGCCAGCGCGCTGGCAAGGACCCCCGAGCCGACGTACGGCACGTCGAGCAGCTCGAGCAGCCCCTGCATCGTCCCGTCCTCGCCGAAGCGTCCATGCAGGCAGATGAACGCGACGCCGGGCCGCGTGTCGCGGATCCGGTCGATGAAGTCGCGCTCGGCCGTGTCGATCGTGGTCACATCGAAGCCTCGCCCGCGAAGCGCGGTGGCGACCTGTGCCCCGGTGTTGAGGGACACGTCGCGCTCGGCCGACCGCCCGCCCTGCAGGACGGCGACGGTCTTGGGTCTCATCGGGTCGTGTGACAAGGTCGGGCCTCCAGTGCGGCTCGGATCAGCGTCGGTCAGCCCAAGAGCCCGGCGCGATGAAGGTCCAGCAGCGCGAGCGACAGCCACCACAGGACGACGCCAACGGCAGTGGACGAGGCGGCGCGAAGCAGAACGGCGCGCCCCAGCCCTCGCCGCAGACTCTTCTGCGTGCGAGCACGAGCCACGAGCCAGACGACCAGGCCGACCAAGGGGCCGACCGCGGTGAGCGCCGCCCCGCCGACCACGAACCATAGGTACATGGCGCGGCCGGTGAGCGGTCCGGAGCCCGAGGGCCACAGCAGGACGGTCATGACCACGACGAACACGGCCCAGACTGCGGCGTGGATCCAGAACGGAACCTGGGTGACAGATGCGGAGCGCGCGAGCGGGGGGAGTGCCGCCGGCGCGGCTGGCGATGCGACTTCCGCGGCGGCGGGCTCGGGGGCCGCGGGCTCGGGCTCGGGCTCGGGGGCCGCGGGCTCGGGCTCGGGCTCGGGGGCCGAAGCCATCGCCGTACCTTCGTGGAGGGACGCCATCATCTCGTCGAGCGAAGGCCCCTCGGAATCGAACGCGGCCGCGGCGTCCGCAGCTGCTCCATCGACATCGGCCGCCTCATCGACGTCCGCGGCCTCGTATCCGAGTTCGGGCTGGACGGGTTGCTGGGCGCGAGCAGTCGCGCCCTCATCCTCGTTGGTCGGCTGATCCACGGACTCAGGATCCTCGGCGGCGGCGAACGCGGCCTTCGTGTCGTCGTCGATGTTCGTGTCCTCCATGAGCGCGACCTCCAGCTCGACTTCCCCTGAAGGGCAGTCTATGCGAGCGCCGCAGGGCGGGCAAACGCCGCCACCGCGCCCAAGTGCGCGCCGAGCGGGCGGTCCGTGGGATAATGGACGAAGACACCGCCGCGTGTACCACCTCAGCGGCTGACCGCGCACACCGACGCATCGAGGCGATCCATGAGCGACTCCCAGACTCCGCCCGCCGATGGAGGACTCCCCAGGGAGCCTTCGATCTCTCCCGGGACGGAGTCCCCGACCGCGCAGGCTCCGACGATCTTTCCCGGCGACGCCGATGACGCGGGAAGTCCAGTTCGAGTCGCGCCCCCGACCAACGAGAAGGGGCGCATGCTGCTCCACACCGGCTGCGTCACGGTCGCACTCGCCATAGCGGCAGCGACTCTGGCCGGACTGCTCGCGGGGCTTGCCGGCGCGAAGCTCATCGTGACCGGCTCCCTGTTCGGCGGCTTGCCGGCAGCGAGCGATGTGGCGACGGAGTCCGTAGCCGCGGCCGCGGCGGTCGCTCTGCCGAGTGTGGTCAACGTCGACATCAGCGCCGACCAGACGTCGTCCGCGGCGTCCGGACTGCCTTCGAACCATCCCAACGTACCCGTCACCGGACAGGGCTCGGGCGTAGCCTACCTGTCCGCTCCCGGCGGCGGCACGTACATCATCACCAACGACCACGTGGTCGCGGACGCGGCGACCATCATGGTGACTCCTTCGTCAGGCGAGCAATTGAAGGCGACCCTGGTGGGCACCGACCCGGACACGGATATCGCGGTCATCCGGGTCCCAGGCAGGATCCCGCTGATCAGGTCGGGCTCTTCGGACAAGCTGGTCGTGGGCCAACTCACGATCGCCATCGGCTCGCCGTTCGGTCTGCAGCATTCCGTTTCCAGCGGCGTGGTCTCGGGCCTGCACCGCTCGCTGCCGGACAGCATCGGCAACGACAAGACCGGCGTCTACCCTCTCATCGACGTGATCCAGACAGACGCGGCCATCAACCCCGGCAACTCAGGCGGCGCGCTCGTCGACCGCGAGGGAGTCCTCATCGGCATCAACTCAGCCATCTTCTCCGATACCGGCCAGAACGCGGGCATAGGCTTCGCCATACCGGTCAAGACGGCGACCCGCGTCGCCGACGAGCTCATCAAGGGCGGCAAGGCCCTGCATCCCTTCCTCGGGGTCATGGGCCAGACGGTGGATGCCGCGTTCGCAACCGAGAAGAAGCTCTCCGTGAATCAGGGCGCGTACGTGGTCGGGATCACGAAGGGCACGGCCGCCGAGAAGGCCGGTATCCGCGCGGGCGACGTCATCGTCGCGCTCGACACGACGCCCGTTCGTTCGATGGACGACCTCCTCTTGGTGGTCCGTCGGACCGTGGTCGGCCAGAAGGTCACCATCGCCCTGTACCGGGGCGCGAAGAAGATGGAGATCGTCATGACGGTGGGCGACAAGCCCAAGCTGTGATCCGCGACCGGGACACGCACGTCAGACCGCCCTCCGCCAACACGAGAGGAACATCCATGATCGAGACCTACCGCTGCAGGGGATGCGGATATGTCCACATCGGTCCGGCCCCCGAGATCTGCCCCGTGTGCGGAGCGCCGAGGGCGTTTCTCATGCCGTACGAGGTCCCCACTGGCCTCGTTGGGACCAAGACGCTCGACAACCTCTCAGCCGCGTTCGCCGGCGAGTCGCAGGCGAACCGTCGCTACACGCTGTGGTCGCACATCGCCGAGCTTGAAGGAGCGTCCTCGGCCGTGGCCGCCTTCGATCACTCGGCAGGCGAAGAGACCGCACATGCCCTGGGCCACCTCGCATACATGGGTGGTGCGACGGCCACGGCCAAGAACCTCGCGTCGGCGATAGAGGGCGAAGGCGACGAATCCCGGGAGATGTATCCGGCGATGGCCGAAGAGGCTGAGGCTGAGGGCTTCCCTGAGATCGCGTTCTACTTCCGCGCGCTCGCCCGCTTCGAGGGCATGCACCGCGTCGCGTACGAGAAGGCCCTCGCCGAGTTGGAAGGCTGACTCGCCGGGATTGGACACGAAGACCGACATCAAGGCGCTCTCCCGAGCGCAGCTGGAGTCCGCGCTCGCCGAGTTCGGGCAGCCGGCGTTCCGCGCATCGCAGATCGTGCGATGGCTCTACCAGCGCGGCGCCTTTTCCTTCGAGCAGATGTCCGACCTGCCGGTAGGCCTGCGCTCGGCGCTCGAGGAGCGCTTCGCTCTGTCGGTCCCGGAGGTCGCGAGACGACAGGTGTCCGCCGACGGCACACGGAAGTACCTCGTGCGATTCGCCGACGGGGTGTCGGTCGAGACGGTGGGCCTGCCGGCTGCGGACCGCCTCACCGTGTGCTTCTCCACACAGGCGGGCTGTGCCATGGGCTGCTCGTTCTGCGCGACAGGCCGGGGCGGCCTGACGCGCGACCTGACTCCAGGTGAGATGCTCGACCAGCTCACGCTCGTCGCGAGCGACTTCGGTTCCCGGATCTCCAACGCCGTGGCGATGGGTCAGGGGGAGCCGTTCGCGAACTACGACGCCCTGCTTGCGGCGCTCCGGTACATGAACGCGAAGGACGGGGTGGGCGTGGGCGCGAGACACCTGACCGTGTCCACGTGCGGTCTGCTGCCGGGGATCGCCCGGTTCGCCACGGAGCCCGAGCAGTTCACTCTGGCCGTATCGCTCCACTCGGCGAAGCAGTCGACGCGCGACCGGCTCATGCCTGCCGTGCGCAAGTACCGGCTGCGGGAACTGCGGGCCGCGCTGGTCGCCTACGCGGAGGCCACGGGACGCCGGCCCACTCTGGAGTACGCACTGGTGGGCGGTGTCAATGATGGCGGCGACGAGCTCGCGGCGCTCGTCGGCTTTTGTTCCGGACTCCTGTGTCACGTGAACCTTATCCCGGTCAACCCCGTCAGCGGCACCGGCATGACCCGCCCGGCGGCCGAGACCGCGCGGCGGTTCCGTGACGCGCTGATGCGAGCCGGCGTGGAGACGTCGGTGCGCGTGGAACGCGGTGCCGACATCGACGCCGCGTGCGGCCAGCTGCGTCAGCGGACGAAGGGCTAGACCTACTCAGCCCGCGGACGCACCGGGCAGATGCCTCGGGGCACCGGGCACGAGTCGCATGTCCCCGGCCGATATCGCCCCATGGACTCGTAGGGGCCTTCAGCCAGCGCCTTGGCGCGGACGCCCAGTTCGGCCGCGAGTCGACCCGCGTCTTCGCGTGCGTAGTGGAACGTGACTTGGCGAGGCTGGCCCGCAACGCCGGTCTCGATCCCGACGAAAGTGACATCCGCGCGGCTGGCCCCTCCTGAGAGGGCGGCCAGCCCGTAGCAGTCCGCCTGGGCGCGGTGCTGTGCGGTGGCATCGTCTCCGATCGCGCACTCGCCCGTCTTGTAGTCGATGACCAGAGCGTCCTCGCCCGACCTGACGAGCAGATCGAGCTTGCCGACCAGCGTCGCGCCTGAGAGCGGCACGGAGAAGGGGACTTCGCGAGTCGGCTCGCCGAGCGCACACGCGTCCCGGCACGCGTCGGAGCGCAGGAACCCGTCGACTGCGGCCCGCAGGCGATCGCACGCGACCACGTCCAGGCCCCGGTAGCGGGCGATCGCCGCGAGACGCTCGGGCGGCGGGGACGCGCCACCTGGACCGACGAGCCGCAGGGCTGCGTGACACGCATCCCCGAACCTCAGCGCCTCGCTCGCCGACTCGCGACTCTCACCGAGGCGCGACACGCTCGTCGCGAAGTAGCGCAGCGGGCACTCGTGGTAGAGCTCGAGCGCACTGAACGAGACCGCCGGGAGGACCGCGGACGAGCCCGCTGCGGGGGCGGCGAGGGCCGGGGCGGCGCCATGTGCGTCCAACGGCGGGGTTCTCGATGGCATCGGGCGGACGACGACCGGCGGGGCTTCGCCCAGGACCTCGTCCTCGGCGAGCCGACTGATCCCAATCGGCAGAGGACCGCGATCCCTCACGGCACCGAGAAGCCATCCGAGCGGTCGATCGCCTCCGCCCTTGTCGAGGTCGCCGGTCCCCGACAAGAGCAGGAACTCGCGGGCGCGCGTGCAAGCCACATAGAAGAGGCGCTTCTCCTCCTCGATATCCCTCTCGCGGGCGCGTTCGCGAGCCAGGGTCACCCATCGCGAACGGCGGCCGTCCGCGTCGCGGTTGCCGCCTTCCGCGGGGAGCGAGAGCGCCATCCGGACGCCGACCCCGTCCTTTTCGACGACGAGCCCGCCCCTGTCGCACATCATGTCCCGACCCAGGCCCGGCACCGCCACCACTGGGAATTCGAGTCCCTTCGCCGCGTGGATGGTCATGATGCGCACCGCGTCGGCGCGTTCGTCGATCACCGATGCGGGCGCCTCGCGGTCGCGGAAGCGTTCCTTGAGCGCGAGGTGCTCCAGGAAGTGCCGCACGCCGACAGGCCCTTGGGCTTCGCATTCCTCGGCAAGCCGCGCGAGTTTGAGCACGTTCGCGTACGCATGACGGCCCTCGGGGCCGCCGGACAGCAGGTACAGATCGTAGTCGGACTCCTCGCATGCCCGATGGATGATCTCCGCCACCGGCATCCGCCCGTGCCGAGAGCGAGCAGCTTCGATCGTGGCGCGCGCACGCGCCACGGACGCCTCGTCTTGAGTATCGAGTCCCGCCCGCTGCGCCGCGTGCCAGAGTCGCCCCCGCTCCGCCGCCTGGCGTATGCGCAGGAGCCCGTCGTCCGAAACACCCCCGATGCCCGACGCCAGCACGTGAGCGACCGCCTCGTCGTCCAGCGGATTCGAGGAAGCCCGTAGCAAGGCTCGCATCGCCTCGACCTCCGGGCGGCCGAAGAACGACCCGCCGGCCACGATCGTGTAGTCCATCCCGTATCGCCGCAACGCCCCGGCATATTCATCCGCGTGGGTCATCGCCCTGAGTAGGACGACCATGTCCCCTTGGCGCACACCTGCATCAGACAACTCGCGCAGGCGGCAAGCGACGCTCGCGGCTTCCACCGCTCGAGCCCGTGCACCGGTCCGTCCTCTCTGGACCAGCACCGCCTCGACGCGGTGTTGTGCGGGGTACGGGAACGCGGGCACCTCGCTCTCGTCGCGGCCGTGCTCGAGGCGCAAGAACCCTCCGCCGAACAGAGTGGGAGAGGTGAAGACGCCGTTGACGAAGGCCAGCACTTCGCCGTGCGAGCGGAAGTTCTGTGCGAGCTTCGCGGTCGCGGCCCCGCAGGCCAGCATCGTCTCGTTGTGTGCCCGGTAGACCCCGACATCGGCGTATCGGAACCCGTAGATCGATTGGCGTTCGTCGCCTACCGTGCACAGCGTCGCGTCAGCGAGCAGGTCCACGAGCCTCGCCTGCACCTCGTTCGTGTCTTGGAACTCGTCGATCATCACGAGCCTGAACAGATCACGATACCGGGCAGCCGGTCCGTCGGGATCGCGCAGGAGTCCGACGGCTCGCAGCTGAAGGTCTTCGAAGTCGAGCACGCCGCGCTCGGCCTTTGCCGCCCCGTACCGCGCGGCGAACGACTCGACCAGGCTGAGCAATTCGCGCTCGAGAGGCACAGCCACCGCCCGCACCGCGGCATCGAGCAGCTGCTCGCGTTCCTCGAGGATCTCGAGAACCAGGTCCTTCGCGCCGCCGACCGCCTTGGAGGGCTTGGCGCCGACAAGCAGGCGAAGGACTTCGCCGGCCACGCCCTGCGGCGACAGGATGGCCGTCTCGGCGATCCCGGCGAGCGCCTCACCGGTCGTCGTCAAGTCGGCGATGGCGCCCAGGAGTGTCTTCTGCGGTGCGGGGTAGCCGCGCAGTCGCGCGGCCCAATCGCCGACGGACGCGAGAACGGTCCGCAGCATGCGTTCGGGCTCGACCGATTCCTCGATCGTGACGTCCGCTGTGGTCGCGCCCATGGCACGCAGACGGTCGTAGACGTCGGTCACGTGATCCTCGATGGCGCCGATCCCGAACGCCTCCTGGAGTTCGGTCACAGTGCCCGCCGCGATCTCGTCGCGCAGCAGGTCCTCGAACACCTCCTCGCGGAGCACGCTCGCGTCGACGGTCGAGATCACGGCGAAGTCCGGATCGAGTCCCGCCTCCAGCGCATGGGTGCGCAGGAGGCGTGTGCACAGTCCGTGGATGGTCGAGATCCATGCCTCGTCGACCCGGCGCGCCTCAGAGACGAGTCCGTGTTCCAGGAAGACCCGCCGGACACGCTCGGCGATCTCACCGGCCGCCTTGTCGGTGAAGGTCACCGTAAGAGCCTGATCGATCCCGGCCGGCTCCCATCCCGCCACCGGCGCGGACGGGTCGATCGCGGTCACGAACCGTTCCGCCAACACGCGCGTCTTGCCTGAGCCGGCGCCCGCGCTGATCGACAGTCGCCTGTCGAGCGTCCGGATGGCCAGCGCCTGCTGCGCCGTGGGCTCGAACGGCACGGGTCAGCGCCCCCCGCCACAGAAGCTGGCGGCCGTACAGTGCTCGCAGGCCGCGGACGACACCGGTCGCGCCGGGATGGAGCCCGCCCGGATGCCGTCGGCCGCCCCTCGCGCCATTTCGAGCGTCGCCTCGATGAGCGCCTCGATGTCCGCGGCATCCGACAGCCCGTCGGTAGAGGTGAGTCCTTGGGAGACGACCGCATCCTTCAGGTAGAAACCACGCGCTTCGCCGCCCTTGAGGCTGCGATACAAGCCAGCCACGATCGGGCGTCCCAGCAGCAGTTGCACGACCGCCGCATAGAGACCGACCTGAAGGTGCCGCTCGGGCACGAGGTCAGCGCCCTTGGGCACCCGTCCACTCTTGTAGTCCACGACAGCGAGGCCCCTATCGCTCTCGTCGACTCGATCGACCGATCCTCGAAGGAGGAACCCTCCCAAGTCGGCGGCGCCGATAGCGGACACGTCAGGGTGTGCGGGATCGGGAGTGCCGAAACGCAGCTCGACACGCACCGGTACGAAAGCCGGCAGGAACGTCAGGTCGGCGGCCACCAGATCCGTCACCCGTCGCCTGAGGCGAGTCAGGTCGTCCTGTTGTGTCAACGTGACCGCCTCGGGCATGCCGGAGGACGCCACGACACCGTCGAACACCGCGCCGGCCAACTCCACGGCTTCGGCGAGATTCGACGCTGTCACCCGGGGCGTGCCGAGCCGTGCCGGGAGGTCGGTGTAGAAGTCGGCGAGTGCCCGGTGCGCGAGGCTCCCGTATGCGCGCGCGTCGAGCAGTACATCGAGGCCCCCGGGCCGTACCGCGCGCTCGTAGAACCACCGGTATGGACAACGGGCATACGTTTCGAGCTCAGTCGCCGAGAACTCATCGCGAGCTGCGAGTAGCGCGAGAACGTCCGGATCACGCAACTCCCCCCGGTGGGCGGCTGCCCTCTGTCGCGCATCAGCTACCCGCGGATCGGCACCCTCACCACGGTCCGAGAACGCCTGCGTGCGCAATCGCGCCCTCCCGGGAGCCAGCGCTGGCGCCACGCGGTCCAGGTCCGAGAGACGCACGGCTTCCGCGACGGGCCCCTCGCCGGATCCGGAATCCGCGTCGGCATCGGGGCGCCGGTACAGGTCGAGTGCCTCCTCCCAGAACACGGACGGGCGCCGGGGGGTGCCCTCGGAGTCGGCCGTCTGCCGCGTCAGAACCAGCTCACGGCGCGCCCGCGTGCACACGTCATAGAAGAGGAGCCTCTCCAGCGCCTGTTCGCTCGGCCGGGTCGTTCCCAGGAGGCGGTCGACGACTTGAGCGGCCGCGTTCGCTCTGCCCTCCGACGAGAACTCGCTCGCGGTCATGCCTCCGACGATCACCGCATCGAACCGACGGGATCGCAGCCGATGGGCCTCCGTCACCTGCACGTGGCCGGGCCGCTCGGCTGTGGCCGGAGAGACCCTGGCCGCATCCAGCGCGGAGAGCACCTCCGCAGCACCCAGGCGCGCGTTCCCCAGTTCCGCGAGGCGCCCCACGACGTCGAGCAGGGCGCGATGCGCCGCCGAGTCGATCGCCGCGGCCGGGTCGCCGTGCAGGGTGGCGGCCGTGTGGGCCGCCCCCAGCAGCGAGTCTGCCAGTTCTTTCCAATTCGCCCGCGCCGACGGGCCGGGCGGACCGCCGCATACCCGCCGTGCCAACTTGATCGCTCGGCCGGGACCCGGTCCACTCCGCGCGGCGTCCCCGAGATCCTTCGCGGAATCAGGCGCTCGCCGTGCGCGCCACCTCGCGTCCAGCTCGTCCACCACGGCGGGGTCGATCCCTGCGAACGGGCTGCTCAGAAACGCGAGCAGGTCACCTCGCCCCCCGCCCGACACCGCCGCGATCAATCGGCGCAGCGCGACGCCGTACGGAGTCCGGGCCGCCTCCGTCAGCACATCGAAGTCCGCGGGCACGTCCGCACCCCCGAACGCGACCCGCAGGCGTTCCACATGGCGAGCTGCATCCCGGAACACGACCGCCACCCTGTCGGCCCCATAGCGAGCGGACGCCGCGAGAGCGTGCTCGGCGATCAGGGCGGCCTCCGCCTCCGCGCCCGCTGCGGTGGCGAACGTGACCGCACCTGTCGCGGGCCTCGGTTCGGGAGCGCGATAGAGCCATTCCTCGAACCGCGCCAGCTCATCGCCCTCGGCGTTCTTCGACTCGCAGTGGCGCCGGTCGGCGCCGGGTGCCAGGCGCCGCACCAGCCCCTCGACGGCCTCGGTGGCCGGGAAGCCCCCCTCCCACGGGAGGGTGATCCACACGTCCGCTATGCGGCTCATGGACACTACCAGCGCTTCGTGAGCGCGGCCGAGGTCCGAGAACCGGTGGAGGACGACAGGCCCCTCCTGGGCCGGCGGGTCGAGGGAGAGGCAGAGCGCCATCTCGGCAGGCTCCATCAGTCCGGCCGCGAGTAGGCGAGCACGATATGCGGTCAGTATGGCAAGCAGCTCCGCGTCGATGGCGGAACCGGGGCATGCATCTTGAACGGCCGACGGCGGCGATTGCGCGACTTGTTGCGCGACATAAGACAGCATACGAACGAACCCGGGAGTCGTCGCCGAGCGAGCCAGGCGCCTCAACGGCGTACCGGCTATGGCGTCAGCCGCGAGCAGGGTACGCTGCTCGCCGGAGACCGGCCTGCGCCCGTCCCCGTACAGCGACCACATGCCTTCGACCCATCCATCGAGCTGCTCGATCCCGATCCCCAGGACGCGGCCGCGGGACAGCTCAGCCGTGGCGCGGATCGTGTCAGGGTAGGTGGGGAGCAGCAGCAGCGGCCGCGCTCCGGAGTCCGCGGCTTGCCGCACGACGTCATAGACTACGCCGGTCCTGCCGGAATTCGCCCTACCTGTGACGAGCGTCAGCCCCACTGCTCCGCGTCCCCTCCATCCGGCCCCCGGGACACGATCGCACGCGGCTCTGACATCGGCCGACTAGGAGGGCTGGGCGTGCGTGTAGCGCTGGACCCCTTCGCGGATCTCGCGCACCTTGCGCCACGCTGCCTCCTCGTCGCGCCCCAGGTAGTGGTCGACCCTCTCCCCCACCGCGGCGGCGGTCCGCTCGGCCCGATCGGCTACATCGCGGGCGGTCTCGGCAGCCTGATGCGCCTGCCGCGCGAGGAGCCGTCGCGTCTGCGCACCACTGTACGGAGCGAGCAGAAGGCCCGTGAAGATGCCGGCCGCCATTCCCGTGAAGATGCCTATGGCAAAATATGACAATCTCCGGTCCGCCATGTCACACGCCATCCCCTTCGGGCGCAGGCCCCTCGGTCAAGAGTCGGAAGATGCGCTCCAACTCCTCTTCGCTCTGGAAGTCTATCTCTATCTTGCTCTTGCCCGAAGCCTGTCGTACACGAACGTTCGTCGCCAACAGACGGCGAAGCTTGCGGGCGACGATCTTGTACGCCTTGGGCGCGATGGGCCGCGGGGCACGCTCGACCCCGCCTGCCGCATACAGTCGCGCCAAGTTCTCGGCCTCCCGCACCGATAGGCCTTCAGCGACGATCTTCTGCCCGAGCCGAACACGGCGCTCTTCGTCGGGGACGGCCAGAACCGCGCGCGCATGGCCCGCTGTCAGCTTGTCCTCAGCCAAGAGCTCTTGGAGCTCATCCGGCAGATCGAGCAGGCGCAGGGTGTTTGTGACAGCAGAGCGCGACTTGGATACCTTGTCCGCCAGCTCCGCCTGCGTCATCTGGTACACGGTCAGCAGGCGACGATAGCCTCGTGCCTCTTCCATCGGGTTCAAATCCTGGCGCTGCAAGTTCTCGATGAGCGCCAATTCGAGAGACTCGCCCTCCGTGGCGACCACGACCCTCACCGGGACCTTCTCGAGTCCGGCCGCCTTCGCCGCGCGCCAGCGGCGCTCGCCGGCGACTATCTGATACTCGCCACCATGGGTCCGCACGATGATGGGCTGCAGCACGCCCACCTTGCGGACCGAGTCGGCAAGCTCCTCGATGCGGTCGTCGTCGATCGTGGTGCGGGGCTGGTCCGGGTTGGGGGCTATGGCGGCCACCGGCAACTCGAAGATCTGCTCCTTGGGCGACTGATTAGCGCTCGCGATCAGTGCCCCGAGGCCGCGACCGAGCCCACGCTTAGGCTCCGACACGGAGCATCACCTCCTTCGCAAGATCGCGGTACGCTCGCGCGCCGCGTCCGTTCGGCTCGTACATGGTGATCGGCTGGCCGAAACTCGGTGCCTCAGACAGCCTGACCGTGCGGGGGATGAGCGTCTCGAAGGCCTTCTCCCCGAAGAATTCCCTCACCTCGTCCACGACTTGCTGGGAGAGCCTCGTGCGCACATCGAACATGGTCATGACCGCTCCGAAGACGTCCAGCTTCGGATTGAGGTGCGTCCTCACCAGGCGAACGCTGTCGAGAAGCTTCGAAAGACCCTCGAGAGCGTAATATTCGCACTGCACCGGGACGATCAGGCCCTCGGCGGCCGTGAGCGCGTTCACGGTGAGCAGTCCCAGTGACGGGGGACAGTCGATGATGATGAAGTCGAATTCCGCAACGACCGGTTCGAGGATCTGTCTCAAGCGCGTCTCTCGGCTGAACGTTGAGACGAGTTCGATCTCCGCGCCGGCGAGCTGGATCGTGGCAGGCACCATGAACACGTTCTCGACTTCGACGGGCTCGATGAGCTCGGACAGCGGCGTGTCACCGAGCAGCGCGTTATAGACGCACGACTCGCGCTGATTGCGGTTCAAACCGAAACCGGAGGTGGCGTTGCCTTGTGGGTCCAGGTCGACCAACAGCACGCGCTGGCCAAGCTCGCCGAGCCCGGCGGCGAGATTCACCGACGTCGTGCTCTTCCCGACGCCGCCCTTCTGATTCACGACGGCGAGTATGCGCTTCGGTCGTTCCCGCCCGGGGCCGCGCGATTCTTCGCTCAACCCGTGTCCACCTCCCCCTCGATTCGACTACCGGCAAGTATAGGCATTCCTCAGCCCGCGAGATAGGCCGCAATCTCCAGGTTCCGACGCCACCATCGCGTCCTTAGGCGACCGGCTGGCGCTGGGCCATGCCTGGACGCCGGGGAAGCGCCATCCGAGCGACACCAATCTTCGCGTAGACGATGATCGTCCTGGCGACATCGGCCCCCGGAACGCTCCACTCGTGCATGTCCACCAGGCCCATGCCGACGAGCGCGGCGGCCCGCGTGCCACGAACGAGTTCCTCGGGGTCCGGAGCGCCTTTCCAGCAGACCAGCACACCGCCCGCACACAAAAGTGGAGCGGCCAGCTCAACGAGCGACGGAAGCGCGGACACGGCCCGCGCGGACAAGGCCGCGTAAGCTGCCGGAGTCGAGAGCGCCGCTTCTTCCGCCCTGCAATCGCGGACCGTGACATCCAGGCAAAGGTCCGCGACGACACGCTCTAGGAACCGCGCCTTCTTTCCGACCGACTCCAGCAGATCCACGTGTCGTGCGGCTGCGATGCTGAGAGGAATACCCGGATACCCTGCACCACTGCCGATGTCGGCCCATGGACCGTCCGGCGCGACGCTCATGGCCGATGTCCCGGTCAGCGAATCCAAGATGTGGAGGCTGACAGCGGACTCTGGCGCGATGCGGGTCAAATTCAGGGTGAGGTTGGCCTCGTAGACCGAGCGCGCGTGTTCCACGAGTTGCGAGAGCATCTCGTCTGTGAGTTCAACCCCGAGCAGACGAGCCCCAGCTGCGACTTCCGCGCAGGCGTGCGCTCCAAGACCGAAGTCCGGTACCGCCATCTGCTGACTACCCCCTTGCCGAACCGGCACCCGCACCAGGGTGCGGGATGTTTCACGTGAAACCTTAGAGCCGACTGCCGACGATGTTTCACGTGAAACATCTCGACTGTCAAGCAACGCCGACGATCCCCGGCGAGATTGCCGACGCACCTCGACGAAGAAGGGGAGGGCATTCGCCCTCCCCTTCGAACATCTCTGCCCTAACCGCTACTTGGGCGACACAACCACTGAACGGAACGGTTCGTCGCCCTCGCTGGCCGTGACGACCTTCCGGTCATCGCGGAGAGCCATATGGACGATCCGCCTCTCATAGCTCGTCATAGGCCGAAGTTTCACGGCGCGCCCCTGCCTCCCGACTCGTTCGGCGGTCCGGCGCGCGATGTCCTCAAGCTTCTCCCGCCGCCGTCCGCGATATCCCTCGACATCGACGACCACAGGGAAACGGCGTCCGATCTGCCTGCTGGTGGAAGCCGCAACGAGGGTCTGCAGCGCATCGAGCGTGCGGCCGTGGCGCCCTATGAGGATGGCGAGCTCGCCGCCCACGATGTCCAGGATGATCTCGCCTTCGTCACCCTCGTACTCATCGATCGTGGCCTCGATGCCGAAGGCGGCCAGGATGGCCTGGATCGCCGCGACCGCCGTGTCTGCGATCTTGTCGAGCTCTTCCTCGGTGAGTTCGGGCAGCTCCTCGACAGCCGGCTGCTTCAGCTCCTCGGGAAGCTCGTCTTCTTCGTCCTCCGCGGGCTCGACCGGGCTTTCGCGCGGGTAGTCCGGCTTCAGCCAGACGCGCACACGCGCCCCGCCGCCCGCAGGACGGTCGAGAACCTCGTACTGCGCGGCGTCAGCCTGGACGCCGAGCTCCTCAAGCGCCTCGTCGACAGCCTCCTCTATCGAGGGGGCCTCCTTGATGATCTCCTCCATGGTCGGATCATTCTCCTTCGGAACGCGCCAGAATGCGCTGGGTGACGATTTGCTGGGCCACTTGCCAGATGCTCGAGGTGACCCAGTACACGAGAACGCCGGCGGGGCTGATCCACCCGATCCACAACATGAAGACAGCCATGTAGGCGCCGGTCCGCCTCTGCGTCGGATCCTTCGTCATCAGATACTGGGGGAGCCATGTGCTGACCCCGAACAGCGCCACGAAGATCGCATAGGGGAGGACCGCCAAGAGGGCGCCCCCTGTGCCTCCGGTGGCCGCCGCAGCCTTCCAGACCGCCTGCGGCATCGTGGTGAGGTCTGGAAGAATAACCCAGAAGTGCTTAGCCGCCTGGCGCGCAGCCGGGGCAAGTGTCATAAGATACTTGGCAAAGGTCGGACCCGCGTCCGTCGCCTTGCCGCCCAGCACGCCGTAGAGCGCAATGAAGATGGGCATCTGCAGGATCAGGGGCAGGCAACCGCCGAACGGGTTGACCTTGTTCTCCTGATAGAACTTCATCAGCTCTTCCTGCTGCTTCTCCTTGTCGTTCTTGTGCTTCTCCTGCAGCGCCTTGATCTTGGGCTGCACACGCTGCAGCTCGATCATCGACTTGGTCTGCTTCCACATGAGTGGGGTCAGGATGATCCGCATCGCGATCGTGAGCAGCACGATGGCGATGCCGTAGTCCCCTACGCCCTTGTAAAAGAACACCAGCACCTGAAGGATGATGTCCTTGAATCCGTTCCAGATGTCCGCCACGAGTGGGCCGCTCCTTCTCTATGAGGGGCCGTCCGCGGAATGGCCGCGGACGCTGGGTCGTTGTGCGTGGTTCGAACTCCCGAGGGAGTCAGGAACAGGGTCGTGTCCCCCTGGATTCCACGGGTGGCAGCGCCCTATGCGCTTCATGGCCAGCCAGCCGCCCGGGATGACACCGAATCTCTCAACGGATGTTATCGCATACGCGGAACAGGTGGGGGTGAAGCGGCACGACGGGCCGACCAGGGGAGAGATGATGATCTGGTACCCGCGGATCAGTGCGACCGCCGCCCGGCGCGCCATCCTGATGAGCGAGCGCCACAGGCCCGTCATCGTGGGACCAGGCCGACTTGGGAGAGCACGGCCTTGACCGCGCGGTCGATCTCCGGTGGGGAGGCGGTGGCGACTCCCGCGCGCGCCAAGAGAGCGACGTCGGCGCCTGGCCACGGCCCTTCCGCGCGCCGGCACGCCTCACGCAGAACGCGCTTGCAGCGATTGCGCAAGACCGCCCCGCCCATCTTGCGGCCGGCCACGAAAAGGACACGCCCAGTGACGGCGCGGCCTTCCGCCGTCGGGACAGTCAGAATCCCGAGCAGGGGGACGCTCGCCCGGCGCGCGTGCTTGAACAGATGATCGATGTCCGAAGGTGACGTGATGGTCAGCACGTCGACCCCCTTGCTGGGGTCGTCGTCGCGGGTCTAGGCGGAGATGACCGCGCGGCCCTTGCGGCGCCTGCGCGCCAGCACTGCCCGGCCGCCGCGGGTGGACATCCGCACGCGGAAGCCATGTGTCTTGGCGCGGCGGCGATTGTTGGGCTGAAAGGTCCTCTTCACGCGTATCACTCCGTCCAGGAGTCTGTTTGGCTCGTCCGTGCGCAGGGGCGGGAGCCGCGAAGGTGGGCCCGGCCGGCGCAAAGCCTAGCGATTGTATGCGTGCGCTCGTGACAGTGTCAACGGCCAGCGCCTCGGCGGACGGTCGGCGGACGGTCGAGGCGCCCGATCTGACGCAGGAACGGGCTCTCGCTGGGCTTTCCCTCCCGGTCAGCCGGTGGCCCGGGAATTGGTCGCGAAATTGTGGATACTGTGGAAAACGCAGGAATCACGGGGGCCGCGCCTGTGGATAACCCCGTGCGGCCGATTGTTGCCCGGCAACCCCTCTGGTAGAATCGGCCACGCTTCGGGGGGTGGGTCGAAGGGCCCCTTTCACCTTGAAAATGCCTTGTCAGGCGGCCCATCCACCAGGATGGGCCGGGTCGCCCCCGCCGCTTTCGGGAGTTTTCCACAGATGCCTCCCGGCGCCGAGGGCGTTGTTGTCCCTTATCCACAGAATCACTCAGCGGAAGGGACGCGGAAAGGCGTCGCGGCGTGCGCTACACCCCGTACCTAGTGTTTCGGCTTCACCGGGCGCTGCGCCCTCCGGGCGGTTCTCCACAGTTGTGGATGGGTTTGTGGATAAGACCGAAGATGCGCAGGTGAGGGGCGTTCGCACCTTTCCGATGCGGGCCGATCGGCGGAGGTGGCTACGGCCGAGAGCAGGGGTTCGACCAGGGAGCTGAGACAGGCCGGTTGTTGATAACCATGTGGACGACGCGCGAGGGTGGGGGTGTGATGTGAAGAGTCTCTTCGAGACGACGACCGATGCGGCGTGGCCGGCGAGCCCCGGCGAAGCGGCACGACAGGGAACCGTCACGGTCGTGCCCGCCGTCGCGGGCGCCCGGATCGCGATATATGACTCGCTCGCCGCCGCCCCCCGCGTCGAGGAGATCGAGCCTGTCGACCTGGCCGACGCCATCGAGCGAGTCGCCTCACGTACATACAACCTCGCGCGCGAGCGCGGCGGGGCCATCCCGTACACGATCATCCGCGAGGTCTCCGAGAACTTGATCCATGCAGACTTCACCGAGGTCGTAATCACCATCCTGGACGATGGCAACACGGTGCGGTTCTCGGACCAGGGCCCGGGCATCCCCGACAAGCAGCGCGCGTTCCTGCCAGGGTTCTCGACCGCCACCGCCGACATGAAGCGCGTGATCCGCGGCGTCGGCTCGGGACTGCCGATCGTGAAGGAGTGCCTCGGCTTCGCCGGCGGGACCGTGGAACTCGATGACAACCTGGTGCAGGGCACCGTGGTCACGCTTCGGATCGCCTCGGTCCCGACGGAGGCTCCTTCGTCGTCCGACGCGCCTGGGATCGCGGCGCCGCGGTTGACTCACCGGCAGAAGCAGGTGCTCTCGCTCGTGATGGAGCTCGGAGCCGCCGGCCCCAGCGCAGTCCGCCGAGAACTCAAGGTGGGCCTCTCCACGGCGTACCGCGACTTGGCGTCGCTCGAAGAAGCGGGGTTGATCGTGTCTGACGAGTCCGGGCAGCGCACCCTCACACAGCAGGGTGTCAGTCTCCTGGATACGATTCTGAGATAGCGGGGAGAAGGAAGCTCATGGACCAGTCACAAGGGGCGCCGGTTCTCGTGGCCGACGATGTCAGGGCGATGTGGGCGGGCGCGCTGGACATCGTCCGGGGCGAGCTGAACACGCCCACGTTCAAGACATGGTTCGAGCATGCGGAGCCGCTTGGCCTCGACGGCGAGGAGCTCGTCGTCGGAGCCTCGAACTCCTGGGGTCGTGACTGGCTCGAATCCCGGTATTCAGGGCTGTTGTCCGCGTCCCTCACGCAGGTGGCCGGCCGCCCGTTGCGCGTCCGCTTCGTCGTGCGCGCCGATGACACGCCGTCGGCCGGTGCGCGCGACGAGGATCAGGTACCGTCCGAGCCGGTGGTGATCCCCACCGTGGAGGCGGTCGAGACCCAGCGCGTGAAGGAGGCCTCCGAGGGGGATTTCAACCAGCGCTACACCTTCGACACGTTCGTCATGGGCTCGTCCAACCGGTTCGCCCACGCAGCGGCGCTCGCGGTCGCCGAGGCGCCCGGGACGGCCTACAACCCGCTCTTTATATATGGAGGTGTGGGGCTGGGCAAAACCCACCTGCTCCAGGCCATCGGCCACTACGTCCGCCAGCACTACCCGCATCTCAAGGTGCGGTACGTCTCGACGGAGCAGCTCGTGAACGACTTCATCGAGTCGGTGACCCAGAAGGGCCGCATGGAGGGGTTCCGGCACAGGTACCGGACGAACGACGTGCTCCTCGTGGACGACATCCAGTTCCTTATCAACAAGAAGGAATCGCAGGACGAGTTCTTCCACATGTTCAACACCCTGTACGAAGCCGGCAAGCAGATCGTGCTGTCCTCCGATCGCCCGCCGAGAGACCTCAGGCCGCTCGAGGAGCGTCTGATCAGCCGGTTCGACCATGGGCTGATCACGGACATCCAGCCTCCCGAGGTCGAGACGCGCATCGCCATCCTGCGCACGAAGGTGGAGGCGGGCGGGTCGCCCGTGCCGGACGACGTCTTGGGCCTGATCGCCGATCGCATCTCAGGCAACATCCGTGAGCTCGAGGGCGCCCTCACCCGTGTGAAGGCGTACAGTTCGCTGACCCGACATCCGATCACGCTCGAGCTGGCGCACAGCGTGCTCAAGGACACGTTTCCCGAACGTTCCCTGCGCCCGATATCGGTGTCTTCCATCCAGCAGGAAGCCTGCCGCTTCTACGGCATCGGGATGGCTGAGCTGACCGGCAGCAAGAGGTCGCAGGCGATCGTCTATCCCCGGCAGATAGCCATGTACCTCGCGCGCGAGCTCACCGACCTGTCCCTCCCGCGGATCGGGGCCGAGTTCGGCGGCAGGGATCACACCACCGTCATCCACGCGAATGCCAAGATCCAGAAGCTGCTGTCCGAACAGAGAGAGGTCTACAACCAGATCCAGAGCTTGACCAATCTCATCCGCCAGAAGGCTTAAGGGGATGGGCGCACGAAAGGGGTCCTCGCCATGTGGGTAACCTTGTGGGTGGATCGTGTATGAGGTGGGGACGTAAGACGGCGGCCGTGGATAATGTCGGAGGTGTGTGAGAGTGTGGTCAACAGTCCACAATCCGTCCACACGGCACACCCTCCATGGATACGCCGGACGACCAGCACTCGGAAGGGTTGTCCACAGTTCGCACCGCTCTACGGCGACAACTATGTATTTGATGAACAACAAGAAGAGATAGGAGAGGGAAGCACCCATGAAGCTGACCATCGCTCGAGGAGCTCTCCTCGACTCACTCACCGTGGCCACCAAGGCGCTCTCGTCCAGGACCACCCTGCCGATCCTGTCCGGTATTCTCATGACCGCGTCAGGCGAGACGGTGACCTTGCAGTCGACCGATCTGGAGATCTCGATCAAGAACACCGCAGGGGCCAACGTCGAAGAGGAAGGGAGCGTTGTCCTCCCGGGACGCCTGTTGTCCGAAGTGGTGCGCAGCCTGCCCGAAGCCGCCGTGAAGCTCGAGACCTCGTCCTACGACCAAGTCAAGGTCTCGTGCGGATCCACGTCGTTCACCCTACGCTCCCTGTCGCCCGACGATTTCCCCAAATTCCCGGAAGTCACGCCCGAATTGAAGGTGTCGATCCCGACGCCCGTTCTCCAATCGTTGGTCAGGAAGGTCTCGAAGGCCATCAGCCGAGATGAGGCTCGCCCGATACTCACGGGTATACTCGTCGTCGTCGACGGATCGCGGATACGTCTGGTTGCCACCGACTCCTACCGCCTGGCTGTCGCTGAGGATGAACTGGGAGGATCCGCGCCAGAACGCATCGAGGTCGTAGTGCCCGGAAAGGCCCTCGAGGAGGTCCCCCGTCTCGCCGGGGATAGCGAGACGGTGACCATGGGAGTCTCCGACAACCAAGTCGTCCTGGAGTTCGGCTCGAGCGTCTATGTGACGCGCCGCATCGAGGGGACCTTCCCGAACTATCGCCAGCTCATCCCTTCAGGGGGAGAGACCACGCTTACCGTGTCCCGCACGGAACTGGAGGAGGCCGCCAAGAGGGTGTCCCTCCTCGCTCAGCACAACGCTCCCCTTCGGCTCAAGGTCTCGGACAGCACCCTGACCCTCTCGGCGCACACCCAAGATGTGGGCGAAGCCGTGGAAGACCTGATGGTCGCCACCCAGGGAGAGCCCCTCGAGATCGCCTTCAATCACTCGTTCCTGGTGGACGGGGTCACATCCTCCGACGACGAGAACCTCACGTTCATGGCGTCCAGCCCCTTGAAGCCGGGCGTGTTCCGGTCGGAGAAGGGCGACACCTACACGTACCTCATCATGCCGGTCCGTCCGTAGGCAACGGTTCGCGCAGCGACGATGAACGGGGCCGAGCGAACACCGTGGTAGTGACCTCGCTCATCCTCGATGACGTGCGCAACTATGACCGTCTGGAGCTGCGGCCCCACCCCGAGCTGACGGTCCTCGTCGGCCCGAACGCGGTGGGAAAGACCAACGTGATCGAGGCACTCCAGCTGGTGACCGCGGGCGCGTCGTTCCGGCGGCCCGCATGGCAGGACCTCGTGAGGTGGGACCGTCCCGCCGGCCGGGTGTCGATGCGGGCCGAGGAGGGAGAGCGGATCCTCGAGGTGACTCTCGACGTCACTCGCGAGGGCACACACACCTTCAGCGTGAACGGGCGAGCGAAGCGCAGGACGGTTGATGTGGCCGGCCGCCTCCCCTCCGTGACGTTCACGCCCGACGATCTCGACCTGGTGAAGGGCCCCGCCGAGCGACGGCGCGGTGCGATCGACGATCTTGGGGGCCAGCTCTCGCCGGCCTACGCGTCGCTCCGGCGCGACTTCGGCAGAGTGGTGAGGCAGCGCAATGCTCTGCTGAAAGAAGAAACCTCCGGAGCGCAGATGGCGGCTTGGGACGAACAGATCGCGGCGCTGGGAGCGAAGCTGCTGACCCACAGGCTCAGGCTGCTCGGCAGGGTCATGGACTGCGCGCGTGATTCCTACCAACACATGTCGAGCGGCGAGTCCCTCAGCTGGCGCTACGCGGACCGCTGCGGCTTGCCCGCGGAGGCGGGAGCCGCCAGCCTCGAGCTCGAGGTGGCCGAGGCGGCCATACGCGTGGAGCTCGAGCGCCGGGCGCCCGAGGAGCGGCGGCGGGCGACCACCCTGGTCGGCCCACACCGGGACGACGTCGTGTTCCTGGTGGACGGCCGGGAGGCGCGCGCTTTCGCGTCGCAGGGCCAACAGAGGACGGTGGCCCTGGCGTGGAAGCTCGCGGAGGTGTCCGTGATCGAGGACCTGCTCAAGCGCCGGCCCGTCCTGCTTCTGGACGACGTCATGTCCGAGCTCGACGCCGACCGTCGCGCGTCCCTGCGTACGGCCGTGGCCGGCCGTACGCAGACGTTCATCACCACCACCAACCTCGGCTACTTCGACGCCGCCGCCCTCGCTGACGCCACCGTAGTGGAGCTGTAGCGATGCCCAACGAGTGGGCGCAGCGACGAGCCAAGCGCACGGGGGAGTCCCTCGTCGGAGACTCGGCGCGCGGCCTCCTTGGCCGCCTTGACCGCGGGGGCAACCTCGATAGGGCGATCGCGGTCACGGCATGGAGGGAGGCGGCCGGAGAGGAGGTCGCGTCCCACGCCCGCGGATTCGCGATGCGCGGGGGCGAACTCCTCGTCATCGTCGACTCGTCCGTGTGGGCAGGTGAGCTCTCGGCGCTGTCGGAGGATTACCGCACAGCGGTGAATCGCATCGTCGGTAGGGAGCTGGTAAGGTCCATGCGCTTCAGTGTCTCGAAGCGGGTCTCGGAGGAGAACGCGTGGGACTCTGACCAGACGCGACGCGAAGACGCGCGGAGGGTGGATCGTATCGAGCCCGTGCCCGCGACGAAGCAAGAAGCGGCACAGGTCCGCGCCATGGCCGCGCCCATACACGACGTGGAACTGCGCGAGGCCGCCGTAGGGGCCGCACTGCGCGCTCTCGAGTGGCGGAAGGGTAGGAAGGCCCGCAAGTCGCCGCAGGCGGCCGCTGGACGCCTTGAGGACACCGATTCACAGCCCGACCACTAGCGTTCGTGGTAGACTGAGTGGTGTCCCCACAACATGTCGTGGTCGCTGGCGTGCGGACATAAGCATCTCGTTCCATGACTTCACTCGAAGGAGCCGGCGTGGCTGAGAGCTCATACTCAGGCAAGGACATCCAGGTACTCGAGGGGCTCGAGGCCGTCCGCAAGCGGCCGGGGATGTACATCGGATCGACCGGCCCGAAGGGGCTCCATCACTTAGTGTACGAAGTGGTCGACAACTCGGTCGATGAGGCCCTCGCGGGGTTCTGCACGGCCATCGAGGTGACGATCCACCCAGACAACTCCGTGACGGTCGTGGACAACGGGCGAGGCATCCCTGTCGACAACGTGCCGAAGTACCGCAAGCCCGCCGTCGAGATCGTCCTCACCATCCTCCACGCGGGCGGCAAGTTCGGCGGGGAAGGGTACAAGGTCGCGGGCGGCCTTCATGGCGTCGGCGTCTCCGTCGTGAACGCACTCTCGAGCAAGCTCGAGGTACAGGTGCGACTCAACAAGAAGGTGTACGAGCAGTCCTACGCATACGGCAAGCCGCTCGCCCCGCTCTCACAGGGGGGGAAGTCCAAGGCCAACGGGACCACCATCACCTTCTGGGCGGACGAGACGATCTTCGAGACGATCGAATACAGCTTCGACACGCTGGCGTCGCACATGCGGGAGACGGCGTTCCTCAACAAGAACCTCAAGATCACCCTCACCGACGAGCGCGAACTCGAGCCTCGGCGCGAGGAGTACAAGTACGCCGGCGGCATCATCGACTTCGCCAAGTACCTCACCGGCGCCAAGGAGACGCTCCACACCAAGCCGATCTACATCGAGGCCACCGCGGCCGAAGGGGCCGTCGAGGTGGCGCTGCTGTGGAACACCGGCTACAGCGAGGCCATCCTCGCCTTCGCCAACAACATCAACACCCACGAGGGCGGGACGCACCTCGACGGCTTCAAGAATGCGCTCACCCGCACGATCAACGACTACGCGCGGCGCAACGGCATCATCAAGGAGAAGGAGGAGAACCTCTCGGGAGAGGACATCCGCGAGGGGCTGACCGCCATCATCTCCGTGAAGCTGAGGGACCCGCAGTTCGAGGGTCAGACCAAGACGAAGCTGGGAAACACGGAGATCCGCGGGCTCGTCCAAGGCGCCGTCACCCAGGGGCTGGCCGAGTTCCTCGAGGAGCATCCGAAGCCGGCCCGCGCGATTGTGAGCAAGTCGACGCAAGCCGCCAAGGCGCGCGCGGCGGCTCGCAAGGCGCGCGAGCTCACGCGGCGCAAGGGCCTGCTGGAGTCGTCCACCCTGCCGGGCAAGCTCGCGGACTGTTCCGTGCGCGACCCCGCGTTCACCGAGATATACCTCGTCGAGGGGGACTCGGCCGGCGGCTCCGCGAAGCAGGCGCGCGACCGGTCGTTCCAGGCGATCCTGCCGTTGCGCGGCAAGATCCTCAACGTCGAGCGCGCCGGTCTCAACCGCGCGCTCGCCAGCGAGGAGATCCAGAACATGATCACCGCCTTCGGCACGAGCGTCGCCGAGGAGTTCGACATCACGCATGCGCGCTATCACAAGGTGATCATCATGACCGACGCCGACGTAGACGGCGCGCACATCAGGTGCCTGATCCTCACACTGTTCTATCGCTACATGCGGGAGATGATCGACGCGGGCTATGTCTACATCGCCCAGCCGCCGCTGTACAAGACATCGGTGGGCAAGAGCCATTCCTACTCGTACAGCGACAAGCAGCTGCAGGATCATCTCGCGACGTTGCCGGCCAACTCCAAGTACCAGATCCAGCGCTACAAAGGCCTCGGCGAGATGAACCCCGAGCAGCTGTGGGAGACGACCATGGATCCCTCGACGCGCACGCTGCTCCAAGTGACGCTCGACGACGCGCTCGCAGCTGAGGAATCGTTCAGCAACCTGATGGGCGACCAGGTGGAGCCGCGCAAGGAGTTCATTCAGCGCCATGCTCGCGACGTCCGTTTCCTCGACATCTGAGCGCCGGGCAACAGGCAGAGGCCGGGCGCATGGGTGGCGACACGAAGCGCGGGGAGAGGCGGGAGTTCGAGCCGCCTCCGTGGGAGAAGGACCAGTTCGAACAGCTCGCCCGGCGGAAGGCCGCCGAGTCTGAGGCCGGGTCGGGCGAGACGGTCGCGGAAGAATCACGCGAGGCGGAGGTCGTCGAGTCGCTGCCCGAGGCGGCCCCGGACGCCGATGCGCCGCCGCTCGACACGCGGGTCGTGGACGCGATGCTCGTGCAGCTGTCCGGCCAGGAGGGTTCGGCCCTCAAGCCGGTCGCGCGGGCCAGTCGCGGCCTAGCGGCCGGGCTGGCCGTCATCGGGTCGGCGATGGTGATAGCGGGTGGAGTGGCGGCAGCGAGAGTCGCGGGAGCGGGAGCGGGAACGGTCGGCGCGTTGGGGGCCGGGATGGTAGTGGTCTTCGGCGGGTTGATCATCGGCGCCGCTGTGTGGTTGTGGGTGCGGGCGGGTGGCGTGCAAGGGAGCTGACGCAGAGTGGCGGAAGACATGACGGACCAGCGCGTAGTCCCGAAGGACATCGACGAGGAGCTGCGAACCTCGTTCCTCGAGTACTCGATGAGCGTCATCGTGGCCAGGGCGCTTCCGGACGTCCGCGACGGGCTCAAGCCCGTGCACCGGCGCATCCTGTATGCGATGGCCGACCAGGGGCTCACCCCGGGCAAGCCGTACAGGAAGTCGGCGACCACCGTCGGAGAGGTCCTGGGCAAGTACCACCCCCACGGCGACTCCGCGGTGTACGACACCATGGTCCGCATGGCTCAAGACTTCGCCATGCGCGCCCCGCTTGTCGATGGGCACGGGAACTTCGGGTCCATCGACGGTGACTCGGCCGCCGCCTATCGCTATACGGAGTCCCGGCTCCACAAGATCGCGATGGAGCTGCTGAGGGACCTCGACAAAGAGACCGTCGACATGGTCCCGAACTACGACGAGTCCACCACCGAGCCGAGCGTCCTGCCGGCACGCTACCCGAACCTGCTGGTCAACGGGTCGTCCGGCATCGCGGTCGGCATGGCGACCAACATCCCGCCGCACAACCTGGGCGAGGTCATCGACGCCACGATCATGCTGATCGACAAGCCGGACGTCACGGTCGCGGAGCTGATGGCCGTCCTCCCGGGGCCCGACTTCCCGACCGGCGGAGTCATCATGGGCAGCGAGGGCATCCGCGACGCCTACGCGACGGGCCGTGGGTCCCTCAAGGTGCGCGGCAAGGCGCACATCGAGCAGACCTCCACCGGGCGCACGCGCATCATCATCAACGAGATCCCCTACCAGGTGAACAAGTCCAAACTCGTGACCAAGATCGCCGATCTCGTTCGGGAGAAGAAGCTGACCGAGATCTCGGACCTGCGCGACGAGTCCGACCGCAAGGGCATGCGCATCGTCATCGAGCTCAAGCAGAACTGCATCCCGCAGGTCGTGCTCAACAAGCTGTTCAAGCACACGTCCCTGCAGACGGGCTTCGGCGTCATCATGCTCGCGCTGGTCGACGGGGTGCCGCGCACACTCACGCTCCCGCAGATGCTGTACCACTACGTGGAGCACCAGAAGGAGATCGTGGTCCGGCGGACGCGCTACGAGCTGCGTAAGGCGCAGGAGCGCGCCCATCTGCTCGAGGGCTACATCATCGCGCTGCAAAACATCGACGAGGTCATCAAGATCATCCGCGCGTCCGACGACGACGCCGAGGCGAAGACGAAGCTCATCTCGCGCTTCGCCCTCTCGGAGATCCAGGCCGAAGCGATCCTCGAGATGCGCCTGCGCCGGCTCACCGGACTCGAGCGCCACAAGATCGAGGAGGAGCTGACCGAGCTGCGCGAGAAGATCGCGTGGCTCACGAGGGTCCTGGCCGAGGTGGGCCTCGTCCTGCAGATCGTGAAGGACGAACTCACCGAGATCCGTGCGAAGTTCGCGAACAAGCGCCGCACGGAGCTGTCGGGCGCCGCGCACGACCTCGACGTGGAGGACTTGATCGCCGAAGAGGATATGGTCGTGACCATCACGAAGGCCGGCTACGTCAAGCGGCTCCCGGTGGCCACCTACCGCCAGCAGAAGCGCGGAGGCAAGGGCCTGTCGGGCGTCAATCTCAAAGAGGACGACTTCGTCGAGAACCTCTTCATCAGCTCGACGCACGACTACGTGCTGTTCTTCAGCACGAAGGGCAAGGTCTACCGCATGAAGGTGCACGAGCTGCCCGTAGGCTCGCGCCACGCGCGCGGGACCGCGGCGGTCAACCTGCTCCCGTTCGAGCAGGACGAGAAGATCGCCGCGGCCATCACCACGCGAGAGTTCCTGCCGCAGGACTACCTGTTGTTCGCCACGCGCGATGGCATGATCAAGAAGACGTCGATGCAGGCCTACGACAGGAGTCGCCGGGACGGGATCATCGCGATCGCCCTGCGCGACGCCGACGAGCTCATCTCCGTCCGCCGCGTTCATGCCGGCGAGCGGGTCATGATGGTGTCGGCCGCCGGCAAGGCGATCAAGTGGGACGAGGCGCAGGCGAGGCCGATGGGGCGCGACACCATGGGTGTCCGCGGCATGAACGTCAAGCGCGGCGACGACAGGGTCCTGGGGATGGAGATCGCGGTCCCGGGCTCGGAACTGTTCGTGGTCACCGAACGCGGGTACGGCAAGCGGACGAACGTCTCGGAGTACCCCGAGCAGAACCGCGGCGGCATGGGCGTCAAGACCATCCAGGTGACCGACAAGAAGGGCCGCCTCGCGGGGATGAAGATCGTCATGCCCGGCCACGAGCTCATGCTCATCTCGCAGGAGGGCGTCGTCATCCGGGTCAACGCCGAGGACATCTCGCGACTGGGGCGTTCCACCCAGGGCGTGAAGGTGATGAACGTGGCCGACAGCGACCGGGTCAGCGCGCTGGCCCGCGTGACGGCATCCAAGAAGAAGAAGAAGGCGGTGCCCGAAGGGCAGCAGCTCTTGGTGGAGGACGACACGATCGCCCCGGGGATGGACGCCCGGGAGATCGAGGCCGAGGAACTCGTATCCGAGGAGTTCGAAGAGGACGAGTAGCCGCGGGACCCCTGCGGGGTGCCCCGCTCGAAGGAGACCGATGACGGCCCGCTCCGAGTACACGGAGGAGGAATGGCAGCTCCTCTTCCTGTCGCCGTGGATAGTCGGGATGGCGGTGTCGCTTGCCGAGCCCGGCGGGACCATCCGCGAGGTGTTCTCGATCGCGGCCATCACCGCGAGCGTGCGCGAGCGCTACCCCGACAACGAGCTTCTCGGCGCGGCGTGGGCAGGCGGCGCCGAAGGAGCGCACCCTTCTGACCTGGGTGCCGCAGCCGAGCCCGAGCGCGCCGTCGCGACGATGCTCGAAGGCGCAGTCGACACGTGCCGCGCCGTCGTGAAGCTTCTGGCCGACCGCTCCAGAGAGGCGGAGGCGCAGGGGTTTCGGCATTTCCTGGGTGACGTCGCTCTGGAGGCCGCGAACGCGACGACGACGGGCGGCTTCTTCGGCCTCGGCGGCGTGCGGGTGACCGAGGCTGAGCGACGCGCGGTGGTGGTCATACGAGAGGCCCTCGATCTCGAGCCGCTGCCCGACACGAGCGACGCGCTGGACGTTCCCGGAGGATCCATCGACCCCGAATAGGCTGCGCGCCCGCCGACCCATCCACACCCCCTGTCCGGAGCCGCTCAGTTGATAGCGCGATCGAAGAGAGCCCTCCTCGGCCACGTCCAGGAGTACGTCGCCGCCTCCGCGGCGTTCTCCGGCAACGCTCGCGCGTACCTCGTGCTGGCCGGTCTGCAGAACGCGGGCATGGGCCTGCTCATCACCGTGTTCGCCATCTACGTGAAGACTTGGGGGATGTCCGAGACCGTCGTCGGCGGCGCCGAGGGCGCGCTCGCCATCGCGGCCGGCGTCATCGCCCTGCTGGCGGCTCCGCTCATCTCGGTGTTCGGATATCGGCGGCTGCTCATCGCCGCGAGTGCGGCGTATGCGGTGTCGCGGCTCGGCCAGGCGTTGCTCCCCACGACCGCCGCCGTGCTCGCGTTCGGCCTGCTGACGGGCGTGGGCGATGGCGTGATGCGTGCCGCATCTTCGGCCTTCATCTCCGAGAACAGCGGGGAGGCGGAGCGGACGCACCTGTTCACCATGGACCTGGTGGTACGACTCGGAGCGGCGTTCGTGGGCAGCGTGGCCGGAGGCGGGCTCGTCTCCCTGCTGTCCACGGTGACGAGCGGCGCCACCGCGTTGCGCATCTCGGTGGCGCTGAGCGCCGTCCTGTTCGCGGCAGCGGCGCTGCCCGGATTCCTCGTCCGGGAGGACCTGCATCCAGCGCGTCACGCCCTCGCGTCGTACCGTCGCATGGTCGCCGCTTTCTCCAGCTGGGGGCATCTGGCGCGCCTCGCCGTGCCGCAGGCGATCATCGCGCTCGGCGCCGGGCTCATCATGCCGTTTCTGTCCCTGTTCCTGAAGCACCAGCTCGGGGCCACCATCGGGCAGGTGGGCATCGTGCAGGGCGTGGCCGAGATCGCTATGGGCGTGGCGGCCTTGGGCGCGCCCTGGCTGGGCCGTCGCTTCGGCCTGATCCGCGGCACGGTCATCACCGAGCTGCTCTCGCTCCCCTTGCTTGCCAGCATCCCCTCCATCGGCTGGCTTCCCGCCGCGGCGGGCGTCCTGTGGGTCCGAGCGGCCCTGATGAACATGTCGTGGCCCTTGCTCAACCAGTATTCGATGGAGGGTGTCCCAGGCCCCGAGAAGCCACTTGTGGCGGGAGGACTCGCATTCGCCTGGTCCACGGGCTGGCTGCTCGGCTCGGTGATCGGCGGGCGCATGATGGCTTACTCCTACACCCTGCCCTACTACTTCACCGTCGCCGCCTATGCGACGGGCGCCGTGGCCACGTGGCTCTTGCTGGGCCGCAGGGACGTCCGTCCGGGTGCTAGAGTGGCCGGATGACCGATCCGAGCCCACAGGATGCAGCGATGGCGCAGCGACTCGCGGGGCTGCAGGCCGTGCTGTTCGACTTGGACGGCACGCTGATCGACACGGTCGAGCTCATCAGGGTCTCCTTCCGCCACGCGACGCGCACGGTGCTGGGCCACGAGCTTCCCGACGAGGTCACGATGGCGAATGTCGGCCAGCCCTTGGCGACCCAGTTCCGCGACATGGCGCCGGACCACGCCGCCGAGCTCTTGACCGAGTTCCGGGCGTTCAACATGAGGCACCACGACGAGCTGGCCAAGGAGTATCCGGGCACCGTCGAAGCGCTGTCGGCCTTGAGCGCCCGAGGAGTGCGGATGGGCGTCGTGACCAGCAAGGGCATCGAGGCGGCATCGAGGGGGATCGACCTGTTCGACCTGCGACGGTACTTCGATGTCGTCGTCACCGCGGATGACGTGGAGACCCACAAGCCGGACCCGTTCCCACTGCGGTTCGCGGCGACCCTGATGGGCGTCGAGTTGGAGTATTGTATCTACGTCGGTGACAGCCCCCACGACATGCAGGCGGCTATCGCCGCCGGCTGTGTGTCTGTGGCCGCCCTCTGGGGCGCGTTCCCGTCCACGGAGGTCGTGGTCCTGGGAACGGCATTCGCCCTCGACTCGATCGCGGGGCTTCCCGCACTCGTCGAGGGCCGGTACGAACCGTACGTCGTGTGAGACTGAGGGGGCCGGGGAACCGGACCTCGGCTGAACGGAGGGCTTTGGTGAGCAGAGGGAAGATGATCGCGGCTGTCGTGGCGCTCGTCGTCGTCGGCGGCATCGTGGCGGGTGTCGTCGTGTCCGCGCAGAACGCGGTCCCTCAGGTGACGGTCGCCAAGGTGGAGAAGCAGACCCTGGGAGTCCAGGTCACGGCCTCCGGCAAGCTGGAGGCGGCCGACAAGGCCGACGTATTCCCGCCGACGGCGGGAACGCTCGACGTCGTGCAGGTCACGGACGGTCAGACCGTCAAGGCCGGCGACGCACTCGCGACGATGGAGACGGGTCCGATCCGCCTGCAGATCGCGCAAGCGCGGGCCGGGCTCAA
This sequence comes from Coriobacteriia bacterium, assembly GCA_025361335.1. GTDB lineage: Bacteria > Actinomycetota > Coriobacteriia > Anaerosomatales > PALSA-660 > JANYAK01. The sequence continues at coordinate 39,568 of JANYAK010000043.1, forward strand.
GGCGGCCCAGGCGCAACTCGACGCGGTCAATCGCGGCGTGCCGGCAGCCATCGACAGGTCGGCGGCCGAAGCCGGGGTGGACGCGGCGCAGACGGGATACAACGCCGCCAAGGCTCGCTACGATTTCGTGAAGAGCTCCTACGACGCCACGACTCCGGCGGGAAAGGCGTCCCTGGAGGGAACCCTCACCGCGGTCCTGATGTCCAAGCAGCAGGCATATGCGGCCCTGCTCAACGCCAAGTCCGGCCAGAACAAGCTGAGCACCGCGGGCAAGGTGGCGGCGGCCAAGGCGGCCGCGCGCGCGTCGGTCGAGCAGGCGGGCCAGGCGCTCGTTCTCGCGCAGAACACCCTCGACAAGGCCACGATGACCGCCCCGATGGACGGGGTCGTGATCTTTAACGCGCTCGGTGCTCCCGGCATTGACGGATTCGTGCCCAAGGCCGCGCATGGCTCGCCGGTGGCTCCCCAGGCTGCCCTGTTCACCGTGGTTCAGATGGGCGCGCTCAACTTCAATGCGCAGGTGGACGAGGCCGACATCGACCGCGTCAAGACCACCCTGAACGGCAGGGTCAGGCTCGACGCGTTCCCCTCCGACACCTTCAACGCCAAGGTGGTCGCGATCCGCTCGGCCGCAGTCCAGACCACGACAGGCGGTATCGCGTTCCCGGTCCTGCTCGCCGTCAGCGCGCCGGGTAAGAACCTCCTGCTCGGCATGAGCGGCTCCGTCGACATCGAGGTCTCCGCCGTCTCCGACGCGGTCACGGTGCCGATCGAGGCTCTGTTCGACGAGAGCGGCAAGAAGTTCGTGTTCGTCGTGTCGGGCGGCAAGGTCTCCAAAGTCGAGGTCACGACGGGCGCCCTCACGGACGTTCGGGCGCAGATAACGAGCGGCGTCGAGGCCGGCGCCGATGTGGCGGTCGGGAACCTGAGCGCCCTCAAGGACGGCTCGGCCGTCCGCACGAAGTAGCACGAAGGAGCGGAGCTGGGTGACCAAGAAGCCGACGACAGACGCGCTTCCGAAGGGAGCGGCCGACACGGGCCGCTCCCTCGCTTCGCAGCGGGAGAATGCCTTCCTGGGCGAGGACCGCCGCCGCGCGGAGTGGGGGCGTCGGCTCGACGGTCGACGGACCGTGCTGGAAGTGCGGGGAGTCACGAAGGTCTACCAGCTGGAAGGCATCGAGGTCCACGCGCTCTGTGGCGTGTCCGTCGCGATCCGTGAGGGCGAGATGGTCGCGATCATGGGGCCTTCCGGGTCGGGCAAGTCGACGCTGATGCACATCATCGGGCTGCTCGACCGGCCGACATCCGGCGTGGTCTCGATCGAGGGCGAGGTCGTGGGCGACCTCACTCCCAACCAGCTCGCCGGTCTGCGCAACCAGCACATCGGATTCGTGTTCCAGTCCTTCAACCTCCTGGCCCGTACCGGTGCTCAGGCGAACGTGGAGCTGCCGCTCGTGTACGGCGGCGTCTCGGGCTCCGAGCGTGCGCGCCGCGCCCGCGAGGCCCTGGAGCGCGTCGAGCTTGGCGACAGGCTCAATCACACGTCGGGGCAGCTGTCCGGCGGCCAGCAGCAGCGGGTGGCGATCGCCCGGGCCCTGGTGACGAACCCGTCGATCGTCCTGGCGGACGAGCCTACGGGCAACCTGGACTCGCGCAGCGGCGTCGAGGTCATGGGCATCCTCCAGGATCTCAACGCGCAGGGCATCACCGTCGTGATCGTCACCCACGACGCGAACGTGGCTCGCCACGCCCGGCGCATCGTGGAACTCAGGGACGGCGAGATCGTGCGAGACGAGCCCGTGCCCGATCGGCTGGACGCGCACGACGAGATCATCCAGCTCGGCATGAATACCGTCGGCGGCGTGGAGCGGGCGCGTGCGGCGGGTGATCCGGCGTGAACTTCACCGAGTCGTTCCGCATCGCCATCCGTGCGGTATTCGCGAACAAGGTCCGCAGCGCTCTCACCATGCTCGGCGTCATCATAGGCGTGGCTGCCGTGATCCTGCTGGTGGCCATCGGGACCGGAGTGCAGGGCGAAGTCACCAGCACCGTCGAAGGGCTCGGATCCAACCTGCTGTTCATCTTCCCGGGCAAGCAGAGCACGACGGGCGGCGGCAGCAGTTTCGGCCCGGGCATGAGCGGCGGAAAGCCCTTCTCCCTCTCCGACGCGCAGTACTTGAGGACGCGCCTGCAGCTCATCGATGCGGTGGTGCCGGTGGCTTCCGGAGCGGGCAACGCGAGGTACCAGAATCGGAACGACTACGCGACGCTGTCCGGCACGACCGATCAGGGCACCCTCGTCGTGAGCGCCACTTTGGGTGCCGGGCGTTTCTTCAACCGGTCGGAGAACGACGCGGCGTCACGCGTCGGGGTCATCGGCTACACGGTCAAGACATCGCTGTTCCCCAACGGCGAGGATCCGCTAGGCCGGGTCATCACCATCAACGGACAGCGCTTCACGGTGATCGGGTGGTACACCAAGGTGGGCGGCGGGCTGTCCGGTGATCAGGACAACGTGATCCGTGTGCCCATCTCCGCCCTCGAGAGCCTGACGGGGAACTCACGCGTGCCGATCATGCTGGTGAAGGTGACCAACACGAGCGACATCGACTTGGTGCGAGCCCAGATCAAGCGCGTCCTGGCGCCGAAGTTCAGCGACCAGATCACCGTCATGAGCCAGGACCAGACGCTGGGGATCTTCAACCAACTGCTCGGCACGCTCACGGTCATGCTCGCGGGGATCGCCGGGATATCTCTGCTCGTCGGCGGCATCGGGATCATGAACATCATGCTGGTCAGCGTGTCCGAGCGGACGCGCGAGATCGGCATCCGCAAAGCGGTCGGCGCCCGGACCTACGACATCCTCAGCCAGTTCGTCATCGAGGCGATGATGCTGTCCGTGCTGGGCGGCGTGTTCGGGATCGCCGTGGGCGCGGGCGGCGCGTTCGCCCTCAGCGGACTCGTGCCGACCACGGTGACGCCTTGGGCGGTCGCGATAGCGTTCTTCTTCAGCGCGGGCGTCGGGATCTTCTTCGGGGTCTACCCCGCATGGAAGGCGAGCAAGCTGGACCCGATCGTCGCTCTGCGCTACGAGTGAGCGTCTCTCGCTAGGATCTCTCGAAGTCCTCGGGGGCGACGTGGTCCAGGAACTCGCGGAAGCGCTCGACCTCCTCGTCGGCCTCATCGTCCGGGACGATGCCGGCCTCGTCGAGCACGGCTTCGGCGACGAGGATGGGACAGCGGGCCCGCACGGCCAGCGCGATCGAATCGGATGGCCGCGCGTCCACCACCAGCACCCGCTCCTCCCCGCGCAGGATGAGCGCCGCGAAGAACGTCCCTTCCTCGAGCCGAGTGATCTCGACGCGCTCGAGGACGAGGTCCGCCGCGCCGGTGACGCCGAGCAGGAGGTCGTGGGTCATCGGGCGAGGCGGCTCGACGCCTTCCAGCGCGGTGAGTATCGCCGTGGCCTCGGGCTGGCCGATCCAGATGGGCAGGACGCGCAGCCCCGCCTCCTCCTTGAGCAGGATCACGGGCTGGCTGGAAGCGGGATCGAATCCCAGACTGTGTATGCGGACGGGCAACATGTGCTTCATCTCCCATAGAGGTTCGTACCCCGTGGCGCCACGGGGGCGCGTGCCGCAGCGCCGTCCTTGACGCTTCGCGCGGCTTGCGGATATGGTATCGAAGCGTTTCGCCCTTGAGGGCCCGTAGCTCAGCTGGTTAGAGCGCACGGCTGATAACCGTGAGGTCGATGGTTCGAATCCATCCGGGCCCACCATTCAAGAACAAGCCAGGCGGGATCGACCCGCCTGGCTTTTGATTCGCCTGCCTGTCGGACGAGCGGCCTACTCGGTGGGGGCCTGCTCCGGCTGCGGGTCCTCGGCGTTCTCGCCGCATGTGCACCGCGGCATCCCGTCACCGTGATGATGATGCATGCCTGAGCCGCCGCCGCTCATCATCTTCTTGCGCATCATCAAGCCCATGTCGCCGCGGCACTCATCGCCGCCGTGCATCCCGTGCATCCCGTGCATGCCGGACATGCCCTGCATGCCGGACATGCCCTGCATCATGGCCTTCCTCTTCCCGATCATCACGCCCATCATCAGGCCGAGCATCATCGCGAAGAATGCGACGGGCGCCGGCACCAGCGGGATGTCGACTTGGCCGTGTCCGTGGCCGGGACCCATCGGCCAGCCGCCGCCATATCTCATCGATCCGTGCATGGCTGCTCTCCTTTCGTCGGTGGTACCGGCCCTACATACCCGAGCGGTGAGAGGGCAAAGCGGATGATCCGGTCACGCTGCGAGGCGAGGCGAGGCTATGGCGGACCGGTCGACGGTTCCAGTACAGTGTGGCCGACACGCAGGGTTGTCTGACGGAAAGGGGGAAGCATGCCGGTCAACATCATCGTCGGCAACATCGCTCTGATCGCGGCGCTCGTGCTGTACTCGGTCGGCGTGTGGGGCGCGTTCCGCGCGAAGGGCTTCAGGACCAACCACCTCACCATGATCTGGATCGGCGTGGTCCTCGACACTCTGGCGACGCTGGCGATGGCCGTGTCGGCGGGCGGAGCCCTGCAGTTGGACACGCCGTCGAACACGCTCCACACCGTCCTCGCGCTCGTGGCCTACCTGGGCATGGTGGCCGTGGCGGCCGCCGCACCCCCGATGAGGGTCTCGGCCAAAGCCAGCAAGGTGCTGACCCGCATCGCCGTCGCGCCGTGGGCGTTGTGGCTTGGCATCTACCTGTTTGGCATGGCCACCCGGATGGCCACCCGCGTACGCGGGTAGGCAGGGAGCCGCTTCGGCGGAGGTCTGGATCGCCTTGATGGGGGCGCGGCCCGGGTCACCGGCCGCGCCCCTTCTTCGTGAGAACGGATGCGGGCGCGACCGTGTCTGACCAGCCAGCGGCGGCCGTTCCGTAGTGCCTCATAATGAAAGGTACTCGAGGACCTGATTCGCTGCCTCAGAATCAATGTACTCGAGCTCGGGTGCCTCCACCTCCTCTTTCCATCTCGGGTTCTTGCGGGCGTTGAGCTTGTAGAGCTTGCCTTG
>JANYAK010000044.1 GCA_025361335.1 Coriobacteriia bacterium
GCTGCAAGGCAAGCTCTACAAGCTCAACGCCCGCAAGAACCCGAGATGGAAAGAGGAGGTGGAGGCACCCGAGCTCGAGTACATTGATTCTGAGGCAGCGAATCAGGTCCTCGAGTACCTTTCATTATGAGGCACTACGCCACGGGCTCTAGGGCTCACTCCATCGTCAGGACGACCGGCCCATCGGTCGTGATGGCGACCGTGTGCTCGAAGTGCGCCGACGGGCTCCCGTCCGCCGTCACGACCGTCCAGCCGTCGCCCTTCTGGACGACGGCGGCACCACCCAAGTTGACCATCGGCTCGATGGCAAGGACCATCCCTGCCTGCAGCGTGGGACCCCGGCCCGCGATGCCGTAGTTCGGGATCTGGGGCTCCTCGTGCATGGCCCTGCCGATGCCGTGCCCCACGTACTCGCGGACGACCGAGAATCCGGCGCCCTCGGCGACGCCTTGGACCGCCGCCGAGATGTCGTACAGGCGCATCCCGGGCACGCACTTGGAGATCCCCGCCTCGAGACTGCGGCGGGTGACATCCAGCAGGCGTGCGATCCCGGGCTCGATCTCCCCGACGGGCCACGTCCGTGCCGAATCGCCGTAGTAACCGTCCACGATGGCACCGACGTCGACCGAGATGATGTCGCCTTCAGCGAGCCGCTCGGCGCCGGGGATGCCATGCACCACGACGCAGTTGCAGGACGAGCAGATCGTGGCGGGAAACCCTTGGTAGCCCTTGAACGCGGGCAGCGCCCCCGCCTCCGCGATGACGCTCGCGGCGATGTCGTCGAGCTCGGCCGTCGTGATACCGACCCGCACGGCGTCGCCTACGCTTCGAAGGGCACGCGCGGTGACCCGACCGGCCTCTCGCATGACGTCGATCTCGGCGTGCGACTTGCGGACGATCACCCGGATGCTCGATTCACGCGCGCACAGCGGCAAGGATGTCCGCGAACACCTCGTCCGCGGGACGGTCGCCGTCGATCGATCGGAGCAGACCGGCCTTACGGTAGTAGTCGATGAGGGGCGCCGTGTTGCGGTCGTACACGTCCAAGCGGTTCGTGACGGTCCCGACCGAGTCGTCATCGCGGAGGAAGACCTCTCCACCGCAGTCGTCGCACACGTTGAAGTGCTTCGGCCGACTGGTAAGGACGTTGTAGATGCGCCCGCACGAGCGGCATTGGCGCCGTGCGGTAAGCCTCTTGATGAGCGCGGCGCGGTCGACGTCGATGCTGATCACGTGATCGAGCTTCTTACCCATCGAGGCCAAGGCCTTGGTAAGTGCGTCGGCCTGCGGGACGGTCCGCGGGAACCCGTCGAGGATGAACCCCACGGCGCAGTCGGGTTCCGACAGTCGCTCCTGCACGATGCCGATGACGACGGCGTCGGGAACGAGCTCCCCGGCGTCCATGAAGCGCTTCGCCTCAAGACCGAGCGGGGTGCCCGCCGTCACAGCCGCACGGAAGATGTCCCCCGTCGAGATGTGAGCGAGACCGCGCGCCTCAACGAGCTTCGCAGCCTGGGTCCCCTTGCCTGCGCCTGGCGCACCGAGCAGAACGATGTTCATCCGGTCTCACCATCTCTCGTCGAGCACCGCCCCGACGCCTCGAACCGCCGCGGGCTTCGGTCCTACTTGAAGAAGCCGTCGTAGTTGCGCATCTTCAGCTGGCTCTCCAGCTGGGTCATCGTCTCCAGCGCGACACCGACCATGATCAGGATCGAGGTGCCGCCGAACTGCTGGAGCAGCGACATCTTGGTCTGCTCGAACAGGATGGTCGGGACGACCGCGATAGCCGCGAGGAAGAGAGCCCCCGGCAGGGTGATGCGGTTCAAGACGTTCTCGATGTACGTGGCGGTCGCCTTGCCCGGACGGACACCCGGGACGAACCCACCCTGCTTGCGCAGGTTGTCCGCTAGGTCGATCGGATTGAAGACGAGGGCCGTATAGAAGTAGGCGAAGAACACGATGAGGACCGTGGTGAGGACCCAGTGCAGCGGCCCCAGACTGATGGCGTTGGCCACGGTCACGAGCGGCGCATAGTTGGACAACTGACCCACGACGATCGGGAAGTACAGCACCGACGACGCGAAGATGATCGGTATGACGTTGGCACCGTTGATCTTGAGGGGGATGTACGTGCCGGCTCCGCCGTAGACGCGGCGCCCGACGATACGCTTCGCGTACTGCACGGGGATCCGCCGCTGGCCCCGCTCGATGAACACGATCGCTGCGACGATACCGGCGACCGCGATCATGATCGCGAGAACCCAGAACCACCCCTGCAGCTGGAAGGCCTGCACGGTCGTGGCGGGGAACCGGGCGACGATGTTGGCGAAGATCAGCAGGGACATGCCGTTGCCGATGCCGCGCTGGGTGATGAGCTCGCCCATCCACATGATGAACGCGGTGCCCGCCAACAGCGACATGACGATGAGGCCCCGAGTGACCCAGTCGAACTGCACGCCCAGACCCGTCGGCGGCGCGGACTGGAACAGCGCGACGAGGCCGAGCGACTCGAGCAGGCCGAGGCCGAGCGTCATGTATCGGGTGATCTGCGTGATCTTGCGCTGGCCGGCCTCGCCCTCCTTCTGCCACTTCTCGAGCGTCGGGATCACGGCCTGCAGCAGCTGCATGATGATGGACGACGTGATGTAGGGCATGATGCCCAGCGAGAAGATGGCGAACCTCTCGAGCGCGCCCCCCGCGAACAGGTTCAGCAGGCCGAGAGCACCGCTCGTGTTCACGTTGGCGGCGAGCGTGTCGAGCATCTGGGAGGTCACGCCGGGCACGGGGATGTGAGCCCCGAGGCGGTACAGCCCGATCATACCGAGGGTGAACAGGATCTTGCGGCGCAGGTCGGGAATGCGGAACGCGTTCGCGAGCGCCTCGATCATGTCAGCTCGACCTTCCCTCCGGCCGCCTCGATCTTCACGAGAGCGGGACCCGAGACCTTGTCGACACGCACGGTCAGAGCCTTCGTCAGTTCGCCGTCACCCAGCACCTTGATGGGCGCCACGACCGAGTGGACGACGCCCTTGTCCTTCAGCGAGGCCGCATCGACGACGTCACCGGCGGCGAAGAGCCCGTCGAGGCGTCCGACGTTGACGATCTCGTATTCCTGGCGCCAGCGGTTCTTGAAGCCGGGGAGCTTCGGCATGCGCATCGCGAGCGGATTCTGACCGCCCTCGAATCCCGGACCCTTGCCTCCGCCTGCGCGGGACAGCTGACCCTTGTTGCCCTTGCCGGATCGGCCGCCGTGGCCCGAACCGTGCCCGCGGCCTATGCGCTTCCGGTCCTTGCGAGACCCCGGCGCCGGGGAGAGGTCATGCAATTGCATAGCTCTTGGCTCCTTAGTTCGCCACCGCGCCCTTCCAGGCGCGGCCGCCGGCCGCTCGCCGCCGGCTGACTGTCATTGGCGCGCCATATTCGACGCGTGGGTGCTTTCGAAGCACCCGGCGCGGGGCCCTAGCGCCCCTGCACCTCGACCAGGTGCCGCACCTTGGCGAGCATGCCGCGGATGACCGCTGTGTCGGCCTGCTCGACGGTGTGGCGGATCCTTCTCAAGCCGAGCGCTTTGACCGTTGCCCTCTGATCGGGCGGACAGCCTATGATGCTGCGGACCTGAGTGATCGTGAGTGTCTTGCCCGAGGGCGCTTTCGCCATGTCGGTCACTCCTCGTAGCCGAATACCTGGCCCACGGTCTTGCCGCGGCGCCGGGCGATCGTGGTGGGGCTCGTCATGTCGCGCAGCCCTTCGGCCGCCGCCTTGACCATGTTCAGTGCGTTGTCGGAGCCGAGGGACTTCGACAGGACGTCGGTGATCCCAGCGAGCTCGAACAGGGCCCGTATCGGGCCGCCGGCGATGATACCGGTGCCGGGCGCCGCCGGCTTGATCATGACGCGACCGGCACCGAAGCGCCCGACCACGGCATGCGGGACCGTCGTGCCCGCCAAGGCGACCTTGAACATGTTCTTCCTGGCGTCCTCGATGCCCTTCTTGATGGCTACGGGGACCTCGGCTGACTTGCCCATGCCGACGCCGACGTTACCCTTGCCATCGCCCACGACCACCAGGGCCGTGAGCGAGAACCGCCGCCCGCCCTTGACGACCTTGGACACGCGGTTGATGTAGACGACCTTCTCCTGCAGCTCCGAGACCGGAGCGACCTGACGCGCCATACCCGTGTCCTCCCTTAGAACTTCAGCCCGGCGCTGCGGGCTCCGTCGGCGAGCGCCTTCACGCGGCCGTGGTACAGACGCCCGCCGCGGTCGAAGACGACCTCGGTGACACCCTTCTCCATGGCGCGACGCCCGACAGCCTCACCGACGGCTTTGGCTGCGCCGATGTTGGATCCTGACTTGAGCGCGGAATGCAGCTCGGTGTCGATCGACGATGCGGAGGCGATGGTCACTCCCGCGACGTCGTCGATCACCTGAGCGTAGATATGCGCATTGCTCCGAACCACGCGGAGACGCGGACGGGACGAGTCGCCCCGGACCTTGCCGCGGACCCGGCGCTGACGGCGCGAGAGTGCCGCCGCTTTTGCCTTCAGCTTGTCCATGTGCTCTCGACCCTTCCCTACTTCGCCGTCTTGCCGAGCTTACGCCGCACGTGCTCACCCTCGTACCGCACACCCTTGCCCTTGTACGGCTCGGGCTTGCGCCATGCTCGGATCTCAGCGGCCACCTGTCCGACGCGCTGCTTGTCGATCCCACGCACCGTGATCCTGGTCGGGGCGGGCACCTCGAACGTGATGCCGGCTTCGGCCGTCACGAGGACGGGGTGGCTGTATCCGAGCAGGAGCTCGATGTCCGAGCCCTTCAGGCTGGCACGGTATCCGACGCCGACGATCTCGAGGTTCTTGTGGAAGCCCTCGGAAACGCCCGTCACCATGTTGGAGAGAAGGGTCCTGGTCAGCCCGTGGAGCGAGCGATGACGCCGCTCGTCCGTGGGGCGTGCGACCGTCAGGACGCCGTCCGCCAGCGCGATGATCATGTCTTCCGCACACGTATGCGTGAGGGTGCCCTTCGGGCCGGTCACACTGACCGTCTGACCCTCGATCTTGACCTCGATCCCGGACGGGACCGGGATGGGCTGTCTGCCGATACGGGACACGGCTTACTCGCTCCTTTCCTGTCGTCCTGCCGGTTTACCAGACGTAGGCGATGACCTCGCCGCCGACGCTGGCCTTCTTCGCTTGCTTGTCGGTCATGACCCCGCTCGAGGTCGAGATGACGGCGATGCCGAGGCCACCGAGGACACGCGGCATCTCGTCCTTCTTCGCGTACACGCGCAACCCGGGCTTGCTGATGCGGCGGATACCCGTGATGACGCGCTCCTTGCGCGCGCCGTACTTCAGCGTGATCTCCAAGGTCGGCTGGACGCCGCCGGGGGTCACGACGTATTCGCTGACGTAGCCCTCGTCCTTGAGGATGCGGGCGATCTCCACCAGCTTCTTCGACGACGGCATCGACACCGTGCTCTGGAACGCGGAGTTCGCGTTACGCACGCGGGTCAACATGTCCGCGATCGGGTCTGTCATGCTCATTGCTCGTGCCTCCTATGATCCGTTCGGATCGGTCCCCGGCGGTTCGCGTGCGCCCATGACGCCGGCGCCTGCCCGGGACCGGGGTCGCTTCGTCTCGCGACCCTACCAGCTCGCCTTGCGGACGCCCGGGATCTCCCCGCGACTCGCCAGCTCACGCAGGCAGATGCGGCATAGCCCGAACTTGCGGTAGAACGCTCGCGGCCGGCCGCAGCGCACGCAGCGGCTCACTGCCCGGACACCGAACTTCGGTGCGCGGACCGACTTGGCGATCATCGACTTCTTTGCCACGTGTTACCTCCTACGCGGGTGACGCCGCCGCCTCCAGGCGGAGCGCTCCATGTGCTGCTAACGCTTGAACGGGAACGCGAAGCCGTCCATGAGGGCACGACACTCCGCGTCTGTCTTCGCGGTCGTGACGAAGGTGATGTCCATGCCGCGGGTGCGGTCCACCTTGTCGTAGTCGATCTCAGGGAAGATCAGCTGCTCGTCGACGCCCATCGAGTAGTTGCCGCGGCCGTCGAAGCTGTTCGGATTGATGCCGCGGAAGTCGCGGATCCTCGGCAGGGCCGCGGACAGCAGGCGGTCCATGAACTCCCACATGCGGTCGCCGCGAAGAGTCACCTTCGCGCCGATGGGCATCCCTTGCCTGATCTTGAAGCCGGCGATGGACTTCTTCGCCCGGGTGATGACGGGCTTCTGACCCGCGATGATCGTCATGTCGGCCACTGCGGCATCCAGCAGCTTGGCGTCTTGCGACGCGCCGCCGACGCCCATGTTGACAACGATCTTGTCCAGTCGCGGGACCTGGTTCACGTTGGCGTAGCCGAGCTGCTCGCGCAGAGCCGGCGCCACCACCGTGAGGTACTTCTCCTTGAGCCTGGGTGCCACTGATGCCTCCAAATCATGTTCGCGGGCGCCGGATTGCCGACCCGACGTCACTTGTCCCCCCGCCCGAGCGAGGGCGGGGTGGTCGCTACTTGTCGATGTCCTTGCCGCACTTCTTGCACACGCGAACGCGCGTGCCTGCGTCGCGTCGACGTCCGACACGCGAGGGCTGCGCGCAACTCGGGCAGATGAGCATCACGTTGCTCACATGGATGGTGCCTTCGATCGTCATGATGCCGCCCTGCTGGTTCTTCGTGCTTGGGCGGGTGTGCTTCTTGATGAGGTTCGCACCCTCGACCACGACGCGCTCCTTGAAGGGATATGCGCGCAGGATCTTACCTTCCTTGCCCTTGTCCTTGCCGGCGATGATGTGGACCTTGTCGCCTTTGTGGATCGTCATGGATCTCGACATGTCGTGAGCCTTCCTCTACAGGACTTCGGGGGCCAGCGACACGATCTTCATGTACTTGCGCTCGCGCAACTCGCGCGCCACGGGACCGAAGATTCTCGTCCCCCGGGGATTGCCCTGGATGTCGATGATGACCGCCGCATTGTCGTCGAACTTGATGTAACTGCCGTCGGCGCGCCGCGACTCCTTCTTGGTGCGCACGACGACCGCCCGGACGACATCGCCCTTCTTGACGGTGCCGTTGGGCATCGCTTCCTTGACGGTGCAGACGATGACGTCGCCCACGTGGGCGTAGCGGCGCTTCGAGCCGCCGAGCACCTTTATGCACAGCACCTTGCGGGCGCCCGAGTTGTCGGCGACCTTGAGCCGCGTCTCAGCTTGGATCATGTCTTCCTCCGGTCGTGGGCCTCCGCCGTCAGAGGTGCGCCCTTCGAGTCGCGGCGCACGTGAGCGGACGGGGTCGGCACTCTACTTTGCCTTCTCGACGATCTCCACAAGGCGCCACCGCTTCGTCTTCGACAGCGGCCTGGTCTCCATGATCGTCACAACATCGCCGACGCCGCACGTGTTGCCCTCGTCGTGGGCGTGGAGCTTCCGGCTGTGGGTCATCATCTTGCCGTACTTCGGGTGGGGCTTGCGCTCCTCCACCTTGACCACGCAGGTCTTGTCGCCAGAGGCGGACACGACGACACCCTGCCTGGTCTTCCGGTTGTTCCGCTCTTCAGTCATCTCTCAGATATCCCTTCGTGAAGACCGCGTGGCTACGACGCTGCCCGTGCTTTGCGGGCGGCCTCGATCTCGCGAGCGCGGACCTCGGTGTGCAGACGGGCCAAGTCGTGCTTGATGGCCTTGATGCGCTGCGGATTGTCCAGTTGGCCCGTGGCCAGCTGGAAACGCAGGTTGAACAGCTCGACACGAGCGTCCTTGACCTTCTGGCCTAGCTCGGTGTCCGCGAAAGCCCTGATCTCTTCTGCCTTCATCTATGCCTCACCGCCGCTGTCGGCACGGGTTACGAACTTGCACTTGACCGGGAGCTTCTGGGCCGCGAGTCGCATGGCCTCTTTCGCCACGTCGTCCGGGACGCCCGCGATCTCGAACATCACTCTGCCCGGCTTCACCACGGCCACCCACTTCTCGGGGTTGCCCTTGCCGGAGCCCATGCGGGTCTCGGCCGGCTTCTGCGTGACGGGCTTATCGGGGAAGATCGTGATCCACACCTTGCCGCCACGCTTCATGTGGCGAGTCATGGCGACACGCGCGGCCTCGATCTGCCGGTTGGTGATCCACGCGGCCTCGAGGGACTTCAGGCCGTAGTCACCGAACGACACCTCGGTGCCGCCCTTGGCTTTACCGCTCCAGTTGCTCCCGCGCTGGACCTTGCGGTGCTTGACGCGCTTCGGCAGCAGCATGTTCTATCCTCGACCTCCCTCGTTGCGACGCGGGGGACGACGGTCGCCCGAAGGACGGGACGGTCGCTCGTCGGCCTGTTCGGTCAGAGAGGCGATGGTCTGGCCGGGCAGCAACTCGCCCTTGTAGATCCACACCTTCACGCCGCATGCGCCGAACGTCGTGCGGGCGCTTGCGGTGCCGTAGTCGATCTTCGCCCGCAGGGTGTGGAGCGGCACGCGACCCTCGCGGTACCACTCCCGGCGACCCATCTCGGCGCCGCCCAGGCGACCCGAGCACTGGATGCGGATACCGAGCCCGCCGCTCTTCATCGCGGAGGTCACGGCCTTCTTCATGGCGCGGCGGAAGCCGACACGCGCCTCGAGCTGCTCGGCTACTCCCTGTGCGACCAAGGCCGCGTCCATCTCCGGACGCTTGATCTCGATGATGTTCACCGCTGCGTGGCGCCCGGTGATCTTCTCGAGGTCCTTGCGCAGGACGTCGACCTCGGCGCCCTTCTTGCCGATGACGATGCCCGGGCGCGCGGTCCACAGCGACACGACGACATTGTCGCCCATGCGCTCGATGTCGATGCGCGACAGTGCCGCACGGCGCAGGCGCGCGGTCAGGAACTTGCGGATGGCGATGTCCTCGGCGAGGGTCTTGTCGTAGCCCTTGCCCTGATACCAGCGGGAACGCCATTCCTCTGTGATGCCGAGACGAGGCCCGACGGGGTGGATTTTCTGGCCCATGCGGCGCTTACGCCTCCTCTCGCTGCTTGACGATGATGGTGATGTGGCTCGTGCGCTTGCGGATCTTGAACGCTCGCCCCATGGCCCGTGGCCGAATGCGCTTGAGCGTGGGGCCTTCGTCCACGAACGCCTGCGAGACGAACAGCGTCTCCGGCTTGATCTTCAGGTTGTGCTCGGCGTTGGCCACGGCGCTGTCGAGCGCCTTTCCCACCGCTTCGGCCGCCCCCTTGGGGGTGAACTTGAGGATGCTGCTGGCCTCCGTCGCCGACTTGCCGCGGATCATGTCCACGACGAGACGGGCCTTGCGGGGGCTCACGCGAACGTACCTCGCGATCGCTCTGGCTTCCATGCTTCTTCCGATCCTCCGACTGGTCGACGGGCTCACGCTACGCGTGACGCACCTCTTGCGTGGCTGTTACCGCTTGCCCTTCTTGCGATCATCCGCATGGCCGCGGAACGTCCGCGTCGGCGAGAACTCGCCGAGCTTGTGCCCGACCATCGACTCCGTGATGTACACCGGAACATGCTTGCGGCCGTCGTGGACCGCGATCGTGTGGCCGACCATCTCCGGGAAGATGGTCGAGGCGCGCGACCATGTCTTGATGACCCTCTTCTCCCCGGCCTCGTTCATCACGCGGATGCGCGACAGCAGCCTCGGCTGCACGAACGGCCCCCTCTTCAGGCTTCTGCTCATCTACTACGCTCCAGTCCTGCTCGAAGTCTTCTCATCACGGAGGCGCTACTTCTTACGCCGGCGGATGATCAGCTGGCTCGAGGCCTTCTTCTTGTTACGCGTGCGGTGCCCCTTCGTCGGGACGCCCCACGGGGTGACCGGGTGACGGCCGGCGGACTTGTTCTTGCCCTCGCCGCCGCCGTGCGGGTGATCGACCGGGTTCATGGCGGTACCGCGGACCGACGGGCGCTTGCCCGCCCAGCGGTTGCGTCCGGCCTTGCCGATCGAGATGCCTTCCTGCTCCGCGTTGCCCACGACGCCGACGGTGGCGCGACATGTGAGCGCGACCATGCGCATCTCCGAGGACGGCATGCGCAGGATCGCCATCTTGCCTTCCTTGGCCATCAGCTGGATCGAGGTGCCCGCCGAGCGCGCCATCGCGGCGCCCCTGCCGGGCTGCAGCTCGACGGCATGCACGACGGTACCCGTCGGGATATCCGACAGGGGCAGGCAGTTGCCCGGCTTGATGTCGGAGCCGACGCCCGACATCACCGTATCGCCGACGCTGAGCTTCTGCGGGCACAGGATGTAGCGCTTCTCGCCGTCCGCGTAGTGCAGGAGTGCGATGCGCGCGGTGCGGTTCGGGTCGTACTCGATGGACGCGACCTTGGCCGGCACACCGTCCTTGGTGCGCTTGAAGTCGATCAGCCGGTAGCGGCGCTTGTGGCCTCCACCCTGGTGCCGCGTGGTGATGCGGCCGTTGTTGTTGCGCCCACCCGTGTTGTGCAGCGGGGCGAGCAGCGACTTCTCGGGCGTCGACTTCGTGATCTCCGCGAAATCGGAGACCGTCTGGAATCGACGACCCGGAGAGGTCGGCTTGTATTTCTTCAGTCCCATCTCCACTCCTCCCGTCCGATGGCCGTTGTCGCCTTGGGACTGCCCCACCGCATCTCGCGGCTTTGGCGGCGACTCCGACGCCGGACCTCACACGGTGCCGGGCGGCTCCATTACCTGGAACACGGACCCGACCCCACCTGCATCAACTCGAACACGTGCGGCTAGCGACCCTCGAAGAACTCGATCTTGTCGCCCTCCTTGAGGGTGACGACAGCCTTCTTCCAGGCGGGCGTCATGCCCTTGGCGAACCGCACACGGCGGCTCTTGCCCGGGACGTTCATGGTGTTCACCTTCATGACCGTGACCTTGAAGATCTCCTCGACCGCGCTCGCGATCTCGGGCTTCCTGGCACGCTTGTCGACTTCGAACGTGTACCTGTTGTGCTCGATCATCGCGTAGCTCTTCTCCGAGACGACCGGGCGCTTCACCACTTCGCGTGCGTCCATGGTTACGACAGCACCCCCTCGAGGAACTCCAGCGCGGGCTTCGTGAAGACGAGCGCGGTATTGTCTACCAGGTCGTACGTGTTGGACTCGGACGCGGTGATGACCCGCACCTTCGCCAGGTTGCGAAGCGACTTCAGCGCGTTGGTGTCGTCGTTGGAGACGACCACGGTCACGCGTCCGGCGATCCCGAGTGCCGCGAGCAACGCGGCGGCCGCCTTGGTGGACGGGGCTTCCATGTCGAACGAGTCGATCACATGCAGGACGCCCTCGGACGCCTTGGCCGACAGCACGCTGCGCATGGCCAGCTTGATCACCTTGTTCGGCACCTTGAACGCATAGCTGCGGGGATGCGGTCCGAAGACCACACCGCCGCCCCTCCACTGGGGAGCGCGAATGGTCCCGGCGCGCGCGCGGCCGGTCCCCTTCTGGCGGAACGGCTTGGCGCCGCCGCCGGAGACCCGTCCGCGGGTCTTCGTGTCGTGCGTCCCCGAACGCCGCGCGGCCATCTGGCTGCGCACGACCAGGTGCACGACGTGTGTGTTGGGGGCTATCCCGAAGATCGCGTCGGCCAGTTCGGCCGTCGCCACCTTCTTGCCCTTCATGTCCTTGACTTCGACAGTCGCCATTTCTCTTCTATCTCCTCGTGCCACTACGGTCGGCGTCAGCTCGCGCGGATGACGAGCAGCGCGCCTTTGCCGCCCGGGACAGCGCCCTTGACGATCAGAAGGTTCTGCTCCGTGTCGATCTTCACGATCTCAAGCTTCTGGACGGTCACCGTCTCGCTGCCCATGTGACCGGGCATCCCTACGCCACGCAGGACACGGGACGGACTGGCGCACATGCCGATGGATCCCGGCGCGCGATGGAAATGCGAACCGTGGCCGCCAGGGCCGCCCTTGAAGTTGTGACGCTTCATGACGCCAGCGAACCCCTTGCCCTTGCTCGTGCCGGTCACGTCGACTTTGCCGCCGACCTCGAAGATGTCGACGGTGATCTTCTGACCGGGCTTGTAGGCGTCTCCCTCTGCGGTGCGCGTCTCGTGCAGGTGCTTGCGCGGCTCGGTCTTCGCCTTGGCGAAGTGACCCTGCGAAGGCTTGTTGACCTTCTCGGGCTTGATGTCGCCGTACGCCAGCTGGATGGCCGCGTACCCATCCCGCTTCACAGTCTTGACCTGCGAGACGACGCAGGGTCCCGC
Organism: Coriobacteriia bacterium; assembly: GCA_025361335.1. GTDB lineage: Bacteria > Actinomycetota > Coriobacteriia > Anaerosomatales > PALSA-660 > JANYAK01. Next base: position 12,186 of record JANYAK010000044.1, read on the forward strand.
TTCGATGACCGTCACCGGGATGAGCCGGTCGTCTTCGCTCCAGACCTGACTCATGCCGATCTTGCGGCCGAGAATCGTCGTGGCCATTGACACCTTCACCTCTCGTCAGCGCGGTCGTGGGTCTGTTCCGTCCCTCTTCGGGACGGTCCCCAGAGGACCGCTCCTCACATGCTCACCGGCGTCGCACTCACGCCGGGTGGGTCTCTCTTCCGTCAGAGCTTGATCTCGATGTCGACGCCGGCCGGCAACTCGAGTCGCATGAGCGAGTCGACCGTCTTGGGCGTCGGATCGAGAATGTCGATGAGGCGCTTGTGCGTCTTCATCTCGAAGTGCTCCCGGCTGTCCTTGTTCACATGCGGTGACCGGATCACGCAGTAGAGGCTGCGCTCGGTCGGCAAGGGAATGGGTCCCGCGACGCGGGCGCCCGTCCTCTGGGCCGTCTCCACGATCTTCTTCGTGGACTGGTCCACGATCTCGTGGTCGTACGCCTTGAGCCTGATCCGGATCTTCTGCTGGTTCGCCAACTCTTCCACCCTCCGTCAGCACGGACTGACTGCTGGTATGCGGACTACTTGATCACTTTGATGACACGACCGGAGCCCACGGTGCGGCCGCCCTCGCGGATGGCGAAGCGCAGGCCCTCCTCCATGGCGATCGGCTGGATGAGCTCGGCGCGGACCTCGACGTTGTCGCCAGGCATGACCATCTCGGTGCCCTCGGGCAGATGCGCGATGCCGGTCACGTCGGTGGTGCGGAAGTAGAACTGCGGACGGTAGCCGTCGAAGAACGGCGTGTGACGGCCGCCCTCCTCCTTGGTCAGGATGTAGACCTGGCCC
>JANYAK010000018.1 GCA_025361335.1 Coriobacteriia bacterium
GGTCCAGTGATACATCGGCGAGAACGAGATCACCTTCGTGTCCTTCATCTGACGGAAGCCCGACTCCACGATGGCCTGCGAGCGGTACGCCGCGATGACTTCGGACGCCGGCCAATCCTCCCGGTCGGTGAACAGGATGCGCTTGCCGAATACCTCAGCCTCGAGCCGGCGCCTGCTCTTCAGCTCGACGGAGAAGGCCAGACGCAGCTCCTTGGGTTCGTCGCCGACGAGGTCGGCGGTGAGCACCCGGGATAGCCATCTTGGCGCGAGTATCTCAGCGATCTCGGCCTCGACCTCGACTCTCGGGCGTCTCGTCTTGCCTCGCTTAAGCCGTGCCGAGAGATCGCCCAGTCGCCTCAAGGCCGCTGTCGTGGTCTGGTCGAATCCGCGCGCCTGCCGCTCGTGGAAGGTCTGGGAGTGGGTGACGATGATACGACGGTCGGCTCCGAGCGCTTCAGCCCTGCTCTCGAAGGCGACAAGACCGGGAAAGCGCACCTCGTCGATGACACGGAAACGCGAACGGGATGCGGCCAGGAGGTCTGGGTGGTTGGAGACGACGAGCGAGCCGACGAAGGACAGTCCGGACTCCTCGATGAGTTCCTGGTTGGCGGCGGAGTTCTGCCCCGCGTCGTAGACGACCGTGAGCTGTTCGGTCCCGTGTGTGAGCTCTTTGAATCGTGCGGCGAGTTCGGTGACCACGGCGGGGAACTGTGTGACATCGGGACGGTCGCCCGCATACGCGTGGGACAGCACGGGCACCGCGCCGTCGGCCGTGACCACCAGCGCGAGTCCCATGAGGCGAAGATCGAATCTCTTCTGTTTGGCGTGTCCGCGCTTTGCGATCGTGTTGGTCTCATTTCCCGAGTCGATGAAGGTGGCGAAGTTGGTCATGTCCAGCACGAGCCCAGACAGATCCAGCCCGAACTCGGTCTGCGCATGGGCGGCGATACGACGTTCTGCCTCGCAAAGCACCTCAGGGGACAAGGCCTCCATCGCGTCCCAGAAGCGCCGATGGTCCAGAGCAGCGGCGGGGATCTTGACCAGCCGAGGTCCCACCGTCTTGGCCCACCACTTCGAGAAGGCGAGCTTGGAGCAAGGGGCCACGATTCTGTTGGCGGCGCATAGCGTCACATAGGTGCCCACGGAGGCACCGGCGTCCTTGCGCCTGGGACCTGCGACCTCGTCGACGATCTCTGCCACACGAAGACGGGAAAGCACCGACCAGACGGCCGCCAGGTCGCCGAAGCCGAGATGTCGGCTGCGAACAGGCTCCCCCCGACTTGTGCCCGATAGGCGTGCAAGCACTTCCTCGGCGGGACCCAGATATTGCTGGGAGACGATGCGCGGCTTGCCGTCCACTCTCGCCGACTCGACGAGGTAGTAGTACGCACGTCCGGAGATCAGTTTGCTCACGATGCTCGCCATGCTTTTAGGTAATACACTATACCGAGCAAGAAAGCAGGCCCAGGAAACGAGGGAGTGCAGGTCAGCGACCCGAAGGCGGGGAGATTCCTGCGACGTCAGCGACCCTTGGGGATGCGAGCCAGGAAAGTCGGGCTAGGTTGCACTAAGCCCTCGAATCGCCCGAGGCCGAGCGGACCCATCGACCCAGGATGGATGAGGGCTTGCTGCGCGACACGGATCCGAGAGTACGCTGCGCTCGCGACCGGCGCCTTTCAAGACAGGCGGCGCTTCTTCGGGCCCTGTTGACGGCGTGCCTCGTGCTCCAGATGGCCCTTCCCGCGTCCGCGCGGCGACGCAGGTCGTCAACGCCGCGCTCGCGGCAGTTCCAGCGGTGGCTCACGCGCCCTCTCCCACGTCGCCGGCGCGCGCCGCCTGACCGCGGTTCTCCAGCCAGGTGTCGATGGCTCGCGCGGCCGTCTTGCCGGCGCCCATCGCCTGGATGACCGTCGCCGAGCCCGTCACGATGTCGCCCCCCGCGAACACGCCGGGCTTGCTCGTCTCTCCGTCCGGACCGGCGACGATATAGCCCCGACTCGACAGCTCGACATCGGGAGCCGCGTTGGTGAGCAGGGGGTTCGCTCGCGTTCCGAGGGCGACGATGACCGTGTCGCACTCGATCCGGAACTCCGAGTCCAGCACGCACATGGGTGCGCGGCGGCCGGACGCGTCGGGCTCTCCCAGTTCCATCCGCGTGGCCACCAACCCCGTCACCCAACCGTCGTGACCCACGATCTCGGCGGGCGAGCACAGCATCTTGAACTCGACGCCTTCTTCGCGGGCGTGATGGACCTCCTCGCGACGCGCCGGCATCTCTTCCTCCGTGCGCCTGTAGACGAGGAATACCTCCTCCGCCCCGAGCCGCAGCGCCGTGCGGGCGGAGTCCATCGCCACGTTGCCGCCTCCCACGACGGCGACAGTGCGGCCGCGCCAGACCGGCGTGTCGTGGTGCGGGAAGTCGTAGGCCTTCATGAGGTTCACCCGGGTCAGGAACTCGTTGGCGGAGTACACGCCGTTGAAGTTCTCACCGGGAATGCCGAGGAACACGGGCAGCCCGGCACCCGAGGCTATGAAGACCGCGTCGAACCCCTGCTCGTCCATGAGCTCGGCGACGGTGAAGGTCGCCCCGATCACCACGTCCGTGACGATCTCGACGCCCATCTCGACCAGGACCTCGATCTCGGAGGCGACGATGTCCTTCGGAAGCCGGAACTCCGGGATCCCGTAGATGAGCACCCCACCCGCTGCGTGAAGGCTCTCGAAGACGGTGGCGGCGTGGCCGAGTCGCGCCAGCTCGCCCGCGCAGGCCAGTCCGGCCGGGCCCGAGCCGACCACCGCGACCCGCCTGCCGGTCGCCTCGCCCACCTCCGGCTTGCACCGATGCTCAAGATCGCATGCCAGATCGAGGTCACCGAGATAGCGCTCGAGCCGCCCGATGGCGACGGGGTCCCCTTTCTTGGCCAGCACACACGCCGCCTCGCACTGCTCCTCCTGCGGGCAGACGCGACCGCAGGCTGCGGGGAGCGCGTTCCTAGCCTTCAGCACCTCGATCCCAGTGCGCGTGTCGCCCTCGATGATCCCGCCGATGAACGACTTGATGTCGATGTTGACCGGGCAGCCGTCGATGCACGTCGGGTTCGCGCATTGGAGGCAACGCATGGCCTCGGCGAGCGCCTCGTCGTGGGAATAGCCGAGGTTCACCTCGTCGAAGGACCGTGCGCGCTCGCGGACATCGCGTTCACGCATGGGTGTGCGCAGCGCTCTCGACGCCCGATGGCGGGGCTTGGCGACGGGCTGCGGGGCGCTGACCAGGCGATCCGCACCGGTCCCGGCCTCGCCGGTCGCGGCCTCGCCGTCCTCGGGCGGTTGCGGCGCCTTCACTTCGTCTTGCATGCGCACTCGCTCTCGAAGTCGGCCGCCGCTTCTTGCTCGACGTCGGCATAGACCCGCTGGCGGCTCATGAGCTCCTCGAAGTCCACCAGATGACCGTCGAAGTCCGGACCGTCCACGCAGCCGAACAGGGTCTTAGCGCCCACGCTCACTCGGCACGCGCCGCACATGCCCGTGCCGTCCACCATGATGGGGTTCAGAGACACCGTGGTGGGCACCGCGAACTCGCGCGTGGTCGCCGCGCAGAACTTCATCATGATCGCCGGGCCGATGGCCATCGCGTGGTCCAGCGCGCCGGCCGCGCACAGCTCCTTCAAAGGAGCCGTCACAAGGTCCTTGCGGCCGGTTGAGCCATCGTCGGTGCAGATGACGAGCGCCCCCAGCGGCAGCGCCCGGAACTCCTCCTCGAGCATCAGCAGGCCGCGGTTGCGAGCGCCCAGGATCACCGTGACATCGTCGCCCGCCTCGCACATCGCCCTGGCGACCGGATACGCCACAGCAGCGCCGACGCCGCCTCCGACCACGGCCACGCGGCCCAGCCCATCCACAACGGTCGGCTTCCCGAGGGGACCCACCACGTCGGCCAGAAAGCCGCCCGCTCCGACGTGGGAGAGCTTGTGCGTGGTCTTGCCGACTCGCATGAAGATGAAGCGGACCCAGCCCTCGTCGGAGGACCAGTCGGAGAACGTCAGAGGGATCCGCTCGCCCAGTTCGTCGACACGCAGGATGAGGAACTGGCCCGCGCGCGCCTTGGCCGCGATGGCGGGGGCTCTCACGGTCGTCTCGAAGACCGACTCGGACAGCTGTCGGGTGGCGACTACCTCGAACATGCGGTGCGGACCGCCTCTCGGCTCGGCGCCCGCGCGCCCGGTCCGGCGGCGGACGTGCGTGTCAGTATACTAGGCGGGTGTGCGCGCCGGGTGAAGGGAACGTCTTGAGATCGAGCCGTGCGGGAGCCCTGATCTCGGTCGCGCTGGCCGTCGCGTCGGCTCTCGCGACCGGCGGATGCTCCGGCTCGCGACAGCCGGTGACGTCGAGTCGCGAGGCGCTGGGCACCGTGGTGACCATCACCTGCTACGGAAGCGACGAAGCGGCCCTGCGCGCCGCTCAGGACGCCGCCTTCGATGGGATGATCCTGCTGGAAGCCGCACTCGACCCGTACGACGCGAGCTCCACCGTCGCGGCGTTCAACGCTTTCCCGTACGCGTGGCATGCGCTCCCTGATGCGGCGGAAACGATCATCGACCGGGTCCGCAGGCTGGGAGTGCGCGCGCAGTTCTCGCCGACGCTGTTCGGCGTCACGAAGCTGTATGACTTCGGCGGGAGGGGGTCCGTCCCGGCAAGCGCGACCGTGGAGCCGGCCGCCAACGCTGCGATGGCGGCGGCGACCGGCCTCGACGTGCAGGGCAGCCCCGGTTCGTTGCGGGCGCGCTTCGCGTCGGAGACGGCGACGCCGCCCGCCGGCGCCCCGTGGGCTCCGGGCCTCGATTTCGGCGGCGCGGCCAAAGGCCTGGCGATCGATCACGCCATGCAGGTTCTTCGGCGGGCCCCCGGCGTGACCGGCGCGATGATCTCGGCGGGCTCGAGCACGATGGCATGGGGGCGCAAGAGCGACGGCGAGCCGTGGAGGATCGGCATCGAGGATCCCCGCCGGACCGGCACCGTGGTCGCGGTGATCGGCGCCGTCTCCCCGGACTCACTGAACGTGTCCACATCGGGCGACTACCAGCAGTACTTCGAACGCGGAGGGATCCGCTACCACCACATCCTCGACCCCGCCACCGGCCTGCCCGCACGCGGAACGCGTTCGGTGACGGTGTACGGCGACATGACCGGCCTCGACGCGGACGTGCTGTCCACGGCGCTGTTCGTCATGGGGCCGACAGCCGCGAAGGACTGGGTTCAGCGCCACGGGCTAGGGTTGTACGGAGTCGACGATCGAGGCCGGGTGTTCGCGGTGAGCGCGCCGAGACGAGCAGCCGTCACGTTCGAGCGGACCGCGACACCAAGACGCTGACCGCACCCCAACAAGCACGGGACGCACGAGGAGCAGGCGCCGGACGGGCGCCTGCTCCTCGTGCATAGGTGTCTGCCGCGCCGAGCGGCGTGCCGAGCGGCCGGATCTAGCTCGACTCGATCATGTTCTTGACGAGGCCATGGACGACCGGAACGGTCACCATGCCGCCGTTGTAGGCCTTGATCCCCATGACGATCTGATACACGAAGCCCAGCAGCCACACCAGGGGCGCCAGCAGCGCCAGGATGATCGTGACGCCGAGGACCGCGTTGACGATCCACAGGATGATGGAGAACGCCGCGGCCTGGATGACGTGGCTGCGGACGAACATGTCGTTCTTGTAGTCATCCAAGAAGATCGCGATTATCCCCAGCGGCGCGAAGATCCAGCCGAGCAGGGCGATCAACTTAGCGTTGCTGCTCGGACCTCCCATCGGCGCGGGAGCGGGCGGGGTCATGCCAGTGCCGTCAGTCATCGCAGTCCCTCCGTTTCACATGCATGTCGGATCGTCGGGAAACGCCCCTCTGTTTGCGACCACGTGCCTTCGATTGCTACTATGTCCGTGTATACCACACCGCGTGGCATTCGTAGACTGACCGCAGCAGCCCGCCGGAGATGATCCCCACATGCGTCGCGCAACGTCTCTCAGCGTGATCCTGGCGCTCCTCCTCCTTTCGGCGCTCGTGTTCCCTTGCGCCGCCTCCGCCGCCACCTCATCGGACCTGCGCGCTCATCAGCTGGCCGCGGACGCCGCGCGCCGGGCAGCCGCGGCCGAGCAGCAGAAGGCCGACGCGCTGCTCGCCGAGACCCGCACCATCGAGGCGCAGCTCGGTTCGCTCAACGCCGAGATCACCGCCCTCGAGGGCCAGATAGGCACGGCGACTGAGCGGCGCCTTCGCCTCGAGCAGGAGATCGAGGCGCTGCGCGCGGGCATAGCGCAGAAGCAGGACCAGATCACCAGCACCAAGGCCCTCTACGACGCGCAGACCGAGGCGCTGGCCAAGCGCGTCGACGCCACCTACCGCGCTGGCGACTGGGCATTCGTCGACTGGCTCCTCAGCGCGGAGAGCCTGGGCGACCTCCTCGAGCGGACCACGATGGTGCAGACCATCATGGCTCACGACGAAGAGATCGCCACGGAGCTGGACGGCACCCGGATCGACCTGGAGGAGATCGAGCACACGCTCAACCGCACGCTCGACGAGGTCCAGGTCAAGCGGGCGGAGGTTCAGGCCGAGGAGCAGTCGCTGCGCAACCTCCAGTCGAACCGCGATTCGAAGCGCCGCGCGGAGCAGACGGCGCAGAGTCAGAAGTCCGCACTGCTCGCCGAGACCAAGGGCAACGTCGCGCGGCTCAAGGCGATCGCCGCCGCGGAGGATGCCGAATCGGCCCGCATCTCGGCGGAACTGAAGAAGGGGTCTTCGTCCGGGAGCGGCAAGTACGCGGGCACCCTCGCCTGGCCGTGTCCCGGCTACACGCGCGTGAGCTCGCCCTTCGGGATGCGCTACCACCCGATCCTGCACTACAACCGGATGCACACCGGCGTCGACATCAGCGCGCCCAGCGGTGCCCGGCTCATAGCCGTCGGCAACGGCAAGGTCATCTCGGCGGGCGTTCGCGGTGGTTACGGCAACTGCGTGATGATCGATCACGGCAACGGACTCGTGAGCGTCTACGCGCACATGAGCAGCATCAGCGTGCGACACGGCCAGGCCGTGTCGAAGGGCGCCACCATCGGAGCGGTCGGATCGACCGGCCTGTCCACGGGGCCGCATCTCCACTTCGAAGTACGGGTCAACGGCAACCCCGTCAACCCGCTGGACTACATCTAGGCCGCGACTCCCGCCGCCCGACGTGCCCGGGATCACCTGGGGCCGTTGAACTCCCGCATCGCGGAATCGACCCCATGCTCCAGAACGTGCATGACGCATGCGGCGGCATCCGGGACGGAGGTCTCTCGCATCCGCTCCAACGCGTCGCGCCGCAGTGGCTCGAGGACGAAATCGGCGGGATCCTGGCGCCCGGGAGGCCGCCCGATTCCCACGCGCACCCGCTGGTAGTCCCCTGTCCCAAGCGCCTCAACAAGGGAGCGCAAGCCGTTGTGGCCCCCGTGGCCACCGCCTCGCTTGGCTCGCACCTCGCCTTCCAAGAGATCGAGGTCGTCGTGAACGACGACCAGGTCCCCTGGAGCGACTCCATGGACGTCCAACAGCCGACGGACCGACTTGCCGGACACGTTCATGAAGGTCTGCGGCTTGGCTAGGACGAGTTCGTCGTCACCGAGGCGGACCCGCGCGACCTTCGCGCCGGATTCATCCTTCCAATACGCCGCGCATAGGCTGTCGGCGAGCAGGTCGACGACCATGAACCCGGCATTGTGCCGGGTTCCGGCGTATTCGGGCCCGGGGTTACCCAAGCCGACGACGAGGCGGGTCACGTCGGAGCGCACTACTCCTCGGTCGGCGCCTTCTCGCCGATGACCTCGGGCTCCGCGGCTTCCTCGACGACCTCTTCCTCGAGGGCACGCGGTGCCACGACCGAGCAGACGATCTCGTCCGCGGGATCCAGCAGCACGACCTCGCCGATGACCGTGAGGTCCGCCACGTGCAGAGAGTCGCCCACCTCGAGCGCGGAGATGTCGGCTTCGACGTAGTCGGGCAGATCCGCCGGCAGCGCTTCGACGTGCACCTGCTGCAGGTTGTGCATCATGACGCCGCCCGTGCGGACGCCGGGCGCGTCTCCCATGAAGTGAACGGGGACGACGGCGGTGATCCGCTGGGTCATCTTCACGGCCCAGAGGTCCACGTGGATGATGCTGCCCTTGATCGGGTCGTGCTGGATCGACTTGATCATGACGCTCACGGGCTTGTGGTCGTCCACGGTCAGCTTGACCAGGGAACTGGTCAGGCCCTCGTGCTTCGCCAGCAGCTCGAAGGTGTGGCGGTCGATGCTGAGCGGCTGGGCCTGGTGCCCGACGCCGTAGAGCACGGCCGCGAGGGAACCGCTGCCGGCCAGCCTGCGGTTGGCCTTGCCGATCATCTCGCGCGATGTCGCGGTCAGTGCAAACGTCTCGCTCATGGTGTGAATCGTCCTTTCGTGCGGCGGACGCCCCCTCCTGCGGGAGCGCTACTGGAAGTCGGGGTCGAACAGTTCGGAGACCGACTCGTCGTCGTACACGTTCTGGATGGCCCGCGCGAAGAGCGGCGCTACCGACAGCACGCGGATCTTGCCGTGCCGACGCTCCTCGGGCACGGGAAGGGTGTTGGTGACGATGAGCTCGGCTATCGGGGACGCCTCGATGCGGTCGAATGCCGGGGGCGAAAAGATACCATGTGTCGCCGCCACGTACACGGCCTTGGCCCCGGCGTTGATGAGCGCCTTCGCTCCCTCGGTGACGGAGCCGGCCGTGTCGATCATGTCGTCGGCCACGATGCAGGTCCTGCCGGCGACCTCGCCGATGACGTGCGTGATCTCGGCGACGTTGTGCTGCGGGCGACCCTTGTGCATGATCGCCAGCTCGGCGCCCAGCATGTCGGCCAGCTTCTTGCACACTTTGACCCTGCCGACGTCGGGAGAGACGACCGTGACGTCATCGAAGGTCAGACTCTCGAAATAGTCAGCCAGGATCGGCAGGGCCGTCAGGTGGTTGACCGGCAGGTTGAAGAACCCCTGGATCTGCCCCTGATGGAGGTCCATCGTGATCACGCGGTCAGCGCCGGCGGTGGTGAGAAGGTCCGCCACGAGCTTCGCGGTGATGGGCTCGCGCGCGGCCGACTTCTTGTCCTGGCGCGCGTAGCCGTAATGCGAGATGACGGCCGTGATGGAGCGCGCCGACGCCCGCTTCGCGGCATCGATCATGATGAGCATCTCCATGAGGCACGCGTTCACGGGGTTCGCGATCGACTGCACTATGAACACGTCGGCGCCGCGCACGCTCTCGAGGTAGCGTACGTAGATCTCGCCATTCGCGAACCGCGAGATCTTCACGTTGCCCAGCTCGATCCCCAGATGCTTGACGACGCCGTCGCACAGCTCCGGGTTCGCGCTGCCCGCGAAGACCATCATGCGCTTCTTCATCTCGGTCATGGCTGCGTACGGCTCCCTTGCGTGTCGGTCCCGCTCCGCGCCGACCGTCGGTCGGCCCATCCTTCCACGTTCCGCTGCTCAGTGCGCTCGATCCCCAGCGCCCCTTGCGGGACGTCGCGCGCGATGGCGCTGCCCGCGGCCGTGACCGCTCCCGCGCCGATCTCGACCGGGGCGATCAGCATGGTGTCCGAGCCGATGAAGGCCCCGTCGCCGACCACCGTGCGGTGCTTCTCACATCCATCGTAGTTGCATGTGATGGAGCCCGCACCGACGTTCACATCCCGCCCGATCCGCGCATCTCCTATGTAGGAGAGATGCGGCACCTTGGAGCCTTCCCCTATCGTGGAGTTCTTCACTTCCACGTACGCACCCGTCTTCGAATCGGGGGCGAGCACGGTACCGGGCCTGAGGAACCCCATCGGCCCGACGGTCGCGCAGGCGCCCACCCGCGCGCCTCGGACAACCGACGAGTCCACGATCGCGCCCTCCCCGATCAGCGAGTCCTCGATCCGGGTCGACGGGCCGATCAGCGCGCCATCTCCCACGCTCGTGTCACCGGACAGCGTCGTCATCGGCTGGATCACGACATCGCGTCCGAGTCGGACTCCCGGGGAGACCCACACCAGCGACGGATCGGTCATGGTCACGCCCGCCAGCATGTGCGCGGTGTTCACTCGCGTCTGCAGGGCGCGGGTCGCGGCCGCCAGTTGCACTCGCGTGTTCACGCCCATCCCCTCCGCTGGGTCGTCGGTCTCGACGGCGACGACGCCGAGACCCGCCGACCGCAGGATGGCCACCATGTCGGTCAGGTAGTACTCGCCCTGCGCGTTCGCCGCGCCGAGCCGGTCGAGGTGGGCGAAGAGGAGTCCCGCGTCGAAGCAGTAGGTCCCCGTGTTGACCTCATCGATGGCCAGCTGTTCGGGCTCAGCGTCCTTGTGCTCGACGATGCCGATCACCGAGCCCGCACCGTCCCGCACGATCCGGCCCAGCGTCGGGTCGGCGATTCGGGCGGTCAGCACGCTGACGGCCGCTCCCGCCTCCTCACGCGCCCTGACGAGACCGGCCAGCGTGCTCGCCCGCATGAGGGGCGTGTCTCCCGACAGGATGAGCAGCGAGCCCGAGAATCCCTTCAGCGCGCCAGCCGCCGACATGACGGCGTGCCCGGTGCCGAGCTGGCCTTCCTGGCGGACGCACCGCTCGCCTGGGAGCAGGGCCTCGACGATGTCGGCCCCGTGTCCCGTGACCACGACCACGGGATCGCAGCCGGCGCTCCGAGCCGTGTCGAACACGAGACGGACCATCGGGACGCCGAGAACGAGATGGGCCACCTTGGGGAGATCGGACTTCATGCGGGTGCCCTCGCCCGCTGCGAGGATGAGGGCCGCCGTCGTCATCGATGCTCCTTATGAGACAGGGTCGAGGCCTCACGAGGCCTCACTTTGGGCGTGTGGCTGGGGCGGCAGGATTCGAACCTGCGGATGGAGGAGCCAAAGTCCCCTGCCTTACCGCTTGGCTACGCCCCAAGGGTACCGCCGAAGTGTAGCAAAACGGGAAGACCGCCGCCGGGGTCGCGACGCGCAGAGACGGGGGCGCTGCAGTGGAGCGCCACTCGGCCGCGCCTGACGGTGGCGTCAGTCGATGGACGCGACCTCAGCGCCCCCGGCCTCAGCCGCGGCCGCAAACGCCTGCAGGCCGCCGTCCACCTGGAACTGGTCCAGGACGGCGGTCTGCACCATGCTGCGCGCGTCCGCGTTGATCGGGTGGCAGATGTCTCGGAATTCGCCGTTCGGGAGCTTTCGCGACGGCATCGCCACGAACAGACCCTTGTCGCCGTTGACTACGCGCAAGTCGTGGATGACGAACTGGTCGTCGATCACCACACTCGCGATGGCGCACACCTTGTTCATGGCGACCGGCCGCAGCGTGACCTTTGTGATATCCATGTAAGCCCCTTCTTGAAAGTCCCGTATCGCGGCTGCCTCGCCCCCGCGAAGCCGGTAACCCTCCAGCATTCGATTCGACACCGGCAGCCGACATCCTGCCGAGCGAACCGACCAAGTGGCCGGCTTCATCAGGCGCGAGCGGTCCCCCTCTCGTAGAGGACGCGTTCGACGAGCGTCAGATCGGAGGGCTTGTCGACGTCCACCGCCAGCGACGCCTCCTGTATCGTGAGTGCGGCGCCGGTGCCGCCGAGCAGTTGCTCGATCTTGTCGGACAGGTCCTCAGGCTGCAGTCGCCCCAGCGCGAACTTCACCACGAATCCCAACCCGGCGATCCTCAGCATGCCGGCGGCGTTCTTCCGCTGGTCGAACAGGCGCTGGCCGAGGTCCCGCATTGCCGGCAGGAGGACGGGGTTGGCGAGCATCGCGTTCCCGCCCGTGTATGTGCCCGACTTGAGCCGGAAGTACGTCCTATCGCTGCCCGGGAACTGACGCTCCATCTCGGGGCGCGGGATGATCGGGTAGACGAAGTCCGCACCGGTAGCCAAGCCCGCCGCGACGAACGAGTCGACAGCCTGCGGAGTGACGAGGGGGATGTCCCCTGTCGCGATGATGACCGGCCTGTCGATCCGGAAGGCGTCCGCTCCCGCGAGGACGTTGTCCATGAAGGACCGGTCGGAGACCACGAGCTTCCCGGCTTCGTCGACCCACGGGCCGAGGCCTTCCGCGGTCGGCATCACGACGGCGACCTCGTTGATCATGGTGGCCTTGGCGAACGCGTCGACGACCCACTCGACGAGAGGCCGTCCCGCCACGGGGACCAGACCCTTGAAGCGGCACGCGGGATCGATGACTTCCCCGTCGCCTCCGGCCAAGATGATCGCATCGACCTTCATGTTCGATCCGTCCTTCCAAGGCTCGCCACGTCAACGCGCTCGATGCCCGCGTCCACGGTTCGGGCCGCCCGTGCCCACCAGCCGCGTTCCCGCGCCGCCAAGGCGCAGGACTCGGCGCTCCCGCGGTCCGAGCACACACCGAGAACCGTGGATCCGCTGCCGGCCATCACAGCGCCCAGGACGCGATCACTGTGCTGGATGAATCGTAGCGCGACGGCGATCTCGGGCACCATCGAGATGGAGGCCCGGGTCAGATCGTTGTACATGGCGGCAGCGACCGCCTCGGCGTCGTCGGCGCGGATCGCATCCAGCATCCGGTCCCTCGAGGCGGGTGTGCCGTCGAGAGGGTCGAAGCGGCGGTACACCGCCCCGGTCGCCGCGGGGACTCCCGGGTTCAGAAGGACGAGATCCAAGTCGGGCGTCGGCAGGACCTCGATCGGGTCGTCACCACGACCGCCCATGAGCTGCGTCCCCCGGCCGAGGAAGAAAGCGACATCCGCCCCGAGTCCCGAGGCGACCGTTCGCAGTCGGGGGTCGAGCGGCCGGTCTGGTCCGTCCCAGGGCCCGAGCGCCGCCAGGACGGCGGCCGCATCCGCGCTGCCGCCTCCGAGCCCGGCGCCCGACGGGATGCGCTTGGCGATCCGCACCTGCGCGCCGTCTCCACGCTCGAGTCGAGCTCGCCACGCGCTCACGGCCCGGTAGGCGAGATTGTCCTCGGGCTGATCACAGACCTCCGGCTCGCACGTGACGGCGATGTCCCCATCCGTGCGCACCACGGTGACGTCGTCGGCGAGGTCGAGCGCCTGCAGGACGGTGACCACTTCGTGGTAGCCGTCCGGGCGCAGCGCTCCGACGGAGAGGAACAGGTTGACCTTGGCGTGCGCCGCGAAACGGCGATCTACCCGATCCCCTTCGTTCACGCCGGTCCTCACCTCCGGGAACGCATCGGGCGCCGGAACCTTCGGCTCCCGCGCCCGTGATGATACGCCATGTCTGTCAGTCGTCAGTTGAGCCAGGGAAAGACGCTCTCCCCGCTCGTGCAGTGAGTGAGCTCCACCGTTCCGGTGAGGATGTCCACGTAGCTGTACGAGACCCGCGCCGTCCGATCGCGCTTCTCGTCGACCTTCACGACGAACAGGCTCGGGTGCGTCTCCTCGAGCACGCCCTCGCGCTCGACGATCTTGGAGCGACCCATGTTGGCCTTGAGCCGCATCCGGGTGCCCATCAGCCCTTCGAGATCGGTGCGTATACGCCCGACCACTTCAACCTGCCTGATCAAATCCATTTACCGCCTCCCAAGACCCACGAGATTATACAGGTCGAGGGGGTAGAACTCAAGGTAGCGCGTTGCCTCATAAAGAATGTACTCGAAACCGATTCGATGCCTCAGAAAGGAAGGTACTCGAACCGGCCCTCGCCGGATCGACCGGCGAAGGGCCAAGAGGATGCCGCTTTCGATGACTGAGAAGCAGGCAATCACGC
>JANYAK010000020.1 GCA_025361335.1 Coriobacteriia bacterium
GGGCCAGGTCTACATCCTGACCAAGGAGGAGGGCGGCCGTCACACGCCGTTCTTCGACGGCTACCGTCCGCAGTTCTACTTCCGCACCACCGACGTGACCGGCATCGCGCATCTGCCCGAGGGCACCGAGATGGTCATGCCCGGCGACAACGTCGAGGTCCGCGCCGAGCTCATCCAGCCGATCGCCATGGAGGAGGGCCTGCGCTTCGCCATCCGCGAGGGCGGCCGCACCGTGGGCTCCGGTCGTGTCATCAACGTGATCAAGTAGTCCGCTCGAACGCACCGCACCCGCGACAAGATGCGGGGCCCGGTCGGAGACGGCCGGGCCCCGTTCGCCCGCTTCACGCTGGTTTGACACTCTGCGAGAGCGGGTGCTAGATTACTCTACCGCCCCGGCTCGCCTTGCTCATGCGGCGCGGAGGGACCGAGGCCTTCAGGAGGATCGATGAGGACGCTCGTAACATTGGCGTGCACCGAGTGCAAGCGCCGCAACTACACGACCAAGAAGAACAAGCAGAACAACCCCGAGCGCATCGAGTTGAAGAAGTACTGCAAGTGGTGCCGTTGTCATACTCCCCACAAGGAGACGCGGTAGCCGGCCCTCCGGCCGGACAGGACAGGGGACAGACAGGCCAGTAGCTCCAATTGGTAGAGCGCCGGTCTCCAAAACCGGATGTTGGGGGTTCGAGCCCCTCCTGGCCTGCCATAGCAGTGAGCTCGCGCCCGCCGCGTGGCGGGCGCGATGAGTGAATCCGCCGATGGCACGGCCCGAAAGGACGGAACCGACACGATGGCGCAGGCATCCAAGGCAGCGAAGCCGAACGCGTTCGCGCGTTTGTCGCGCTATCTGAACGACGTCAGGGCTGAGATGAAGCGGGTCGTATGGCCGGCCCGCAAGGAAGTCATCAACTCGAGCGGCATCGTGATCACGACGCTGATCATTTTCGTGATCCTCATCCTCATCTACGATCAGATCTCGCTGTTCGTGGTGAACAACCTGAGCAAGATCGGGGGCTAGGCAGTCCACCATGTCCAAGAAGTGGTACGTCATCCATACCTATTCGGGCTACGAGAACAAGGTGAAAGCCAATCTCGAGCACCGGATCGAATCCATGAACATGGCCCACAAGATCTTCGACGTCTTCATTCCCAAGGAGTCGGTGACGGAGATCAAGCAGGGCGGACGTCGGGTGACGTCCGACAAGAAGGTGTTCCCGGGCTACATCTTGGTCGAGATGCAGCTGGACGATGACTCCTGGTACGTCGTGCGCAACACGCCCGGCGTCACGGGCTTCGTGGGATCGCAGGCCAAGCCCGTGCCGCTGTCGAAGGATGAGGTCAAGCGCATCCAGGGCACGGTGGTCGGGACCGCGAAGCCGAAGTCCTTCACGGAGTTCACGGAAGGAATGGCCGTCAAGGTGACGTCCGGACCGCTCGCCGAGTTCGACGGGCTGATCTCCGAGGTCAACGCCGACCAGGGCAAGATCAAGGTCATGGTATCCATCTTCGGCCGGGAGACCCCGGTCGAGCTCGGATTCGACCAGGTCGCCAAGTTGTGAACCACCGCGCACCTCGTTCTTGCCGGCCGGAGTGATGCCCCGCCGGACGCTTCTCAAAGACGGGCCGCGCGTGATAGTGAGAGCCTAAGACACGATCCGCGCACACGCGTGGGCCGAAGAGCAGATCGGACAGGTAGACATGGCCAAGAAGGTCGTCGGATTCATCAAACTGCAGATCCCGGCCGGCCAAGCCAATCCGGCACCGCCGGTAGGTCCCGCGCTCGGCCAGCACCAGGTCAACATCATGGCGTTCTGCCAGGCGTTCAACGCCCAGACACAGGGCCAGATGGGCACCATCACCCCGGTTGAGATCACGGTCTACGAGGACCGCTCGATCACGTTCGTCACCAAGACCCCGCCCGCCGCGGTCCTGCTCAAGCAGGCTGCGGGCATCGAGAAGGGCTCCGGCGTGCCGAACCGCACCAAGGTCGCGACAGTGACGCGTGACCAGGTCCGGCAGATCGCCGAGACCAAGTTCGTGGATCTCAACGCCAACGACATCGACGCTGCCATGAAGATCATCGAGGGCACCGCGCGGTCGATGGGCATCACGGTCGAGTAGGTTTCCGGG
This sequence comes from Coriobacteriia bacterium, assembly GCA_025361335.1. Classification (GTDB taxonomy): domain Bacteria; phylum Actinomycetota; class Coriobacteriia; order Anaerosomatales; family PALSA-660; genus JANYAK01. Next base: position 2,131 of record JANYAK010000020.1, read on the forward strand.
GCGCGCAAAGTCGCCCTGCAAGTCGGAAGGTCAGTGGGAGGGTCCGCCCGGGCCCGCTTACCACAGGAGGAACCGCATGAAGGTCGCCAAGAAGGTCAAAGAGGCCCGTTCGCACGTCGAGAAGGGTCGGCTCTACACCCCGCTCGAAGCGGTGACGCTCGCACGCGAGGTCGCGTCAGCCGGATTTGACGAGACGCTCGAAGCGCACTTCCGTCTCGGCGTCGACACCAGGCAGGCGGAGCAGCAGGTCCGTGGCAGCGTCGTCCTCCCGCACGGCACCGGCAAGACCGTCCGCGTCGCCGTCTTCGCTGAAGGCGATAAGGCGCGTGAGGCTGAGGCCGCCGGTGCCGACGTGGTCGGCAGCGACGACCTGGTCGAGCGGATCCAAGGCGGCTTCCTGGACTTCGACGCCACCGTGGCCACGCCGGACCAGATGTCGAAGGTCGGACGCCTGGGCAAGATCCTCGGCACGCGCGGCCTGATGCCGAACCCGAAGCTCGGGACCGTCACCATGGACGTCGCGCGCGTCGTCAAGGAGCTGAAGGCCGGCAAGGTGGAGTACCGCGCCGACAAGTTCGGCATCGCTCATGTCGGCATCGGCAAGGTCTCGTTCGACGTGGTCGACCTGGTCGAGAACTACGCGGCCGTGCTCGACGAGATCATCCGGTCCAAGCCCGCGGTCGCCAAGGGGCGGTACTTGGGCTCGATCACGCTGGCCTCCACCATGGGGCCCGGCATCAAAGTGGACACGACGCGCACGCGCAACCTCCTCGAGGATCAGTCCTAGGTCCGCGATAGTCGCAATTCACGCGATAGTCGAGTCGATAGGCGATAGTCGAGTGGGCGGGGAAGCGTTTGCGTCGCCCGCGACGAAAGTGCATACTACGCACTCGCACGTTTGACATCTTCGCGAACACGAAACGCTGCCGAAGACAGCCGGTGCCCGGAACGTCCGGGCCTAAGGGGGCCCCGATGGGTGTCCCGCCAGCCGAGGCGGATGCCGGAGCCAAGACGACCGCGCAAGCGGCTGACGCCAAGACTCCACACGGCCTCCGTCTTTCACAAGGCGGGGGCCGCTTCGTCGGTTCGGCCTCTTGGAGGCCGCTGCCGAGCGGCTCGCCCAGTCGCCCGCCTCGTGCGGTGGGCGCCCAGCGGTGAGTGTCGCCAAGGAAGGGAGGGAAGTCTCTATGCCCACAAGTCAGAAGGAACAGACTCTGACCGAGATCAAGGACCGGTTCGCTCGCGCGTCCTCGGTGATCCTCGTCGACTACCGAGGACTCACGGTCAAGGAGATCCAGGAGCTCCGCGGGAAGCTGCGTGAATCGGGCTCCGAGCTCAAGGTCTACAAGAACACGCTGACGCAGATCGCCATGCGCGAGTTGGCGATGCCGGACCTCGGATCCATGCTCGAGGGACCGTCCGCATTCGCCTTCACCTACGGCGACCCGGTCGCCCCGGCGAAGACGCTCATCGCTTTCGCGAAGGACCACAAGTCGCTCGAGGTCAAAGGTGGACTTTTGGAGCGGTCCGTGACGGACGCAGTCGGCGTCAAGACACTGGCTGCTCTGCCGTCGCGTGACGAGCTGCTCGGGATGTTGCTCGGCACCATGCAGAACCCCAACGCCAGTCTGGTGCGAGTCCTGGCCGGCCCGGCGAGTGCGTTCGCCCGCGTGGTCAAGGCGATCGCGGATCAGAAGGCCGCCGCATAGCGGTCCGTTCGCCCGAATACGGATGGCTGCGTTGCGCGCGGGAGCGCGCCGACGCCGCTCATGACAGAAGGAGAGAGAGATGGCAGTCAGCAAGGACGAGATCATAGAGGCTCTCAAGGAGATGCCGGCTCTGCAGTTGGCCGAGCTCGTTCACGAGCTCGAGGAGATCTTCGGCGTGTCCGCAGCCGCCCCGGTGGCCGCAGCCGCCGCTCCGGCCGGCGGGGGCGAAGCCGCCGCGGCCGAGGAGAAGGTCGCGTTCGACGTCGTGCTCGCCAGCGTCGGCCCGAACAAGATCGCCGTGATCAAGGTCGTCCGCGAGATCGTCTCGGGCCTCGGTCTCAAAGAGGCCAAGGATCTGGTCGAGTCCGCTCCCGCAGCGGTTCTGCAGGGCGTGACGAAGGACGACGCCGACAAGGCCAAGGAGAAGCTCGAGGCCGCGGGCGCAGGTATCGAGATCAAGTAGTAACGGTCAGCCGCGCGCGCGGGGCTGGGAGCCTGTGGGTTCCCGGCCCCGCGGCGGCTGCACGGTGTCTGTGGGTGCGGCGGGGGAGCCGGTCCGATAGTCCACAGGCGACTCGGAAAGAAACCGGAAAGGAACCGGAAAGAAACCTGCCGGGTCTATTGACCGGGAATGTCTTCGTGATTAGACTGATAGTTTGCCGCGATATGCCGTAAGCCCCACGTCCGGAGGAGGAATCGCCTGGTGGCCCGTGGAGCCGGATCCCGTATTGTCCAAGCTGGCCTGCGCCAGCGTCGCACGTTCGCCAAGATCCCCGAAGTGCTGGATGTACCTAATCTTATCGCGCTTCAGCGCGACAGTTTCAAGTGGTTCCTCGATGAGGGACTGCACGAGACCTTCCAAGACATATCGCCCATCGAGGATTTCACCGGGAATCTCGCCGTGGAGTTCGGCGCGCACGAGTTCGGTGACCCCAAGTACTCCGTCGAGGAGTGCAAAGAGAAGGATATGTCCTACCAGGCGCCCTTGTTCGTGGACGTGTCGTTCATAAACAAGGAGACCGGCGAGGTCAAGGAGCAGCAGGTATTCATGGGCGATTTCCCGCTCATGACCGACCGCGGCACCTTCGTCATCAACGGTACCGAACGCGTGGTCGTGTCACAGCTGGTCCGTTCGCCCGGCGTGTACTACGCCGAGGAGCGCGACAAGACCTCGGACAAGTCCATCTTCACCACGAAGGTCATCCCCGCACGTGGGGCGTGGCTGGAGTTGGAGACCGACAGGCGCGACGTCGTGTCGGTCCGCATCGACCGCAAGCGCAAGCAGCCGGTCAGCGTTCTCATCAAGGCGCTCGGTATCGCTGAGACGCGCGAGGAGATCCTCGAGCTGTTCGGCGACTCCGAGTGCATCAAGCGCACGCTCGAGAAGGACTACACCGAGAACCGCGAAGAGGCGCTGATCGAGATCTACAAGCGCCTGCGTCCGGGTGAGCCCCCCACGGTCGAGTCCGCGCGCACGTTGCTGGACGGACTGTTCTTCAACGCGCAGCGCTACGACCTCGCGAAGGTCGGACGCTACAAAGTGAACACCAAGCTCGAGCTCGCGCTGCCGATCGAGCAGTCGACCCTCACCAACGAGGACGTTCTCGCCGCGGTGAAGTACCTGGTCAACCTGTGGGACGGCGTCGCCGGCTACGAGATCGACGACATCGACCACTTCGGCAACCGTCGTGTCCGCAGCGTCGGCGAGCTGATCCAGAACCAGTTCCGGATCGGGCTGGCCCGCATGGAGCGCGTGGTGCGCGAGCGCATGACGACTCAGGACATCGAGCAGATCACGCCCCAGAGCCTGATAAACATCCGGCCGATCGTGGCCGCGATCAAGGAGTTCTTCGGTTCGAGCCAGTTGTCGCAGTTCATGGACCAGACGAATCCGCTCGCCGGCCTGACCCACAAGCGGCGCCTCTCGGCGCTGGGCCCCGGCGGCCTGTCCCGTGAGCGCGCGGGCTTCGAAGTGCGCGACGTGCACCCGTCACACTACGGTCGCATGTGCCCCATCGAGACGCCTGAAGGTCCCAACATCGGCCTCATCGGCTCGCTCGCGACGTTCGCGCGTATCAACCCGTACGGCTTCATCGAGACGCCGTACCGCAAGGTCGTCAAAGGCAAGGTCACGGACGATATCGAGTACCTGACCGCCGACCAGGAAGACCGCTACATCATCGCGCAGGCCAACGAGATGTTCGATGCTAAAACGGGCCGCTTCGAGCGCGAGGACGTGCTGTGCCGGATGCGCAAGGGCGGCGACCCGGAGGAGGTCAAGCCGGCGGACGTCCAGTACATGGACGTGTCGCCGCGACAGATGGTCTCCGTCGCGACCGCGCTCATCCCGTTCCTCGAGCATGACGACGCCAACCGCGCGCTCATGGGCTCGAATATGATGAGGCAGGCGGTCCCGCTGCTGCGACCCGAGGCCCCGATCGTGGGCACCGGCATGGAGCATCGTTCCGTCGTCGACACGGGTGAGATCATCCGTGCCCGCAGGGTGGGCGTCGTCGAGCACGCGGATTCGCGCACGATCTCGGTCCGCGCGGAAGACGGGTCGCTGGACGAGTACCACATGCCGAAGTACATGCGCTCCAACCAGGGCACGTGCGTCAGCCACCGCCCGGTGGTCGCCATCGGCGCCAAGGTCGCCGTGGACGACGTCTTGGCGGACGGTCCTTCCACGGATCAGGGCGAACTGGCCCTGGGGCACAACCTCCTCGTGGCGTTCATGCCGTGGGAAGGCTACAACTACGAAGACGCGATCATCCTGTCCGAGCGCATCGTCAAGGAGGACCTCCTCACCTCGATCCACATCGAGGAGTACGAGGTCGAGGCGCGGGACACCAAGCTCGGCCCCGAGGAGATCACTCGCGAGATCCCGAACGTCGGCGAAGACGTCTTGGCCAACCTCGACGAGGACGGCATCATCCGCATCGGCGCCGAGGTGTTCCCCGGCGATGTCTTGGTGGGCAAGGTCACGCCGAAGGGCGAGACCGAGCTGACCGCGGAGGAGCGTCTCCTGCGCGCGATCTTCGGCGAGAAGGCGCGGGAGGTCCGTGACACGTCGCTCAAGGTCCCGCACGGTGAGACCGGCCGGGTCATCTCGGTGCACAAGTTCAGCCGCGACTCTGGCGACGACCTGTCGCCGGGCGTGAACGAGCTCGTCCGCGTGTACGTGGCCCAGAAGCGCAAGATCTCCGAGGGCGACAAGCTCGCCGGACGCCACGGCAACAAGGGTGTCATCTCCAAGATCCTACCGATCGAGGACATGCCCTTCCTTGCCGACGGCACGCCGGTGGACATCATCCTGAACCCGCTGGGCGTTCCGTCTCGTATGAACATCGGCCAGCTGCTGGAGACTCATCTCGGGTGGGCGGCTCGCGCGGGCTGGTCGGACGGGGAAGGCAAGCAGACGGCGCCGGTCGAAGGCAACATCTTCGTGGCCAGCCCGGTGTTCGACGGAGCGGCCGAGCAAGAGATCTCGGATTGCCTCAAGAAGGCCGACCGGAACCTCTACCTTACCGCCGAGGCCCGTTACGGCAAGAAGACGCTCGAGAAGTTCGTGCCGCAGGTCGGCGGGTCGGGCAAGGCGGTCCTCTTGGACGGCCGAACCGGCGAGCCGTTCCGTGAGCCCGTCACCGTGGGCGAGATCTACATCCTCAAACTCCTCCACCTGGTCGACGACAAGATCCACGCCCGTTCGACCGGCCCATACTCGCTCATCACGCAACAGCCGCTGGGCGGCAAGGCGCAGTTCGGTGGCCAGCGCTTCGGCGAGATGGAGGTCTGGGCCCTGTACTCGTACGGCGCCGCCTACGTGCTGCAGGAGATCCTCACCATCAAGTCCGACGACGTGCTCGGCCGCGTGAAGGCGTACGAGGCCATCGTCAAGGGCGAGAACATCCCGGAGCCGGGCATCCCGGAGTCCTTCAAGGTCCTCGTCAAGGAGATGCAGTCCTTGTGTCTCGATGTCGAGATCATCTCGGAGTCCGGCGAAGAGATCGAGCTCAAGGAAGAGGACGAGGACGTCTTCAAGACGGCCGAGGAGCTCGGCTTGGACCTCAGCAGCATCGCAGGGATCGGGCTGGCCGAAGAGGCCGAGGAGCTCGGCGAGTTGCCGGAGATAGACGACATCGACCTAGACGTCTCGCTCGCCGATCTTGGCGACAGCGAGCCGACGGAAGAGTAGGCCCGGGCCCCGCACGGGCACCACGGCACACTACATCGCCCCGCCGACCGCTCCGAGAGGGTCGGCGGGGGTGAGCCAAGGAGGACACGTTGCTCGACGTCGACGTCAACAACTTCGATAGACTCCGGATCGGTCTGGCCTCCTCGGAGCAGATCCGACAGTGGTCCCGTGGCGAGGTCAAGAAGCCTGAGACCATCAACTACCGCACGCTCAAGCCTGAGAAGGACGGACTCTTCTGCGAGAAGATCTTCGGTCCGACAAAGGACTGGGAGTGCTACTGCGGCAAGTATAAGCGCGTCCGCTTCAAGGGCATCATCTGCGAGCGCTGCGGCGTCGAGGTGACGCGCGCGAAGGTGCGCCGCGACCGCATGGGCCACATCGAGCTGGCCGCGCCGGTCAGCCACATCTGGTACTTCAAGGGTGTCCCGAGCCGCTTGGGCTACCTGCTCGACATCGCGCCGAAGGACCTCGAGAAGGTCCTGTACTTCGCGAGCTACATCATCACGTCGATCAACGAGGAGGATCGCGAAGCCGACCTCGTGACCCTGCACGACGAGCTTGAGAGCGAGCTGTCCGGTCTCGGGGCCGAGAAGGCCGAGGAGATAGCGGGCGTCGAGGCCGAGCGTGATCGTCGCATCGCCGTCCTCCGCGGAGAGATCGAGCCCGAAGCGGGTGAGGAGATCGACGAAGCGGTCGCCGTCGAGGACCAGGTCAAGAAGATCACGACCGAGGCCAAGCGCGACATCTCCGACCTCGATGAGGACTACGAGGAGCGCCGCGAGCTCATCAAGGAGTCCTTCGAGACGTTCCAGAAGCTCGTCCCGAAGATGCTCATCTCGGACGAGACGCTCTATCGGGACATGAAGTCACGCTACGGCAACTACTTCCGCGGAGGGATGGGCGCCGAGGCGATCAAGGACCTTCTGGCGCGGATCGATCTCGCCGAGCTCTCCCTCGAGCTGCGGACCACGATCAGCGACGGCAAGGGTCAGAAGCGCGCCAAGGCCATCAAGCGCCTCAAGGTGGTCGCCGCGTTCAAGGCCTCCAAGAACCGTCCCGAGTGGATGATCCTCGACGCGATCCCGGTCATCCCGCCGGACCTGCGCCCGATGGTGCAGCTCGACGGCGGCCGGTTCGCCACCTCGGACCTCAATGACCTGTACCGTCGCGTCATCAACCGCAACAACCGCCTGAAGAGATTGCTCGACCTTGGCGCGCCCGAGATCATCGTCAACAACGAGAAGCGCATGCTCCAAGAGGCCGTCGACGCCCTGTTCGACAACGGTCGGCGCGGCCGTCCCGTGACGGGCCCCGGCAACCGCCCCCTCAAGTCGCTCTCCGACATGCTCAAGGGCAAGCAGGGCCGGTTCCGCCAGAACCTGCTGGGCAAGCGCGTGGACTACTCGGGCCGCTCGGTCATCGTGGTCGGCCCGGAGCTCAAGCTGCACCAGTGTGGTTTGCCGAAGGTCATGGCGCTCGAGCTGTTCAAGCCGTTCGTCATGAAGCGGCTGGTCGATCTCGATCACGCGCAGAACATCAAGAGCGCGAAGCGCATGGTCGATCGCGGGAAGTCCGTGGTATGGGACGTGCTCGAAGAGGTCATCAGCGATCACCCCGTACTGCTCAACCGCGCACCGACCTTGCATCGCCTTGGCATCCAGGCGTTCGAGCCGGTCCTCGTCGAAGGTAAGGCCATCCGGCTGCACCCGCTCGTGTGCACCGCCTTCAACGCGGACTTCGACGGCGACCAGATGGCGGTGCATCTGCCGCTGTCCACGGAAGCGCAGGCCGAGGCCCGCATCCTCATGCTGTCCGTCAACAACATCAAGTCGCCGGCTCACGGTCGTCCGCTGTCCACCCCGACCCAGGACATGGTCATCGGAGTGTTCTACCTGACCGCCGAGCGTGCCGGCGTCGAGGGCGAGGACCGGGTCTTCTACAGCTTCGACGAGGCGATCCTGGCCTACGACAACCGCACGGTGGACCTGCAGGCACGGATCCAGGTGCGCCTTGGCGAGGATGTCGTCGAGGAGTACATCGACGAAGCCGGCAAGCCGGCCAGCCGTCAGCGCACGGCGGGCGAGAGGCTCGTGACCACCGTCGGCCGGATCACGCTGAACCGGTCGCTCCCCGCGGACCACGCCTACATCAACCGTGAGGTCGACAAGAAGGGCATCTCTCGCATCGTCGAGGACTGCTCCAACACCTACTCGACCACCGAGATGGCCCGCATCCTGGACGAGCTGAAGCGCCTCGGGTTCCACTACGCAACACGCGCCGGGGTGACCGTGTCCGTCTGGGACGCGGTGATCCCGCCGGAGAAGCCCGCGCTGATCGCGGCGGCGGAGGGCAAGGTCGCCATCATCGAGCAGCAGTACGATCGCGGCCTGATCACGCACGACGAGAGGCATCGTCAGATCGTCGACCAGTGGACGGCGACGACCGAAGAGGTCGGCGACGCCATGGCCCGCAACTTCGATAAGTTCAACCCCGTCTACATGATGGCCTACTCGGGCGCCCGCGGTAACATCAAGCAGATCCGCCAGCTGGCCGGCATGCGAGGCCTCATGGCGAACCCGAAGGGCGAGATCCTCGATCGCCCGATCAAGGCGAACTTCCGTGAGGGCCTGACGGTCCTCGAGTACTTCATCTCGACGCACGGCGCCCGCAAGGGGCTTGCCGACACTGCCCTTCGAACGGCCGACTCGGGCTACCTGACCCGGCGTCTCGTCGACGTCGCTCAGGACGTCATCGTTCGCGAGGCGGACTGCGCCACCGACCAAGGAGTGACGTTCTCGATCGTCGACCCCAAGGACCCGGGGCACGTGGACCACGACCTCGTGGGCCGTTGTCTCCTCACGCCTGTGGCCGACCCGAAGACGGGCGAGGTGCTCAAGGAAGCGGGCGAGTATGTCGAATCCGACGCGATCCTCGACACGTGGGCCGAACACGGCATAGAGGCCGTCGAGGTTCGTGCGGTCATGACCTGCCACGCCAAGCACGGCATCTGTCAGAAGTGCTACGGATGGGACCTCGCGTCGGGCCGCACGGTCGACATCGGCACGGCGGTGGGCATCATCGCCGCCCAGTCGATCGGCGAGCCCGGCACGCAGCTGACCATGCGCACGTTCCACACGGGTGGGGTCGCGGGAGAGGACATCACTCATGGCCTCCCGCGTGTCACCGAACTGTTCGAGGCTCGCCGCCCGAAGGGGCAGGCGACGCTCGCGGAGATCGCCGGCACCTTGCACATAGAGGACGCCGACAAGACCCGCAAGCTGACCGTCTCGGATGAAGCCGGCCACGAGAAGGCCTACACCGTTTCCCGCCGTGCGCGCCTGCGGCCGGGGATCGCCGACGGCGTCCAGGTGATCGCGGGGACCCAGCTCACGGAAGGCTCCATCAACCCCCACGAGCTCCTTGAGTTGAGGGGCGAGAAGGACGTCCTCGCCTACATAGTCGCCGAGGTCCAGGACGTGTACGCGTCACAGGGCGTCGACATCAACGACAAGCACATCGAGGTCATCTCGCGCCAGATGATGCGCAAGGTATCCGTCTTGGACGCCGGAGCCACCGAGTTCCTGCCCGGCCAGCTGGTGGACCGCTTCGTGTTCGCAGCCGAGAACGAGCGGGTCCTGTCCGAGGGGGGGGAGCCCGCGAAGGCGGAGTCCGTCCTGCTCGGTATCACGAAGGCGTCCCTCGCCACGGACTCCTACCTGTCCGCAGCGTCGTTCCAAGAGACCACGCGCGTGCTGACCGACGCCGCGATCGCCGGCAAAGAGGACCAGCTGCTCGGCCTCAAGGAGAACGTGATCATCGGCAAGCTCATCCCGGCGGCCACCGGCATGAAGCGGTACCGCGGCGTCATGTTGACCTACAAGGGCCAGAAGGCCGAGTGGAGCGCCGACGAGGCCGCTGGTCCCCTTCCGGAGTTCGCGCCGTCCGAGCTCAAGGAGCTCGAGGCCATGCTGCCCACTCCCCAGTCGCTGATCGAAGAGGGCGGACTGACGGAGGAAGAGGCGGCCGCGTTCTTCGCCGGCATCGACGTGAACCGGGACAACATCGAGCTCGTCGACTTCGGGGCGATGCTGCCTCCCATCGACGACGACGTGGCGGCCGCGGTGTTGAGGGCGGCGGGCGGAGTCGAGGAGGATCGTTGCCAGGCGTCCACCTCTTCAGGGGCCCGCTGCCGCAACAAGGCACTCCAAGGGGCCCGGTATTGCCGTACGCACGAAGGAGTCGCCGCCACGGACGGACTGTGCAAGGCGACGATGAAGGACGGTCGCCTCTGTCCCAAGAAGGCGAAGGACGGCGGGCTCTACTGCGGTCAGCACGCGAAGCTCGCAGAGCACGCCTAGAGGCGCATAGGGCTTGTATCCCAGCGAGGGCGCCGCGAACGCGG
>JANYAK010000021.1 GCA_025361335.1 Coriobacteriia bacterium
TTGCACTTCAGCAAGCTCACGATGTCCGACATACGCTCGATCCTGACACACGCTCGTGAGATCGCGAACAACGATCAACTCTTCGCAGCGACTATCGCGTAGACATCACCGAGAGCCTCGACGCTGTTGCGATCGTTGTTCGCGATCTCACGAGCGTGTGTCAGGATCGAGCGTATGTCGGACATCGTGAGCTTGCTGAAGTGCAAGTCGTCCCACTCGGTCCGCGCCACATAGGCCCACAGCTCACCCAGCACCCAGCCGAGAGCCTCGACCTCGGCGAGCGAGAGGAACGACCACTCGGTCGCCAAACCATGCCGCATGCGCTCCATCGCCCTCTCGACGGCCCTGGCCTTGCGGATCTGGAACGTGCGCATCCCGATGTCCTCGGCGGAGACCGGATTCTGATTGTCCATAGGCATCGTAGTGCTCACCACCCTTTCCAAGCGTAGTGCTTCGACATCTCGAGCGCGAATCCTTCCCAGGGCCCTTCTTCGCCGGGTCGAGTGTTGTCCACGCGCGGCGCCCTCCCTAGAATGGACGCCGGGCAGGCCTGCCCCCAAGGCGCGCGAACCCAAGGCCGGATGCCACAGGAATGAGGAGCTATGGAGTTCTCGCAGGTCATCGAGCGCCGCCGAAGCGTACGCCACTTCAACACCAAGCTGGCGGTGACCGATGACGACGTGACCGCCTTGCTGAACGCAGGTGCCAGCGCGCCCACGGCCGGAAACATCCAGCCGTGGCGCTTCGTGGTCGTCCGCAGCGCGGATGCGCGGGAGCGTCTGGGCGCCGCGATGCACCAGCGCTGGGCGACGGCCGCACCCGTGGTCATCGTCGTGTGCGTCGACCCGAGACCATGCGCCGCTCGCTACGGCGCCCGCGGCGAACAGCTCTACTCGATCCAGGACACGGCGGCGGCCGTCGAGAATATCCTGCTCGCGGCAGTCGACAGGGGGCTGGCCTCATGCTGGGTCGGGGCGTTCGACGACGGCGCGGTGCGCGAGGCCATCGGCGTCCCCGCGCCGCTGACCCCTGTCGCCGTGCTCCCGATCGGGCATTCGGCTGAGGCTGCGGGCAAGCCCGCGCGGCGTCCGCTCGAGGAGGTCACCACGTGGTTGTAGGCGGGCCCGCGGACTGCCTGGACCTGGGGTCCCTCAGGGAGCATGTGGGCGACTGCCACAGGTGCCCTCTCGGCGACAGTCGCACGACCTTGGTCTTCGGCTCCGGCGACCCGCACGCCGAGCTCATGTTCATCGGCGAGGCACCGGGTCGCAATGAGGACCTCACGGGTGAGCCCTTCATCGGCGCGGCAGGCAAGTTGCTCGACGAACTGCTCGCCTTCATAGGCCTCGAGCGCGAGCAGGTGTTCATCGCCAACGTGGTGAAGTGCCGTCCGCCGGGGAACCGGGATCCGATGCCTGTCGAGATCGCGGCATGCACGCCCTTCCTCGCGAGGCAGATCGAGCTGGTGTCGCCCAAGGTGATCTCCACCCTGGGGAAGTTCGCCACGCAGTACATGCTGGACACGACCGTCGGGATCACCGCGCTGCGGGGCAAGCTGTATCGCGTCGGTGGCCGCAGGATCGTGCCGGTCCTGCATCCGGCGGCCGCCCTGTACAACGCCTCGAATCGGCCGCTCCTGTTCGACGACTTCACGCGCTTGAAGGCCGTCCTGGATCGAGGAGACGCGGGGGCACCTCTCGTGGTGACGACGGGCTCCGCCGACGAGACGGTGGCGTTCGGTGAGCGCCTCGGGGCGCTTCTCGCACCGGGGGACGTCGTCGGGCTGTCCGGGGATCTGGGGGCCGGGAAGACGTGCTTCGCCCAAGGAGTCGCTCGTGGGCTCGGCATCGAGGGTCCGGTACCGAGCCCTACCTTCAACCTGCTCCTTGTGCATCGGGGAACCGTCCCCATGTACCACTTCGACCTGTACCGGCTGGAACGCGCCGACCAGCTCGAGGACATCGACTTTCACGGCACCCTGGAGGCGGACGGTGCGAGCGTGGTGGAATGGGCCGACCGGTTCCCTGCCGAGATGCCCGACGATCGGCTCGACGTCGCCATGGAAGTCACGGGCGAGGCCGACAGACGCATCACGATCGTCCCGCATGGCGATCGCGCCATTGCCGTGGCGGAGGGGCTGCGTCGCTCGAGCGCGGGTGCCGCGTGAGACTGGTACTCGCTCTCGACACGGCCACGTCGGAGTGCGCCGTCGGGCTCGGATCGTGGCCGCACGAGATCGGGGCGGAGCCGCTCGTCCTCGGAGAGGCCAATGTCTCCAGCCATCGCGCCGCGCTCACTCACGCGGTGCCCATGATCACCCGTCTCGTCGAGGATTGCGACCACGTTGTGCGGGATGTCCGCGTCGTCGTGGCCGGCCGCGGGCCCGGTTCGTTCACGGGCGTTCGGATCGGCATCGCCACCGCGAAGGGGCTCGCGCAGGGCCTGGGCGTGCCACTCTTCGGCGTCGGGACCCTCGATGCGATCGCCGAGCGGTTCGCTGGTCGGGAGGGCTTGGTCGGCGTGGTCGGTGACGCGATGCGTCGTGAGGTCTACCCCGCGCTCTTCCGCTGCGAAGGAGGGCGGGTCGTCCGCCTGGCCCCGGACACGGTCTGCGCGCCCGCCGAGGTCGCGGCGCGATGGGCCAACGAGGTCCGCGAGCCCCTGCTGCTGGCCGGCGAGGGTCTCCTCAAGTACGCCGACGTGTTCATCGCTGTTCTGGGCGAGCGCGCCGAGGTGGCGCCTCCCGCCATGTGGACCCCGACGGGCGCGTCGCTGCTCGGTGCGGCATGGCGGGCGGGCGGAACGGCCGCCGAGGGTGGCGCCGGCATGGTGCTGCCCATCTACACCCGCTTGTCGGACGCGGAGGAGAACGAGGCCGTCTCCGACGGCCGCGCGGCCGGCTTGACCGGCAGCGGGGTCGCGGGCCCCCGGGCCGAGGGCGACAGCCGATGACCGCGCGCATCCGTCCCATGCGCGAGTCCGACTTGGCGCGGATCCTCGACATCGAGGCGTCGTGTTTCCCGACGCCGTGGACTCGCGGGATGTTCGTGGACGAGCTTGCGCAGGACGCGTCGAGGTACTGGGTGGTGGCGGACTCGCCGTGGGGCCTGCTCGGGTATGCGGGGCTGATGATCGTCGAGGACGTGGGGCACGTCATGAACATGGCGGTCCGTGATGAGGCCCGGGGTCTGGGTCTGGGCACGTCCCTGCTGTCGGCGCTGGTCGACGAAGCTGAGGCGCGCGGCCTGCGCCGCCTCACGCTGGAGGCGCGCCCCTCCAATGCCGCCGCGATCGCGCTATATCGCTCGGCGGGGTTTTGCGAAGCCGGTCTTCGTCGCGGCTACTACGCTGACAGCGGCGAAGACGGGCTGGTGATGTGGACCGGGGACTTCGCCGCTCCCGAAGCCGTGGCTGCGGCCCGACGGATGCGCGAGCGCTCGAGGGCGGCGCTGGAAGGAGTACGCCTGAAGCGCACCGTCCCCGACGGAGATTCCACGTCGCACGGCGACCTTCTTCTGGCCATCGAGACGTCGTGCGACGAGACGGCAGCCTCCGTGCTTTGCGACGGACGCGAGATCCTGTCGAGCGTCGTCGCGAGTCAGGTCGATTTCCATCGCCGCTTCGGCGGCGTCGTGCCCGAGATCGCTTCGCGCAAGCACGTTGAGGCCATCGTGGGCGTCGTGGACGAGGCCCTGGAAGTCGCGGGCGTCGGCATGTCCGATCTCACGGCGCTCGCGGTCACGCACGGGCCGGGCCTCGTCGGCGCGCTCGTAGTGGGCTTGGCGTATGCGAAGGGATTGGCGGCGGCGACGGGCCTTCCGTTGGTGGGCGTGAACCACCTGGAAGGTCATCTGTTCGCGAACGTGCTCGCCGACGAGACGGTGGAGCCGCCGCTCGTGGCGCTGCTCGTCTCGGGCGGCCACACGTCCCTCGTGCACGTGCCCGCGTGGGGCGAGTATCACACGCTCGGCTCCACTCTGGACGACGCCGCGGGTGAGGCATTCGACAAGGTGGCCAAGGCTCTCGGCCTGGGCTACCCTGGCGGGCCGGTGCTCTCCAAACTGGCCGCCGAGGGCGACCCCGGGGCCATCCGCTTTCCGCGCGCGATGCTGCACTCGAACAACTACGACTTCTCTCTCTCGGGCCTCAAGACGGCCGTCGTCACGTATCTGGCGAGCGAGCGACGCGCGGGCCGTGAGGTCGATCCTCGTGATCTGGCCGCATCCTTCCAGGCCGCGGTGATCGACGTGCAGGTCGCCAAGTCGGTCCGCGCGGCCAAGGCCTGCGGTGTGACCACCTTCTGCCTGGGCGGCGGGGTGGCGGCCAACGCGGCGCTGCGAGAGGCTCTGCGCGTCGCGCTCGCCGAGGAAGGCGTCCGGCTGAGCGTTCCGCCGCTGGCGCTGTGCACCGACAATGCGGCGATGATCGCGGCGGCGGCGCACTTCCGCCTGTGGAGAGGCGAGACGATCGGCCTCTCCGCCGACGCCTTTCCCGACCTGGGCCTGAGCTGAGGAGTCAGGGCGGTCCGAGCGGTGAGCGCCGCGCACCCGCGTCTCGCTCGATGTGAGCGCACTCGAGTCAGATTGCGCGTTTCACGCGGACACAGGTCTTGCGCGTGTCGTACCGCCTCGGTAGAATCACCGAGGTGTTGGCACTCTCGCCCCACGACTGCTAGGTGAGGCATCCCGGGGGGTATGTACGTGAGCGGCGACACGGTGGGAGCGACGCGGTCCAGAAGCGGCGCTCCCGCGGCATCGTTCCTGATGATCGGACGAACATTTGGAGGGCAGGGCATGAAACTCAAGCCACTGGGCGACCGCGTGGTCGTCAAGGCGAGTGAGGCCGAGCAGCAGACCAAGTCGGGTCTGTTCATACCGGACACCGCCAAGGAGAAGCCCCAGAAGGGGAGCGTCGTCGCCGTGGGCGAGGGCAAATTCGACGACAAGGGCCAGCGGGTCCCCATGGACGTCAAGGTCGGCGACGTCGTCATCTACGGGAAGTACAGTGCCCAGGAGTTCAAGATCGACGGCGACGAGTACCTGATCCTTCGCGGGGACGACATCTACGCGATAGTGACCGGCAAGTAGTTCGTCCGCCACCACGCTCCGCGGACGCGGGGCGCTCAAGTCCGCGAGAAGGAATCTAGGAGGGAACACCCTTATGGCCAAGGACATCAAGTTCGACGAGGAGGCCCGGAGAGGCCTCGAGGCCGGCGTGAACAAGCTCGCCAACGCCGTCAAGGTCACGCTCGGCCCCAAGGGCCGCTACGTGGTCCTCGAGAAGAAGTTCGGCGCGCCGACCATCACGAACGACGGCGTGACGATCGCCAAGGAGATCGAGCTCGAGGACGCCATCGAGAACATGGGCGCCCAGCTGGTCAAGGAGGTCGCCACCAAGACGAACGACGTCGCCGGTGACGGCACGACCACGGCGACCCTGCTCGCGCAGGTCATCGTCCGCGAGGGTCTTCGCAACGTGGCGGCTGGCGCGAACCCGCTGGCCATCAAGCGCGGGATCGAGAAGGCCGTCCAGGCGGTCGTCGACCAGATCGCCAAGGACGCCAAGGACATCGAGACCCAGGAGGAGATCGCCCAGGTCGGCGCCATCTCCGCCGCCGACGAGGCGATCGGCGCCAAGATCGCCGAGGCCATGAAGGTCGTCGGTAAGGACGGCGTCATCACGGTCGAGGAGGGCCTGACCTTCGGCATCGACATCGAGACGGTCGAGGGCATGCAGTTCGACAAGGGCTACATCAACCCCTACATGATCACGGACCCTGACCGCATGGAGGCCGTGCTCAACGAGCCGCTGATCCTCATCGCGAACCAGAAGATCTCGTCCATCCAAGACCTCCTTCCGGTGCTCGAGAAGGTCATGCAGTCCGGCAAGCAGCTGCTCATCATCGCCGAGGACGTCGAGGGTGAGGCGCTCGCGACCATCGTGGTCAACAAGCTGCGCGGCACGTTCAACTGCGTCGCTGTCAAGGCTCCCGGCTTCGGCGACCGCCGCAAGCGCATGCTCGAGGACATCGCCATCGTCACCGGCGGCAAGGCCATCTCCGAGGAGATCGGTCTCAAGCTCGACAGCGTCGTCCTCACGGACCTGGGTCGCGCGAAGACGGTCAAGATCACCAAGGACAGCACGACCATCATCGATGGCGCCGGCAACGAAGCCGACATCAAGGCGCGCATCAGTCAACTCAAGAACGAGATCGAGAACAGCGACAGCGACTTCGACAAGGAGAAGCTGCAGGAGCGCCTGGCCAAACTGTCCGGAGGCGTCGCGGTCATCAAGGTCGGCGCGGCCACCGAGGTCGAGCTGAAGGAGAAGAAGCACCGCATCGAGGATGCCCTCCAGGCGACCCGCGCGGCTGTGGAAGAGGGCATCGTCGCCGGAGGCGGCATCGCCCTCATCAACGCGACGCCCGCGCTCGACAAGCTCAAGGTCGACGGCGACGAGGCGATCGGCGTGGCGATCATCCGCAAGTCCCTTAGCGAGCCGATGCGCGTCATCGCGGACAACGCCGGCTTCGAGGGCTCTGTCGTGGTCGAGAAGTGCAAGTCCCTCAAGAAGGGCGAGGGGCTCAACGCCGCGACCGGCGAGTATGGCGACCTCGTCAAGATGGGTGTCATCGATCCCGTGAAGGTCACGCGGACTGCTCTGCAGAACGCGGCTTCCATCGCGGCGCTGATCCTGATCACCGAGACGACCATCGCGGACATGCCCGAGAAGTCCGACGGCGGTGCGGCCGCCATGGGCGGCATGGGCGGCGGGATGTACTAGGCGTCACCAGCACGATGATCCTCACGGGAGGCCTCGCGATGGTGCGGGGCCTCCCGTGTGCGCCCGCGTGTCGCCGCCGGGCGCACACGGGGTAGACTGATGCACGTCAGCCGTGAGGCCGAGGGGGACCCGAGCACTCGATGCGCATCCTGATGGTGACCGACACGTACGCGCCCGCGCGCAACGGCGTGGCCATGTGGGTGGCGCTCTCGGTCCGTGAGCTGCGCGCTCGGGGCCATGAGGTGGCGGTGCTCACCTACGCGCACGACCGCAGGCCGGCGGGCGAGCCGGGCGTGATCGAGCTGCCGGCCTGGATCGGTCTCGACTCCGACTTCAAGGTGGCGCCCATCCTCGGAGGCCTGCCCGACGAGGCCGTGCGGGGCCCATGGGATGTCGTGCACATCCACCACCCGATCCTGCTCGGCCTCGAAGGCGTGAGCCTCGGGCGACGGATCGGCGCCAAGATCGTGTTCACGTGCCACTCCGTCTACACCGACTATCTCGACGAGTACTACTGGGGCCTGGGCAAGCCTCTCAAGCCGATGCTCAACCGGCGCACCCGGGCGTTCGTCGACCGATGTGATCTGGTGTTCGCCCCGTCCTCGCGCGTGGTGACGTGGATGGAGGACATCGGGGTGAGCACCCGCATCGACATGCTCGAGGCGCCCGCGGACACCGATCGCATCGTCTGCACGGACCGGGATCGCGCGCGCGCGACGCTGGGGATCGGCGACGAGCCCATCGCCCTCTACGTGGGACGGATCGCTGACGAGAAGCGCATCGACGTGCTCATCGAGGAGTTCGCCGTATGTTGCCGGCAGTTGCCCGACGCCCGGTTGGTCCTTGCGGGCCGGGGGGTGCGCATGAGCGCCGTGCGACGGCGGGTCCAGAGGTTGGGGCTCGAGCAGCGCGTCAGACTCCTGGGTGCCGTCGGAGGCGAACAACTCGGCCTGTGGTACTCAGCGGCGGACATCGGCGTCAGCGCTTCCCGATCGGAGACGGGCCCGCTCACGGTGGTCGAGGCGATGGCATGCGGATGCCCGACGGTCTCACTGCGGGCCCCGGGATTCGAGGACCGGATCGCGGACGGCGTCAACGGACTGCTCGCCGAGGACGTGCCTGGTGCGCTCGGAGCGGCAATCGCCCGGGCGCTGGGCGATCCGGCCCTGCGGGCGCGCCTGTCCGCGAACGCCGTCGATTCGTCGACGCGCTACACACCCGGTGCGAACGCCGAGCGTATGCTCTCGCTGTACGGGGATACCCCCGCCTGATATCGTCTCCCGGCGCCGGCCAAGAAGCGGTGCCCTCGCGGACAAGGAGCCCTCTCACATGTCCCTATCCATCGGCATCGTCGGGTTGCCGAACGTCGGCAAGTCCACCCTCTTCACCGCGCTGACCAAGAAGACGGGGGTGGCCGCCAACTACCCGTTCGCCACCATCGATCCGAACGTGGGGGTCGTGCCCGTGCCCGACTCCCGGATCGACCGGCTCGCCGCCCTCGTCCATCCCGAACGACTGATGCCGGCCGTCGTCGAGTTCGTGGACATCGCCGGTCTGGTCAAGGGGGCGAACGAGGGCGAGGGCCTGGGCAACAAGTTCCTGGCCAACATTCGCGAGACCGACGCGATCTGCGAGGTCGTGCGCTACTTCTCGGATCCCGACGTGGTGCACGTCGAAGGGCGCGTCGACCCCGCGGGCGACGTCGAGACGATCCGCACCGAGCTCGTGCTCGCCGACCTCGGCACTCTGGAGAAGGCGCTGTCGCGCCTCGAGAAGGACGTGAAGCGCGACAAGGCGCTGGAGCCGAAGCTCGTCGTGGCCAAGCGGCTCTGGGATTGGATGGAGGTCGGCCACCGCGCCGCGCGCATGGAGATGACCGACGAGGAGAGGGACATGGCGGGGGACCTGCACCTGCTCACCATGAAGCCGATGCTGTACGTGGCCAACGTGGACGAGGCCGACATCCACACCGATCTGGCGCCGATCGACGGGGTCGTCCCCATCAGGATCTGCGCGAAGGTCGAGGCCGACCTCGCCGAGCTGGGTGCGGCGGAGGCCACCGAGTACCTGGACGCCTTGGACCTCCAGGAGCCGGGCCTCAACGCGCTCATACGCGAGGCCTATCGGCTGCTCGGGCTGCAGAGTTACTTCACGGCAGGGCCGAAGGAGGTCCGCGCTTGGACGGTCCGCATCGGGGCGAAGGCTCCGGAGGCCGCCGGTGTCATCCACACGGACTTCGAGAAGGGCTTCATCAAGGCCGAGGTGATCGCGTACGGGGACTACGACGCGCTGGAGACCGAGGCGGCGGTGAAGGCCGCTGGCAAACTGCGCATCGAGGGACGAGACTACGTCGTCGCGGACGGCGACGTGATGCATTTCCGCTTCAACGTGTGAGACCCGCGCGGCCCAGCCGCTCCTACGCGTGAGGTCCGAACGGGCCTCGGCGCGCTCTGTTCGCGCGCGTAGTGCCTCATAATGAAAGGTACTCGAGGACCTGATTCGCTGCCTCAGAATCAATGTACTCGAGCTCGGGTGCCTCCACCTCCTCTTTCCATCTCGGGTTCTTGCGGGCGTTGAGCTTGTAGAGCTTGCCTTGCAGC